>NZ_JBVIBK010000037.1:0-49365 GCF_055573455.1 Streptomyces sp. NPDC030183
CCCTACACCAGCAACACCGAACGCACCGCAGCCCTCGACACCTTCCTGCACACCTACAACTACCATCGCTGCCACACCGCCCTCGGAGGCCAGCCACCCATCAGCCGCGTCAACAACCCTGCGGGTCAATACACCTAGGTCGTGCACGAACCTCGGGTGCGGGTGGCCGTGATGCGTGAGAATCGGGTCATGCTGAGCATCGGATCCGTGGTGATGGGAGCGTCCGACGTGCGGCGGGCCGCCGCGTTCTGGATGGAGGCCCTCGGGTACGTACCGCGCGAGGAGCCGGAGGACGACTGGGTGGTGCTGGTGCACCCCGACGGCCGTTGGCCCCAGATGTCGCTCGGGCTGAGCGAGACCCCGGTGCAGGAACGGCCGCGGGTGCATCTGGACCTGTACGCCGGGGACGCGGCGGACCAGACGGCGGAGGTCGAGCGGCTGGTGGGCCTCGGGGCGCGCCGCGTCGACTGGGAGTGGTACGACGAGGACTCCGACTTCGTCGTCCTGGAGGACACCGAGGGCAACCGGTTCTGTGTGATCGACACCGGCCGGGGCTGACCCCCGGCCGGGGCCGGCCCGGGGTCACACCGGCAGCAACCGCGTCACCAGTTCCCCGAGCCGTCGCGCGTTGCGGCAGGCGTGCATGTCGACGACCTCGGCGTAGACGTGCGCGGCGGAGTCGCCCGTGGACCACACCTCGGGTGATTCCGGGTTGAGCCAGTGGACGCGGCGGGCACGGCCGGCGATGCGGCGCAGGGCGGCCGTGTTGGGGTCGAACCCGTTCGTACGGGCGTCCCCCAGGACGATCACCGAGGTGCGCGGCCCCACGGCGTCGAGATGGAACTCGGCGAACTCCCCGAGCGCGGTCCCGTAGTCGCTGCTGCCGTGCCAGCCGCTGATCGTGGCCTCGTCGGCGATCCGCCGGCCGAGTTCCGCCGGATCGGCCTCACCGGTGGTGACGAGGTGGGTGACCTCGTCGACCTTGTTGACGAAGGCGAAGACCCGCACCTTGCTGAACTGGTCCCGCATGGCCTGCACCAGCAGCATCGTGAAGTTGGCGAATCCGGCGACCGACCCGGACACATCGCACAGCAGCACGATCTCCGGACGGGCGGGCCGGTGCCGCCGGTAGGCGGGGCGCAGCGGCACTCCCCCGGTGGACAGCGAGCGGCGCAGCGTGCGCCGGATGTCGATCTGCCCCCGGGCCGCCCTGCGCCGCCGGGCGGCAAGGCGGGTCGCGAGTTTGCGGGCCAACGGCTGGACGGTGCGGCGGAGTTCGACGAGTTGTTCGCGGTTGGCGATGAGGAAGTCGACCTGGTCGGCGCTGCGGGCGATGCCGCGCTGGGCGATCAGCGCCGCGCCCCGCCGCTCGGCGACCCGCCGCCGTGCCTCGCGGCGGACCCGGTCGCGGAAGTCCTCGATACGCCGCCGGATCTCATCGGCGTCCAGCCGGTCGGTGAACCCGCCGGAACCGGAACCGCCCGACCCCGACCCCGGCCCCGATCCCGCCCCGGAGCCCGATGCCCACCCCACCCCCGCGCCGCCCGCCCCGGTACCGGCCCCCGGTCCGAAGCCGGAACCGGCGCCGCCCCCGCCGCCTCCGCCCGCCCGCTGCGCCGCGAGGATCCCCGCGAGCAGCGTCTGGGGCCGCAGGCGGTCCAGTGTCTGGTGGGCCGACCAGCCGTCCGACTCGGGCGACGCGCCGTACCGGCCGAGCAGTTCGACCGCCTCGCCGGCGAGCCGGTCGAGGGCGGCGACGTCACCGGCGGCGAGCGCGGCGGCGATCCGTTCGCGCAACTCGTCGCGGTTCGCGGCCGGCGCCTCCCGGGCCCCGGTCAACTCGCCCACGCCGAGCGGGAAGTACAGCTCGAAGGCGGCGTCGAACACGCCCCGCTGACGGTCGGCGCGCAGCAGCGCCGCCGCCAGGCCCTCGCGGACCCGCTCCCGGTCGGCGAGGCCCAGGACCTCCAGGACGGCCGCCGCGTCCACGGTCTCGCCGGGGCCGATCCGGATGCCGTGGCCGCGCAACGCCCGCACGAACCCCGTGAGCCGCTCGGAGAGCGGCGCGCGCGAGGCGGCCGGGAGGTGGTCCACGGCGGTCATGCCAGGGTCAGCTTCCGTGTGGCCTTCTCGATGTCGTCCCGGTGCTTGAGGATCACGCCCAGGCTGTCCCGGACGACGGTCTCGTCGAGGGTGCCCGCGCCGAGCGCCAGCAGGGTGCGGGCCCAGTCGATCGTCTCGGCCACCGAGGGCGCCTTGCGCAGGTCCATCTCCCGCAGCGCTCCGACGACGCGGACCAGGGAGTCGGCGAGCACGGCGTCCAGGCCGGGCACCTTGAGCCGGACGATCCGCTGCTCCAGCTCGGCGTCGGGGAAGTCGAGGTGGAGGAAGAGGCAGCGGCGGCGGAGGGCCTCGGAGAGTTCGCGGGTGGCGTTGGAGGTGAGGACCGTGAAGGGGCGCCGGGTGGCGGCGATGGTGCCCAGTTCGGGGACGGTGACCTGGAAGTCGCTGAGCACTTCGAGGAGCAGCCCCTCGACCTCGACGTCGGCCTTGTCGGTCTCGTCGATGAGCAGCACGGTCGGCTCGTCGCCCCGGATGGCGGTCAGCAGGGGCCGGGTGAGCAGGAACTCGTCGCTGAAGATGTCGTTGCGGGTGTCGTCCCATGCCTCGTCGCGTCCGGCGCTGATGCGCAGGAGCTGTTTGGCGTGGTTCCACTCGTACAGGGCGCGGGACTCGTCGATGCCCTCGTAGCACTGGAGCCGTACCAGGCGGGCGGCGCCGACCCGTGCGACGGCCTTGGCCAGCTCGGTCTTGCCGACGCCCGCGGGGCCCTCGACGAGGAGCGGCTTGCCCAGCCGGTCGGCTAGGAAGACCGTGGTGGCGACGGCCGTGGAGGCCAGGTAGCCCGCTTCGGCGAGCTGGGCGAGGACGTCGTCCACGGAGGAGAAGAACCCCGTCCCCGCGACCTCGGGCCGGGACCCGTTCGTGTCGGCCATCCGCCACTCCCCCTCGCACCGTACGCGATGCCGCGACCGGCACCGCCCTCAAGCTACCAAGCGGTCGCTTTGTCTGCACAGAGGGGACGCGGCCGCGGCACCCACCGCGGCCCACCGGCCGCACACGGCCCGCGCGGACCACCCCAGGGGCCTCACGTCGCCCGCACGAACCGCTCCACCGCGTCCGCCCACCCCATCTCCAGCCGCTCCAGCGGCATCCCCCGCCGGGTGACCAGGTGGTCGACCAGGTGGATGTCCAGAGAGCCGAGGAGGGTCTGCGCCATCAGCTCCACGTCCCCCTTGACCTCGGCCCGGCGCAGCAGCATGCACAGGTGGCCGAGCCGCAGCTGGTTGGCGGGGCTGCTGAAGCGGCGGGAGGCGTCCGCACCGGCGGCGAGGTAGAGGTCGCGGTGGGCGTACTCGTGCCGCAGGACGGCCGCGCCGAACGCCCGGAGCCGCTCCACGGGCGGCGCGTCCGGCCCGAGGGGCGGCGGCCCGGTCAGGAACGCGGCCTGGAGCTCCCGCTCATGGTGGTCGAGGAGGGCGACCAGCAGTCCCGTCCGGTCGCCGAAGCGCCGGAAGACGGTGCCCTTGCCGACCTCCGCGGCGGTCGCCACGGCCTCCATGGTCAGGTTGCCCGCTCCGCACTCCCCGGCCAGACGGGCGGCGACCTCCAGCAGCCGGGCGCGGTTGCGTGCGGCGTCCGCCCGCAGTCGCGGCTGGTCACCGGCGGGCGAAACGAAGTCGATCAACCCGTCGAGGGGTTCGTCGCCCGAGGGCCTGACCAACGACGGCAGCGGCTCGTTCATGAAAAGAGCGTAACGCTCACCACAGAGAAGTGGACCGCGGTCCGGATAGCTGATACAAATTTGAACGGACCCCGGTCCGTTTATCCCGGATCCCTGTCCCTTCAGCTTCCGCCTTGCTAGGAGTCAGCTCATGTCCGTACGCATCCTCGCGCTCGTCGGCAGCCTTCGCGCCGGTTCGCACAACCGTCAGCTCGCCGAGGCGGCGGTGAAGCACGCCCCGGAGGGCGTCGAGATCGAGCTGTACGAAGGTCTGGCCGACGTCCCGTTCTACAACGAGGACATCGACAACGCGGAGGCCCTCCCGGCCACCGCCGCGCGCCTGCGTGAGGCGGCCGGCCAGGCCGACGGCTTCCTGCTCTTCTCCCCCGAGTACAACGGCACCATCCCGGCCGTCCTGAAGAACGCCATCGACTGGCTGTCCCGCCCGTACGGCGCCGGTTCGTTCACGGGCAAGCCGGTCGCCGTGGTCGGCACGGCCTTCGGCCAGTTCGGCGGCGTGTGGGCGCAGGACGAGACCCGCAAGGCGGTCGGCATCGCCGGCGCCACGGTCCTGGAGGACGCCAAGCTCTCCATCCCCGGCTCGGTCGTCCGCTTCGCCGAGACCCACCCGGCCGACGACGCCGAGGTCGTCACCGGTCTGACCGCCGTCATCGAGCAGCTGACCGCCCGGGCGGGCACCGCGGCCGCCTGAGCCGCACACGGTCGCACGCCGCCGGGTTCCGGGCCGCGAGGCCCGGGGCCCGGCGCCGGTCGTTCCCCGATCCGCGCGGGTCCCCCCAGGGCGCGGTCACGCCGCTCGACGGGCCACCGCGCCCGATGCCGCTCGACGGACCACCGCCCGATCCACACAGGCCGTCAGGCGACGCCCAGCCCTTCCAGGACGACCGCGCCGGGCAGCTCGGCGAACGCCTTGCCGGGCACCAGCAGCTTGCCGCGCCGCCGGCCGCTGCCGACCAGGACGTACGGCAGGTCGACCACGGCCGAGTCCACCAGGACGGGCCACCCGTTCGGCAGCCCCACGGGCGTGATGCCGCCGTACTCCATCCCCGTCTCCCCGGTGGCGGTCTCCATCGGCGCGAACGACGCCTTGCGGGCACCCATCTGCCGCCGGACCACGCCGTTGACGTCGACGCGGGTCGTGGAGAGCACCACACAGGCCGCGAGGCTCGACTCGCCGCCCCGCCTGCCCGCGACGACCACGCAGTTCGCGGACCGCTCCAGCAGGTCCCGCCCGTAGTGCTCGACGAACACGGCTGTGTCGGCCCACCGCGGGTCGGTGTCCACGTACAGGATCTGCTCGGCGGGGCACGCCTCCCGCCCAGTCGCGTACGGCGTCGGCGACCGGCCCGACCAGTTCGTCGAGGCATGCGGGGGCGGGGGTGGCGTGGTCGAACTCTCCGATGGGTGCGCGCATGACCGGCACGCTAACAAAGCGCCGGCGCGGGGAAGTCGACGTCTCAGCGGACGGCCGGCACCGACACCGTCAGCACCATCTCCGTCGGTACGTCGCCCTCGTTGGCGTACCGGTGCGTCGCGTTGGCCTCGAAGGTGACGCTCGCCCCGGCCGGCACGCGGTACTCGGTGCCCTCGACGGTGAGCGTCAACTCGCCCGCGGTGACGTGCGCGATCTCGACGGTGCCGGCGGGGTGCGGGTCCGATCCGCTGCCCTCGCCCGGCATCAGCCGCCAGTCCCACATCTCCAGGGGGCCGGGCGCCTCCGTGCCGGCGAGGAGCCTGCTGTAGCTGCCCGCGTCGGTGTGCCACAGCCGGACCACCTGCTCGGCGGGGACGACCCGGACCTTGGGGCCCTGCTCGTAGTCGAGCAGGGTGGTGATGCTGATGCCCAGGGCGTCGCCGATCTTGACGACGGTGCCGAGGCTGGGGTTGGTGCGGGCCTGCTCTATCTGGATGAGCATGCCCCGGCTGACTCCGGCACGGGCGGCGAGGGCGTCCAGGGTGAAGCCGCGTTCGGTACGCCAGCGTTTGACGTTCCGGGCCAGGGACTGGGTCAGCAGGTCGAGGTCCGACACATTCCGTCCAATATTTTGAATGGCAGAGTCCAGTGAAATGAACTACGGTGGAGTGAACTCTTCGTTCACCGAACTGTACTGCGAGGCCGCTCGATGACCGCACTGTTCGCCCTGGCCACCAGCCTGCTCTGGGGCCTGGCCGACTTCGGCGGCGGGCTGCTGAGCCGACGCGTCCCGGCGCTCACGGTGGTCGTCGTCTCCCAGACGATCGCGGCCGTCGTGCTGGGCGCGATCGTGGTCGCGACCGGCGGCTGGAGCGAGGCCGGCCCGCGGCTGTGGTTCGCCGTGGCCGCCGGTGTGGTGGGCCCGGTCGCCATGCTCGCCTTCTACAAGGCGCTCGCCCTCGGCCCGATGGGTGTCGTCTCACCGCTCGGTTCACTGAGCGTGGCCGTCCCGGTGGGCGTCGGGCTCTTCCTCGGCGAGCGCCCCGCACTGCTGCAGGCCGCCGGCATCCTGGTGGCCGTCGTGGGGGTCGTCCTCGCGGGCGGCCCGCAGCTCAAGGGAGCCCCCGTCCAGCGCCAGGCCATCCTTCTCACCCTGGTCGCGGCGTTCGGCTTCGGCGCGGTGATGGCCCTGATCGCGGAGGCGTCGACGACGCTCACCGGCCTGTTCCTGGCCCTGTTCGTCCAACGCGTCACCAACGCCGTCGCGGGCGGCGCCGCCCTCTGCGTCTCGGTGCGGCGCGGCACCCCGGCCCTTCCGCCGGAGGGCTTCCCCTACGCCTCGCTCCCGGCCCTCGCCTTCGTCGGCCTCGCGGACGTGGCCGCCAACGGCACCTACGCGCTCGCCGCCCAGCACGGCCCGGTCACCATCGCCGCCGTCCTGGCCTCGCTGTACCCCGTGATCACCGCCCTGGCCGCCCGCATCCTGCTCGGCGAACGCCTCCGCGCCATCCAGGCGGCCGGCGCGGGCCTGGCCCTGGCAGGCACCCTCCTCCTGGCGACGGGCTGAGCACTCCACCACCGGCGCTCAAGGGGCGCGGGGAACTGCGCGACCAGCCACCACGAACCCGCAGCCGCCGACGCACCCGAATGGACCGAGCCCTCAGGCGGACTCCCCCGCCCCTTCCGCCTCCCACTCGGCCAACGCCAGCAACTGCTCCGGTGTGACCCCGTCGGGAATCGGCACGGGCGCGGGCGTCCGGATCGGCGGCTGCCATCCCTCCACCGGATCCCACCGCCGTACGACCTTCGCGGGCGCCCCCGCCACCACCGAGCGGTCCGGCACCTCGCCCCGCACGACCGCCCCGGCCGCCACCACCACGTTCCGCCCTATGCGCGCCCCCGGCAGGATCACCGCACCGGTGCCGATCCAGCAGCCGGGGCCGATCGACACCGGGTCCATCCGCGGCCACTGCCTGCCGATCGGCTCGTGGGGGTCGTCGTACGAGTGGTTCGTGGACGTCACGTACACATACGGCCCGAAGTAGCAGTCGCTGCCGATGGTCACGCTGGTGTCGGCGATGACATGGCTGCCCCGGCCGAGGACGACGCCGTCACCGATGCGGAGGATCGGGTCCGCGCCGAGGTCGAGGTCGGGCATCAGCCCGGCGGTCAGGGTGACCTGCTCGCCGATGATGCAGTGGGAACCCAGATGGATCCACGGCTCGCCGAACACCGTGCCGAGCGGGAAGGCCAGTCTGGTACCGGTTCCCATCGCGCCGAACCGGAAGCGGCCGGGACGCTCGGCCGTCACCGCACCCGTGCGCTGCACCCACTCCCAGCCCGCGTGGACGGCGCGCTGCACGGCGCGTCGCCGCCATGACGAGAACGTGTTCCTGCTTCTGGGCACCCGCTCACCGTACTCACCGGTCGCCTTCCGGACGGTGCCGTCGGGCTGTGATCTTCACCCCACGCGACGCCGTGCCCATGGCTTACGGTGCCAAGGCAGACTGATCCACCACCAGGAGGCGGCAATGAATCGGCAGCGGGCCCTGATCACGGTGTTCGGCGGCAGGAAGCCGGATGTGGAGGATGCCGCGTTCGTCTCCCCCACGTCGACGGTGATCGGCGACGTGACGCTGCGCCCCGGGTCCAGCGTCTGGTACGGCGCGGTGCTGCGCGCCGAGTTCGAGCCGATCGTGGTGGGGGCCGGGAGCAATGTGCAGGACAACTGCACGCTCCACGTCGACCCCGGTTTCCCGATCTCCATCGGCGAGCGCGTCTCGATCGGGCACAACGCGGTCGTGCACGGGGCGACCATCGAGGACGACTGCCTGATCGGGATGGGCGCCACGGTGCTGAACGGCGCGGTGATCGGGGCCGGCTCCCTGGTGGCGGCGCAGGCGCTGGTGCCGCAGGGGATGCGGGTGCCGCCCGGTTCGCTGGTCGCGGGCGTCCCCGCGAAGGTGAAGCGCCCCCTGACCGACGAGGAGCGCGAGGGCGTCACCCTGAACGGCACCCACTACACCGAGCTGGCGCAGGCCCACCGGGCGGCGCAGGAGGAGTACGGCGCTTGAGACGACCGACGGGGGCCTGAGACGACCGGCGGGACTGAGACGACCGGCGGGACCGGAAAGGGGCACCGGAGACGACCGGCGGGACCGGAAAGGGGCACCGGAGACGACCGAGAGGCCGCGCCGCCGGTCGGCGGCGCGGCCTCTGTGGCGGTGGGGGTTTCAGTCCGCGGCCGGGACCAGCGCCGCGTCGCCCTCGGCCTCGGCCTTCTCCGCGGCCTTCTTCGCCTTGCGCTTGACCACCAGCATCGACGTCGCGCCGATCACCACCGCCAGCACCAGGCCCAGCCACGAGAAGCGCTTGAGCCACGCCTCGGCCACCACGCCGACGTAGTAGATGACGGCGGTGGTGCCGCCGGCCCAGAGGATGCCGCCGAGGACGTTTGCGGTGAGGAAGCGCCAGTACGGCATCTGCAGCACGCCGGCGAGGGGGCCGGCGAAGATCCGCAGCAGGGCGATGAAACGGCCGAAGAAGACCGCCCACATGCCCCAGCGGTCGAAGGACCGCTCGGCGACCGCGATGTTGCTCTCGCTGAAGTGCTTGGGGAATCTCCGGCCCAGCTTGGCCAGCAACGGACGTCCGCCCTTGCGGCCGATGGCGTAGCCGATCGAGTCGCCGATGATCGCGCCGGCCGTGGCGCAGGCGCCGAGGACGACCGGGTTGATCTCACCGTGCTGGGAGGCGAGCAGCGCGGAGGAGACCAGGATGATCTCGCCCGGCAGCGGGATGCCCAGGCTCTCCAGACCGATGACCAGCCCCACCAGCAGATAGATGCTGAGCGGTGGCACCGTTTCGAGCCACTCCTGGACGTGCAAAGCCGCTTCCTCCCATGCGTCCGGTTCTCGGCCCCCGGCGCGCGCTCAGGTGGAGCACGCGCCGGGGCAGCCTACCCGCTTACTCTGACGGCGGCGGAGCCCCGCAGGTTGCCCCAGAGGTCGCACGCGTGCTCCCCGTACACGGTCCCGCTCAGCCCGTTCCCGCCCTGCGCGGCGACCCTGAGGGTCAGCACCTGCTCGCCCCCGGCCGGGACGGCGGGCTGACCGGCGGCCCTCGGCACCCCGTCGCGGATGAAGGAGCCCCAGTAGTCGGTCATCTGGCGCGCCAGGGCCCGCTGCCCGGCGTCCAGCGGGCTGTCCAGACCGAAGTGCCGGAAGAGGTACTGCACCTCGTTGACGTGCGTCGCGCCGAAGTCGAAGTCGGTGCCGAGGTCGCGCAGCGAGGCGAAGGGCGGGGAGGTGCGGTCGGCGAACTCGTACGCGTACACCGGGCCGCGCCCGGCGAGGACCTCGGTCAGCCGCAGCGCGGGGCAGGCGAAGCCCTGGTCGCCCTGTGCGGTCGCGTAGGCGATGGTCGGCGAGGGGTGGTCCGTGAGCGGGTAGCGGGCGAGGACACGGTCGCCGAAGGCGGCGCGCATCACGGTCGGGTACCGCTCCGCTGTGAGCGGGGTGCCGGCCCCGTCGAAGCGGGCGAACGCGAACAGGCGGCCCTCGTCCTGGTTGGCGCCGTTGAGGACGGGCACACGGGCGGCCGCCCCCTTCCGGAACGCCTCGAAGGGCTGGACGGGCAGGAAGGCGCCGCCGGTCACGGGCCCCCAGTCCAGTCCGGCCTGGGCGGCGAGGACCTCGGCGGCGGTCTTCCCGCGCAGGCACGCCGTGTCCGCGCAACCGAGTCTCGTCATGAAGGTCCGGCCCTGGGCCACCGCCGACTGGTGCGTCCGGGCCGAGCAGTCGCCGTACGCGCCGCTCTGGACGATCCCGGCGCGGAACAGGCCCCGGGAGGTCGGCGAGGCGAGCTGGGTGCAGACGGAGCGGCCCCCGGCGGACTCGCCCGCGATGGTGACCCGGCCCGGATCGCCGCCGAAGCGGCCGATGTTGGCCCGTACCCAGCGGAGCGCGGCCTGCTGGTCGAGCATGCCGAAGTTGCCCGAGACGCCGTCGCGCACCTCCTTGTCGAGGTCGTCGGCGGCGAGGAAGCCCATGGCGCCGAGGCGGTAGTTGACGGTCACGACGACCGTGCCCGTGCGCCGTGCGAAGGCGTCCGGTACGACGTCCTCGCCGGCGCCCGCGGTGAGGCCGCCGCCGTGGAGCCAGACCATGACCGGGCGGCGGGTGGTGCCGGGCGGCGTGTACACGTTGAGGTCCAGGCAGTCCTCGGTGTGACTGGGCCGTTCGTAGCCGGGGTCCCAACTGGACGTCTGCACGCATCTGTTGCCGAACCCGTCGGCCTCCCGCACCCCTTGCCAGGGGCGGACCGGCCGGGGTTCGGTCCAGCGGAGGTCCCCCACGGGCTGCCGGGCGTAGGGGATGCCGAGGAACTGCCGTCCCTCGGCGGTGGTCTGCCCGCGTACCCAGCCGGCGTCGGTGCGGACGAGGGCCGGCTGTCCGGGCGCCGCGGCCTGGGCCGGGGCGGGTGCCAGCAGGGTGGCGGCGAGGGCGGTCGCTCCCACCGCCAGCCGCCGTAAGCGGGTGGAACTCCGGGACACGGTGCCTTTCATGAGCCTCACTCCTTCGTGCAGGCGTCGTGGTGGACCACGTGTGCGCGTGTCGGCGGGGAACCTAGGGGCGCCGGTGACTCGTGTCAATGAGCTGCGCGAAGGAGCCCTCGCCGGTCGGCCGGGACGGCGGACGGCGAGGGTGACGGAAGCGGACCGGGTCAGCCGTTGGGGCGCAGGGTCCAGACGACGGTCATCTCGCCGGTGACGGCGCCGTCCGCACGCCGGATGGCGACGGAGACGGGGAACTCGGGACGCTGCCCGGCGTCGAGCTCGGCGACGACCTCGGCGGCGGGGCGGCCGAGGGTGGCGGTGGCCGTGACCTCGCCCATCGCGAGCTTCTTGTACGCGATCTCGGCGCTGACCGCGAGGGGCACGGCCCGCGAGAGCTGGTCGCCGAAGGCGGCGAGCACGATCGCCCCGCTCGCCGACTCGCCCAGCGTGAACATCGCTCCCGCGTGCGGCCCGCCGACGTGGTTGTGGAAGTCGCTCCGGTCGGGCAGCGCCACCACGGCCTTCTCCGGCGTGGTCTCCAGGAATTCCAGGTTCAGCGTCCTGGCCATCGGCACCGTGGCGGCGAGCATCTCGCCGATCGACATCTGGTCTGCGCTCATGCCGCGATGTTACCCACGAGTAGGAACGCCTGACCAGGGGTACCGCCGTGTGGTCAGCGCAACAGCGGGGGTCCGGGTGGGCGGCCGCCGGGCGGACAGCAGGCGCGCGCCGGAGTCCCTCACGAACTCTCCACCTGACCAGTACATGCCTGAGGGCGCACGGTGACGGAACCGTGGCACGCGCTCACTACTGTTGACCGGCATGTGGCCAGGACAGCAGCAGCCGCCCGGGGGCGAGCCGAATCCGCAGCACAACCCGTACCAGCAGCCGGGTTACCAGCAGCCGAACCCCTATCAGCAGCCCGGCTACCAGCAGCCGGCGCCGCAGGGACCGTACGGGCGGCAGTGGGGTGCGCCGGCGCCCGCGGGCGCGCCGGAACCGCCACCCGGGAAGAGCGGCGGCGCCCGGACCAGGCTGATCGCGATCGTGACGGCAGCGGCCGTCGTCGTGGCGGCCGGGGTGACCGGGTTCCTCGTCCTCGGCGGCGACAAGGACGAGGAGGCGAAGGGCGGCGAGGGCACGAAGGCGTCGGCGAGCGCGTCGCAGGATCCGAGCGCCTCGGCCTCGGCCGACGAGGGCCGCGGCGCGGACGGCCCGAAGCCGACCGTCGAGGGCTGGAAGGTCGTCGTCAACCCCAAGTGGGGCACGGCCTTCGACGTCCCCGCCGACTGGGAGGTCGCCTCACCGACCACCATCACCGGTTTCGAGGACGTCAAGGGCGAGGTCGGCGACCCGCCCCTCATCACCATGTCGGCCCCGGCGTTCTACAAGTCCGAGTGGTGCACCTCGGACGACGACAAGGACGGCCGCAAGGACGACACCGAGTTGGCCGGGGCGGGCACGAAGGGCGCGAGCGGCGCCAAGAACACCGACGAGGTCGCCCTCAACCAGGTGCCCTGGTACGTGTACGGCGGCTACACCCAGCCCGACCGCAAGAGCCTCGTCGTCGACGAGAAGGCGCGGCCGTACAGGACGGCCTCCGGAGTGGAGGGCAGTGTCGCCTGGGCCCGCTCCAAGGACACTCCGCAGAAGGGCAAGTGCGCCACCGACGGCAAGGCCGTGACGTTCGGTTTCAAGAACTCCGCGGGCGACTTCGTGGCGTGGAGCCTGTACGGGGCGACCGGCGTCGACGACGAGGTCCCGGACGCGACCATCGAGAAGATCCTGAGCACGGTACGGCTGTACGGCGAACCGACGGGCGGCTGACGACCCTACGGCGGGGGCTCCGTGGCACCCCCGCCCGCCGCACATCTATGGTTACGAGCCATGTGGCCAGGACAGCAGCAGCCGCCCGGGGGCGAGCAGAACCCGCAGCAGCCCAACCCGTACCAGCAACCCGGGTACGGCCGGCCGGGACAGACGGGACACCACCAGCCGGGGTACCAGCAGCCGAACCCGTACCAGCAGCCCGGGTACCAGTCGACGGGGCAGCAACCGCAGTACGGGCACCAGCCCCAGTGGGGTGCCCCGGCTCCCGTGGGCGCGCCGGAACCGCCGGGCGGAGGCGGCGGCAACCGGACCAGGCTCATCGCGATCGTGGCGGCCACAGCGGTCGTCGTCGCTGCCGGTGTGACCGGGTTCCTGGTCCTCGGCGGTGACGGGGACGGCAAGGTGGAGGCGAAGGACGACCCCAAGCCGTCGGTGTCGCCCACGCCGACCGCCTCGGAGAGCCAGGACAACCCGCGCGGTGAGGACGCCGGCGCGCAGCCGACCGTCGAGGGCTGGAAGGTCGTCGTCAACCCCAAGTGGGGTACGGCCTTCGACGTGCCCCCGGACTGGGACGTCAAGACGCCCGGCACCTTCATCGGCTTCGACGACAACTCGAAGGACGACACCTCCGTCATCATCGGCATGTCGGCGCCCGCCATCCTCAAGGAGAAGTGGTGCGTCTCCGACGCCGACAAGGACGGCTACAAGGAGGAGACCTCCCTCGCCGCCGCCGGCACCAAGGGGCAGCAGGGCGCGAAGGACACCGACGACATCGCCCGCAACGACTCGGCGTGGTGGGTCTTCGGCGGTTACACCGACCAGAAGGACTCCTCGAAGAAGCTGATGAAGGTCGGCAAGCCGGAGCCGTACACGACGGCGTCGGGCGTCGAGGGAAGTGTCGCGACCACCTCCTCGACCGGTGTCCCCAAGAAGGGCAAGTGCGACACCGACGGCAAGGCGACCACCTTCGCCTTCAAGAACTCCAAGGGCGACTTCGTCTCCTGGACGTTCCACGGTGCGAAGGGCGTCGACGACGAGGTCCCGGACACGACAGTGCAGAAGATCCTCAGCACGGTACGGCTGTACGGCGATCCCACCGGCGGCTGAGCACGACATCGGTACGGGGGCCGGCGGGTGCCGGCCCCCGAGACGGCCGAATCACCCTCCTCGGTGGCCTGATCTGGCCATACGCCATGCGGAAACGGTTTGGCAAGCGCTGCCGGCGGCAGCGATAGTCGGCCGGTGACCACTCCCGCCGCCTCCCGCCGCCGCCCCGCCTGGGCCGGCCGCAACTACACGATGCTGACGGCCGCCGCGGTCGTCACCAACCTGGGCAGCCACGGCGCCCTCATCGCGGCCGCCTTCGCGGTCCTGGAGTCGGGCGGTGACGGCGGGGACGTGGGTCTCGTCGCCGCGGCGCGCACGCTGCCGCTCGTGCTGTTCCTGCTGATCGGCGGCGCGGTCGCGGACCGGCTGCCCCGGCACCGGGTGATGGTCGCCGCGAACACCCTCAACTGCCTCTCCCAGGCCGTGTTCGCGGTGCTGGTGCTCACCGGCGAGGCGCGGCTGTGGCAGATGATGCTGCTGTCCGCCCTCGGCGGCACCGGACAGGCGTTCTTCAACCCGGCGGCCGAGGGCATGCTGCTGTCCTCGGTCACCCCAGAGCAGGCGGGGCGGGCCTTCGCGTTGTTCCGGTTCGCCTCACAGGGCGCGACCATGACCGGCGCGGCCCTCGGCGGCGCGCTCGTCGCGGTGATCGGCCCCGGCTGGGTGCTCGCCCTCGACGCGGTCGCGTTCGCGGTCGCCGGTGCGATGCGCGCCTTCCTCGACGTCAGTCACATACCGGAGCGCGAGCCGGGCCACGGCATGCTCGCCGATCTGCGCGACGGCTGGCGGGAGTTCACCGGCCGGCCCTGGCTGTGGGCGATCGTCGTCCAGTTCTCCCTCGTCAACGCGGTCATCGTCGCCGCCGACGCGGTCTACGGGCCCCAAGTGGCCCGTGAGCACCTGGGAGGAGCGGGCCCCTGGGGTCTGGCACTGGCGCTGTTCGGGGCCGGCAACGCCGTGGGGGCCCTGCTGATGACCCGTTGGAAGCCGCGTCGGCTGCTCCTGGTGGGCGTGCTGTGCGTCTTCCCGTTCGCCCTGCCGTCCGCGGCGCTCGCCGTGCCGACGCCGGTCGCGGTGCTGTGCGTGGCGATGTTCGTCAGCGGTCTGGCGATCGAGGTGTTCGGCGTCTCCTGGATGACGGCGCTGCACCAGGAGATCCCCGAGGAGAAGCTGTCGCGCGTCTCGGCGTACGACTGGTTCGGCTCGGTCTCGATCGTGCCGCTGGCCGCCGCGCTGGCGGGGCCCGCGGAGAGCGCCTTCGGACGTCCGGCGGCCCTGTGGGGCTGCGCGGGGCTGTGTGTCGTGGCCACGGCGGCCGTGCTCTGCATCCGGGACGTGCGGACCCTCACCCGGCGCGACGGCAAGCCGGTCGCCGTGGGCGGGCCGGACGCCGAGACCGGCTCAGCCGATGCCGAAGGCCCCGTCGGGCGGCTCGGGTGACGGAACCGCGTCCTCCTCGCCGACGGGCGCCGCACGGCCGATGAAGTCACGCAGCGCCGCCCCGTGTTCGACCCGCGCGGGGAAGGCGTCACCGGCGGTGCGCCGGGCGAGGGCGGCGACGTCGAGCGGCCGGTGGGCGGCGAGCAGCACGGCGTTGCCGAACCGCCGGCCCCGCAGCACCCCCGGCTCGGCGATCAGCACCAGTTCCTCGAACGCCGTGCCCAGGGTCGCCAGTTGGGACCGCAGGAAGGCGAACGGCGCGGCGTCGGCCAGGTTCGCGAGATAGACGCCGTCGGCCCGCAGCACCCGTGCGGCGGCCCGCGCGTACCCCTCGGTCGTCAGGTGCGCCGGCACCCGCGAGCCGCCGAACACATCCGCGACGAGCACGTCGGCGGAGTCGGCGGGAGCGCCTTCGAGCCATTCCCGGGCGTCCGCGCCGTGCAGCGCGATCCCCGCGTCCGGCGGCAGCGGCAGCCACTCCACGACGAGGTCCAGCAGCCCACGGTCGTACTCGACGACCTCCTGCCGTGACCCCGGACGGGTGGCGGCCACGTACCGGGGCAGCGTGAGCGCGCCCCCGCCGAGGTGCAGCACGTCGAGCGCCCGCCCCGGCTCCGCCACCGTGTCCAGCGCGTGCCCGAGCCGCCGCGCGTACTCGAACTCCAGGTGCGTGGGCTCGTCCAGGTCGACGTACGACTGCGGGGCCCCGTCCACCGTCAACAGCCAGGCCCGCTCACGGTCGACGTCGGGCATGAGCTTGGCGGTGCCCCGGTCGACGGCCCGGGAGACGGGTATGGCTTCGTTCACGGCACCCATTCTGCCGGGCGCGAGGCCGCCCCGCGGACCGTCGGAGCGCCGCCGGACACGGGTGCGGGAACCGCGCGACCGGCCACGACGGCCCCACGGTCCCCCCACGCTCCGTGCCTGACTAGCGGACCGCTGTGACGGTGCCCGCGCCCACCGTCCGACCGCCCTCGCGGATCGCGAAGCCGAGACCCGGCTCCAACGGAACCTCCCGTCCCAGTTCCACGCTCATCGTGACCCGGTCGCCCGGCCGGGCGACGGCCGCCTCCCCGAGGTCGACGTCACCGACCACGTCCGCCGTGCGGATGTAGAACTGCGGGCGGTAACCGCTGGAGACCGGTGTCGTACGGCCACCCTCCTTCGCCGACAGCACGTACACCTGCGCGGTGAAGTGCCGGCTCGGCACGACACTCCCCGGTGCGGCCACCACGTGTCCGCGCCGGACGGTGTCCCGCGCCACTCCGCGCAGCAGCAGCGCCACGTTGTCCCCGGCCTGCGCCTCCGCCATGGGCCTGCCGAAGGTCTCCAGCCCGGTGACGACCGTC
Organism: Streptomyces sp. NPDC030183; assembly: GCF_055573455.1. NCBI lineage: Bacteria > Bacillati > Actinomycetota > Actinomycetes > Kitasatosporales > Streptomycetaceae > Streptomyces > Streptomyces sp. NPDC030183. Next base: position 16,503 of record NZ_JBVIBK010000037.1, read on the forward strand.
TCGACGTCCGCGCCGAGCACCTCGACGCGGTCCCCCACCCGGATCGTGCCGCGCTCGACGGCGCCGGTGACGACGGTCCCCCGACCGGTGATGGTCAGGACGTTCTCCACGGACAGCAGGAACGGCGCGTCCAGATACCGCTCGGGCATCGGGACGTAGGTGTCCACCGCGTCCAGCAGCGCCTCGATCGACGCCGTCCAGCGCGGGTCCCCTTCGAGGGCCTTGAGCCCGGAGACCCGTACGACGGGTACGGCGTCGCCGCCGTAGCCGTGGGCGGTGAGCAGTTCGCGGACCTCCAGCTCGACGAGGTCCGTCAGTTCCTCGTCACCCGCGTCGGCCTTGTTGAGCGCCACCACGATGTGGTTGACGCCCACCTGCCGGGCGAGCAGGACGTGCTCGGCGGTCTGGGGCATGATCCCGTCGAGCGCGGAGACGACGAGGATCGCCCCGTCGAGCTGTGCGGCGCCGGTGACCATGTTCTTGACGTAGTCGGCGTGGCCGGGCATGTCGACGTGCGCGTAGTGCCGGGTGTCGGTCTCGTACTCGACGTGCGCGATGTTGATGGTGATGCCGCGCGCCGCCTCCTCGGGGGCGCGGTCGATGCGGTCGAACGGCACGAACGTGCCGGCCCCGCGCTCGGCGAGGGCCTTGGTGATGGCGGCGGTCAGGGTGGTCTTGCCGTGGTCGACGTGGCCCATCGTGCCGATGTTGAGGTGCGGTTTCGTGCGGACGTAAGCGGTCTTGGACATGGCGGTACCTCGAAGCCTGTTCAGTGGTACTGAGTGATGGCCCCGGCGCCGCGCGGGCGTGGCCGGGACGGGGACCCCGAGGTTCGGCCGACCCTCCCCCTGCGGGGTCCGCCGGAATCTCCGGGAAGGGTCAGCTTCGGGCGCCGTCTGCGGCGGCCACGACGATCGGAAGGGCAGCCTTCGGCGCATCCGCGACGACCGCGGATGCTGCGAGAACGAAGGCGTACCGGAACATGGGGTCGATCCTCGCCGACGCGTCGGCCCGCGTCGAATGGTTTTCCACGCGGGCGAGTTCGGGCGGGGGCGAGTCCGGGCGGGGGCGAGTCCGGGCGAGTTCGGGCGCGGGCGAGTTCGGGCGCGGGCGAGTTCGGGCGCGGGCGAGTTCGGGCGCGGGCGAGTTCGGGCGGGGCGGAAGAGAGATGCTTCACAGGCCGGTGTGCGGCTGAACGGTGGCCCGGCGGTGTGCGTGTTCCCGAAGGCGCAGGCCGCGCGGTGTGCGGTGCCCGGCCGGATGCCCGGTGGCGGATGCCCGAGGGGGCTGTCGTTCAGGTTCCTGTGACGGCGGTGAGACGTTCCGTAGGGCATACACACACATCGGTCGGTTACCGTCGACGAATGCTCGATGCCACCACCCGCTCTGGGGGCACCGCCTCGGTCCTTCCCCGGACCGCCGCCACGGAGCTCGCCGTCGCCGCACCCGCAACCGTCCCTGCCGCTCCCCCGAACGGCGCCGCCCGCTGGGGCAGAGCGCTGCTCTCGCCGTGGGCGCGGTTCTCGCTGCTGGTCGCGCTGCTCGCGGGCGCCGTGGTGACGGTGCTGCTCTTCGAACCGCAGCGGCTGCTGGCCGACGGCTGGCCGCCCCAGTTGAGCGGCGGCGCCGCGGCCGTGGTGTTCGCGGTGGCGTACGGGTTGTGCACGGTGGCGTTCGTGCCCCGGCCGATCCTCAACATCGCCGCTGGCGCGCTCTTCGGCTCGCAGCTGGGGCTGGCCTCCGCGCTCGCGGGGACGGTCCTCGGGGCGGGCATCGCGTTCGCCCTGGGCCGGATGCTCGGGCAGGACGCCCTGCGGCCGCTGCTGCGGCACCGCTGGCTGAAGTCGGCGGACGGTCAGCTCAGCCGCCACGGTTTCCGTTCGATGCTGGCGGCCCGGCTCTTCCCCGGGGTGCCGTTCTGGGCGGCGAACTACTGCGCCTCCGTCTCCCGCATGGGCTGTCTGCCGTTCCTCCTCGCGACGGCCCTGGGTTCCATCCCCAACACGGCCGCCTACGCCGTGGCCGGCGCCCGCGCCTCGACCCCCACCTCACCGGCGTTCCTGCTCGCTATGGCGTGCATCGCGATCCCGGCCCTGATCGGCGCGGCCGTGGCCTGGCGCAAGCGCCACCACCTGCGGGCCCGCTGAGCGCTGACGGTTCAGGGGCGGCGCGGGGAACTGCGCGAACAGCCCCCCACCCACCCGAACCCGACCACGAACCTCCCCGGCCCCCTCACACCGCTTCGAGCACCATCGCGTTGGCCAGCCCCCCCGCCTCGCACATGGTCTGCAGCCCGAAGCGAGCGCCGCGCTGCCGCATGGCGTGCACCAGCGTGGTGGTGAGCCGGGTGCCGCTCGCGCCGAGCGGGTGTCCGAGGGCTATGGCCCCGCCGTGGACGTTCACCTTGGCGAGGTCGGCCCCGGTCTCCTGCTGCCAGGCGAGCACGACACTGGCGAACGCCTCGTTGACCTCGAAGAGGTCGATGTCGTCGATCGTCAGCCCGGCCCTGCGCAGCACCTTCTCGGTGGCCGGGACGACGCCGGTGAGCATGAGCAGCGGATCGGAGCCGGTGACCGCGAAGCTGTGCAGCCGGGCGAGCGGGCGCAGCCCCAGCCGGTCCGCCGTCTCACCGGAGGTGATGAGCACGGCCGAGGCACCGTCGTTGATCGGGCTCGCGTTGCCCGCCGTGACGTTCCACTCGATCTGCGGGAAGCGCTCCGCGAAGGCGGGGTCGTGGTAGGCGGGCCTGAGCCCGGCGAGGATCTCTGGAGTGCTGCCGGGCCGTACGCACTCGTCGCGCGTCACACCGTCCAGGGGCACGACCTCGGCGTCGAAGAGGCCGGCTTCCCAGGCGCTTGCGGCCTTGTGGTGGGAGGAGACGGCGAAGGCGTCCATCCGGTCGCGCGAGAGGGACCACTTGGCGGCGATCAGCTCGGCGCTGATGCCCTGCGGGACGAGCCCCTCGGGGTAGCGGGCGGCGACGCCGGGGCCGAACGGGTCCGCGCCGGGCGGCACGTTGGACCACATCGGGACGCGGCTCATCGACTCGACGCCGCAGGCGACGACCATGTCGTACGCCCCCGACATGACGCCCTGGGCGGCGAAGTGCACGGCCTGCTGGGAGGAACCGCACTGTCGGTCGACCGTGGTCGCGGGCACGGTCTCCGGGAAACCCGCCGAGAGGACGGCGTAGCGGGTGGTGTTCATGGCCTGCTCGCCGACCTGGTCGACGGTGCCGCCGATGACGTCGTCGACGAGCGCGGGGTCGACGCCGGCGCGGTCCACGAGGGCGCGCAGGGTGTGGGCGAGGAGTTCGACGGGGTGCACATGGGCCAGGGTTCCGTTCGGCTTGCCCTTGCCGATCGGTGTGCGTACGGCTTCGACGATCACGGCGTCACGCATGGACGGGCCTCCGCTACCAGTGAGTAGGAAATCCGAACTCACCATAGCTCTGTGAGTTGGAAAAACAAACCCTCCCCTAGACTGGGCGCATGCCCGCTTCCGGAGATCCACGCCCCTGCTCCATCGCCGACGCCCTGGCGATCGTCGGCGAGAAGTACTCCCTGCTGGTCCTGCGCGAGGTCTGCCTCGGCAACGGCCGCTTCGACCAGCTCGTCCGGAACATCGGAGCCCCGCGTGATGTGCTGGCGACGCGTCTGCGGCGCCTCGTGGACGCGGGCGTCCTGCGCAAGGACGCCTACAGCGAGCGCCCGCAGCGCTTCGAGTACCGGCCGACACAGGCGGGCCTCGAACTGGAGCCGGTCCTGGTGACGCTCATGGCGTGGGGCGACCGCCATCTCCGCAAGGACGACGATCGCCCCATGGTGATCGAGCACATCTGCGGCCACGAGCTGGTCCCGGCGGTCACCTGCACGGCCTGCGGCACGGAGGTCCACCACGAGGACCTCACGGCGCATCCCCAGACCCCGGGCTGGGCGGTGACAGGACCCAAGGCCCCGTAGGCCCGTAGGCCCCGTAGGCCCCGGGCACCGTCGCACCGTGGGCCCCCGGCGGGTCAGGTCCCCTGGTAGACGTCCAGCCGTCCGCACATCCCGAACCTGCCGTGCTCCGAGGGCTCCTGGGCCCGCACCACGGCGTCGGCCAGGTGGGACACGTCCCCCCGCTCCAGCCGGTCCAGTTGCTCTCCCGTGGCCGCGGCGGCAGCTCGCGCGCCCCGCTCCCAGCGGGCCCGCCACTCGGCGAGGCGGGGCCGGACCAGCGCGGCGGCGGCCCGGTGGAAGGCGGCGAGCGGCTCGGGGCCGTCCGCGTCACGCAGCGCCCGGTAGCCCTCCAGGGCGAGGTCGCGGCGGGCCCGGGCGGCGCGTTCCCGCTCCTCCTCCGGCGCGTCCACCGGGATACGGGTCGCGGCGGCGTACGTCTCCGGGTCGGTCAGGTACTGGGGCGGCAGGGTGAGCACGGCGTCGCCCGCCTCCGGCAGGCCGCTGTTCTGCATCAGGACGGTGATGCGCAGCCCGTCCTGGTTGACCAGCCGGTGGATGGTGCCGGGTGTGAACCAGGCGACCGTCCCCGGTGCCAGCGGGGTGACCTCGTACCCGGAAGCCGTCAGCGTCTGCACGGCGCCGCGTCCGCCGGTGACGACGTACCCCTCCGAACAGGTCAGGTGCATATGGGGCGTTCCGCCGCACACCCCGTCCGGCGCGGGCCAGTCGTAGACGGACAGGTGCGAGACGGCGACCCCGCCGGGCAGTCCTTCGTAGCCGTTCACCACGGGTGTGCCTCCAGGTACTTGGCGATCTCCTCCCGCTCCCAGGCCCCGTCCGCCACCACGACCCGGTAGCGACGGGTGAGCGTGTCGCCGGGGGCCAGCTCCAGTTCGTCGAAGAACGCCCAGGAGGGCGCGACGGCCGCGAACGGCTCGTTGCGGACGAACCAGTGGGCGGGGTGGGCGCCCTCGGCACCCGAGTGGTCGTTCTCGGGGGCGTGGACGAAGACGAGCGTGGCGTGCCCGTCGGTGCCGTCGTGCTCACCCGAGTACGCCAGCCACGGCGCCTGCCCGCCCATCAGCTCCGGCCCCTCGGAGTCGGGGCCGATGATCCGCCCCTCCCGGAAGGCGCGCGGGCCGCGCCAGAACAGGCCGGTGTAGCCGGCCAGCTCGCGCCCGGCGGTGGTGGGGCTGCCGAACAGCAGCGGCTCGTCACGGCGGTTGGTGATCGCGCTGGTCCAGGTGAGCGCCCACGACCCGGCCTCGGTGTCGACGTCGTGCACCTCGATCCGGCGCTCCTCGTCGGCCCATAGTTCGCCCGTGTACGGATGCCAGGTCAGCCGTTCGGCGATCACCACCCGGTCGCCGTGCGAGACGACCTCGTCGAAGCCGGCGTGCGCCATCGAACCGACCCGCTCCGGGATCGGCAGGTACCCCTCGCCGTGGACGTAGGAGTTGCCGCCCCACAGGTTCTGCCCCGACAGGTGCGAGGCCGTCAGCTGGAGGCCCTTGTGCCAGCGGTGGTCGTTCGGCCGGTAGTCGGTGACGACGTCGCCCGCGAGGGTCCGGACCGGGTGCAGATACGGCTTGGGAGCCTCCCAGGCCGCCTCCGGCCGGTACACGTAGCTGAACAGCTCGACGCCGGTGGCCGGCTCGGTGACCGTGACGCGGTCACCGTGGGCGTGGACGACGCGCAGCCCGTCGTGGAAGGTCATGCGGGGATCTCCTCACTCGTGGCGGGCTCCAGGGCGGGCGCGGGCGCCCAGCCGGGGGCTCCGCCGTGCATGGCCGTGTAGTACGGGTCCCCCGGGCCGATCTCGCCACGCCGTACGGTCGTGTCGGTGAACGCCGACTTGTACAGCGCGGTGATCAGCTCCAGGCTCGCGCGCCCGTCGGCGCCGCTGCTGCGCGGCCGCTCACCGGCCCGCATGCTCGCGACGAGCGCGCGCAGCTGGGCCAGGTGGGAGCTGGGCACGTCCGCGCCGAAGTCCCGCCAGGCCGCCACGTCCGCCTCGGGGACGCCGGGGGCGGGGGTGATGGACCAGTCGGCGTTGGAGTAGCCGTACAGATGGGTCAGTTCGATCGTGGCGCGCTCGCAGTCGACGCGGATCCGGCTGACCTCGTCGGGGCTGAGGACGCTGTTGACGACGGTGGCCAGGGCGCCGTTCTCGAAGCGCACCAGGGCGGTCGAGACGTCCTCGGTCTCCACGTCGTGGACCAGGCGCCCGGCCATGGCGCGGACCTCGCTCCACGGGCCGAGCAGGTCGAGCAGCAGGTCCATCTGGTGGATGCCGTGGCCCATGGACGGGCCGCCGCCCTCGGACGCCCAGCGGCCGCGCCAGGGCACGGCGTAGTAGGCGGTGTTCCGGTACCAGGTGGTCTGGCAGTGCGCGACGAGGGGGCGCCCGACCGCCTGCTCGGCGATCAGTCTCCGGACGTGCCGCGCGCCCGAGCCGAAGCGGTGCTGGAAGACGATCGAGGCGAAGGGGCCGCCGGTGTCCGCGCCCTCCTCCGCCTCCACGGCGTCGAAGTCGGCGAGTGTCGGCACCGGCGGCTTCTCGCACCACACCCAGGCGCCGGCCCGCAGCGCCGCCACGGTCTGGTCGCGGTGCAGGGTCGGCGGGGTGCACACGGAGACCAGGTCGGGGCGCTGTTCGGCGAGCATCCGGTCCAGATCCGTGTAGCCGTGCGGAATGCCGTGCTCCGCGCAGAACCTCCGCACCGCCTCGGCATCGATGTCGACGGCCGCGACGACCTCGGCCTCGCCCTCCTCGGCGAGCCGCTGGAGCGCGGGCAGATGGGAGCCGCCGCCGATGGCGCCGATACCGATGATCGCGGCGCGGACACGGCGGTGTCCGAGCGGGGCGGGCGACCGGTGTGGAGTCGGGCTCGGGTCGTTGCTGGGTGTGGGCATGGACGTGATCAGCACTCCATCGAACGGGACGTCGGACGGTGGCCAACGCCTGGTGGCCAGGGCTCCGGGGGAACGGCGACCCTCGCAACGGCAAGCGCTTTCTCCAGCCAGCAACGTATGTGCGGACATAGTGACCGGTCAACACCACGGATCCGGCCGTTCCACCCCTCGGAGCACCGGCTCCGGCTGCTCCCCCGCACGGCCCGGCCAAACCCCTGTGGCAGCCCTGTCACCGAGGGGCGCTAGGCTGCCCCCCGTACCTGTGATCACCCGCCCCGCTCGGCCGCCCGGCGGCCGGGTCGGCGGTATGTCACGTCTCCCGTCGGCCCCTCACGATCAGCGCTTGGACCACGTAACTTCATGTCTTGGTTTGAATCCCTCATCCTCGGACTCGTCCAGGGGCTGACCGAGTTCCTCCCCATCTCCTCCAGCGCGCATCTGCGCCTGACGGCGGCCTTCTCCGGCTGGGAGGACCCGGGAGCGGCCTTCACGGCGATCACCCAGATCGGCACCGAGGCCGCGGTGCTGATCTACTTCCGCAAGGACATCGTCAACATCATCTCGGCGTGGTCGCGCTCCCTGTTCGACAAGGAGATGCGCAGTGACCGCGACGCCCAGATGGGCTGGCTGGTCATCGTCGGGTCCATCCCGATCGGTGTCCTCGGCGTGACCCTCAAGGACCAGATCGAGGGCCCGTTCCGTGATCTGCGCATCACCGCGACCATGCTGATCGTCATGGGCATCGTCCTCGGCGTCGCGGACCGCCTCGCCGCCCGTGACGAGACGGGCGGCAAGCACCGGGCCATCAAGGAACGGAAGACCCTGGAGCAGTTGAGCGTCAAGGACGGCCTCATCTTCGGCCTCTGCCAGGCCATGGCCCTCGTCCCGGGCGTCTCCCGCTCCGGCGCCACCATCAGCGGTGGCCTCCTCATGGGGTACAAGCGCGAGGCCGCGGCCCGCTACTCCTTCCTCCTCGCCATCCCGGCGGTCCTCGCCTCCGGCGGCTACGAACTGAAGGACGCCCTTGAGGGCGGTCATGTCTCCTGGGGCCCGACGATCTTCGCCACGGTCATCGCGTTCGTGGTCGGCTACGCCGTGATCGCGTGGTTCATGAAGTTCATCTCCACCAAGAGCTTCATGCCCTTCGTCTGGTACCGCATCGCCCTCGGCATCGTCATCATCGTCCTCGTCTCGATGGGCACGCTCAGCCCGCACGCCGGCGAGTCGGGGGGCTGACGGCGGGGCATCCTCGGCGGCCGGTCACGGGCCGCCACGACACGTCAGTTGGGGCGTCCGCGGTGGAGCGGGCGCCCCAACTCCCTTCAGTGACCAAGTACATACGTGATCCGTAGCCGGGCTGTAGCGCACTGTCAGCTCTTGCGCCTACGCTTGTCCGCATGTCCCCCGATTCCCTTGCCTGTGGTTCCGTGCGGTCCGCTGCCGATGTGAACGACCAGATCCGCGCCCTGTGGCGGCGTGCTGGAGGCTCGTTGTCGGCCCAGGAGCGCGCCGAGTACGAGCTGTTGGTGGTGGAGTGGGCCGCGGCGATACGCGGAGAGGTCATCGAGGCCGCGTGAGAGCCACGGAGCAGAGCGCCGCCGAGTTGGACGGCGGCGGCCCGGGCGGGCTGATCATCTTCCTGAACGGCACGTCCAGTTCGGGCAAGTCGAGCATCGCCGCCGAACTCCTGCGCATCCTGGACGAGCCGTTCTTCCACATGCCGGTCGACGCGTTCCACGCCATGCGGACCCGCCAGGAGATGGACTCCGAGCGGCTGACCACCGTCCTCCACCGCACCTGGCGGGGCTACCACCGCGCGGTCGCGGGCATGGCCGCCGCCGGCAACAACGTCGTGGTCGACCATGTCCTCAGCGAGGAGTGGCGGCTGCGGGACTGCCTCGACCTGTTCGTGCCGCAGGACGTCGTATTCGTCGGCGTCCACTGCGCCCGGGCCGAACTCGAACGACGGGAGCGCGCACGGGGCGACCGGCCCCCGGGCCTCGCGGCACGGCAGTTGGCGCAGGTGCACACCCACGGCATCTACGACGTCGAGTGCGACACGTCCATGGCGGACCCGCTGCTCTGTGCGCAGCGCGTCAAGGAGTTCCTGCCCCACCGCCCCGCCCCGACCGCCTTCCAGCGACTGCGCGAGAAGCGGGGCGGCCGGTAGCGCGGTGGCGGTCGCGGGGCGCGGCCCCGGCCGCCTTCAGGGGCGCGGGGACTGCGTGACCAACCCCCACCCACCCGCACCCGCACCCGCCAACACCCCCACGGGCTCCACATGCCCCGCGGTCGGCGCCCGCCCCCTCAGCGTCCGCCCGCCACCCTCAGTACCGCGCCCGTCGTGTACGAGGCATCCGGTGACATGAGCCAGGCGATGGCGGACGCGATCTCGTCGGCGCGGCCCGGGCGCCGTAGCGGGATGGACGCGGCGATCCGCTCGGGCCGCTCCGGATCACCGTTCCTGGCGTGGATCTCGGTGTCGATCACGCCCGGGGCCACCGCGTTGACCCGGATGTTGTCGGGTCCGAGTTCCTTCGCCAGCCCGGTCGTGAGCGCGTCGACCGCGGCCTTGGTCGCCGCGTAGTGGACGTACTCACCGGGGCTGCCGAGCGTGGCCGCCGCCGACGACACGTTCACGATGGCCCCACCGCCCCTGGCGGTCATGGCGCGCGCGGCCCTGCGTGAGCAGAGCAGCACACCCAGGAGGTTGACCTCCACGACCTGGCGCAGCACAGCCGGGTCGGTGTCGGCCAGCCTGCCGAACGGGCCCGTCACACCGGCGTTGTTGACCAGCCCGGTGACAGGACCGAGCCGTTCCGCCGCCGTATCGAAGAGCCGCTCGACATCGGCCTCGACGGAGGTGTCCGCCTTGACGGTGACGCACCGGGCGCCGTTCGCCCGCACCCCCGTCGCGATCCACTCGGCGGCGGCGCCGTCGTTCACGTAGCCGACGACGACGTCATGGCCGTCCGCCGCGAGCCGCAGACAGGTCGCGGCGCCGATGCCGCGGCTTCCTCCCGTGACCACCGTGACCGGACGTGACATTGGGACCTCCCTGTACCGGCGGCTCCGCGGCTCCGCTTCTCTGCGGCTCCGCCCTTCCCGCCCGATGATCGATCATCCTATGAACGCCGGTCCGTGACCAGGGCATACGCCGTTTCGATCGTTCCCGCCCCCGGCGTTCCGCAGCGCTGCGAAAGTGACGGCAACCTTTCCGCACCCGGCGGCCACTGATGAGGTGTGCGCTCCACCAACAGGAGCCCCACACGCACCATTCGTTCGCCCCAGCCAGGCAAGGACTCATCCGTGGCATCCCGTTCACACCGCTCACCGCGCCGCTCCGGCCGCCCCCGCCGACGCGCCACCCTCGTCTCCGCGGTCGCCGTGGCCGCTGTCGCGCTCGTCGCGTCCCTCGTCGTGGCGTTCGGCTCCGGCGGCGGGGCCGACGGCGGTCAGGCCAGGAAGGTCACCGCCACGGCCGCCGCCGACGCCCCGTTGCGTGAGCGGCCGACGCCCTCCGGGCGGACCTCCTCTCCGTCGCCGTCCCCGAGCCCGTCGGCCTCGACGAGCGCGTCCTCCAGCCCCTCGTCCACCCCGACCGCGAAGTCCCCCAAGCCCAAGGCCACGAGTGCCCGGCAGCCGGGGTCGGGGTCGGCGACCCTGGCGGGACGCATCCGCCCCCACGCCACCTACCAGGGGATCGGCACCCTCTACGACGCCGCGGACGGCAACGGCGCCTGCTCCTTCGGCCCGAGCCCCGACATGATGATCGCGGCGATGAACACCACCGACTACGAGACGTCGAAGGCGTGCGGGGCGTACGTCCTGGTCCGTTCGGGCAGCGCCTCCGTCACGGTCCGGATCACCAACGAGTGCCCCTCCCCGTGCAAGCCCGGTCAGATCGACCTCAGCACCCAGGCATTCGCCAAGCTCGCCGATCCCAAGCGCGGCCAGATACCGATCACCTGGAGCCTGCTGAGCCCCGCCTCGCCCGACACCCTCTCCATCCGGTACAAGACCGGCTCCAGCCGCTACTGGTGCGGCATCCAGGCCCTCGGCCACCGCAACCCTGTGGCCCGGCTGGAAGTGCGCACCGGCGCCGGCTGGACCGCGCTGCCCCGCACCGACTACAACTACTTCCTCTCCGAGCACGGCGCCGGCTGCGGCGGCTCGATCCGGATCACCGACATCTACGGAGAACGGCTCACCGTCGACGGGATCGCCCTGCGGCCCAACACCGTCCAGCCGACCCGGGTCCAGTTCGCCCGGCACTGACACACCCCGGCGGGCCCCCTCGACGGGGACAGGGGCCCGCCGATCCGCCGGACAGAGCAAGCTCGCGCGCGCACGCCGCCGGTCCTGCGCATGCTGAGGGGGTCCACCCCCTACGTTCCCGGGACCACCATGCCGCTCACACCCCGCCCCCGCCCCCGCGTCCGTGTCCGTCTGGCACTCGTCGCCCTGCTCGGCTCCTCCTGCCTAGGCGGCCTCCTCGCCGCTCCGGCGGCGGACGCCGCTCCCGGCGGTGGGGACGAACGCGCCCTGCGCCGGCAACTCGAACAGCTGGTGCACGCGCCTGGAGGGCCGCCCGGCGTCATCGTCGTCCTCCAGCGCGAGGACAGGGCCCAGGTCCTGCGGGCCGGTGTCGCCGACCTGGCGACCGACCGCCCGATCCAGCCCACCGACCACATGCGCATCGCCAGTACGGCCAAGGCGTTCAGCGGTGCTGTCGCCCTCCGCCTGGTGCAGCAGGGCGCCCTCGGCCTCGACGACACGATCGGCCGCCGGCTGCCGCGACTCCCCCGCGCATGGCACAAGGTGACCCTGCGCCAGTTGCTCCACCACACCAGCGGCCTGCCCGACTACAGCGAGGACCCGGAGTTCCTGGAACTGCTCCTCGCGGATCCACGCCGCACCTTCGACCCCCGACGGCTGCTGGACTTCGTCGCCGACGAACCGCTGCGCTTCCGCCCGGGCTCCCGGTACCAGTACTCCAACTCCGACAACATCGCCGTGGCGCTCATGGCGGAGGCGGCAACCCGGAGGACGTACGAGGATCTGCTGCACCGCCTGGTCATCCGGCCGCTCGGCCTGCGCGACACGAGTCTCCCGCTGGGCTACGAGCTGCCGGAGCCGTACATGCACGGCTACGACGTGCGCCCGCCGGGGCCGCCGGAGGACGTCAGCGAGCTGCTCAGCGCCTCAGGGGTGTGGGCCTCGGGCGGCATCGTCTCCACCCCGCGCGACCTCACGCGGTTCATCCGTGCCTACGCCGCCGGAGAACTGACGTCCCCGGCCGTACGGGACGAGCAGCGCCGCTGGATCGAGGGCTCCTCCGAACCGGCCGGGCCCGGCCGCAACTCGGCGGGCCTGGCCATCTTCCGCTACAGCACCCGCTGCGGGGTGGTGCTCGGGCACACCGGGAACTTCCCCGGCTACACGCAGCTGATGGCCGCTACGCCCGACGGGCGGAAATCGATCACCTTCTCGATCACGACGCAGGTGAACAGGACCTCGGACCCCGCCCTGCTGGAGCGGCTCCGCACGGTCCAGGAGAACGCGGTCTGCGTCCTCCTCGGGCGGCGCCAGCGCTGACCCCGCCTCGCTCATCCGCGCAGGTGGGCCGGCATGGTGTCGTCGAGCGGGTACGGCCGTTCCTCGGGCAGCAGCCCCGCCGCCCGCCCCAGCTCACCGGCCCGGACGAAGCCGTGCACCTGCCGGGCGAGCGGGGTCACGTCCTCGATCCCGACGATCCACTCGTCGGCGTACCGGGCCGCCGCCTCACCGGCCAGCCCCAGCTGCAACGAGCGGTACGGCAGCGGGTTCAGCCGCAGATCGCGCTCGGGGTCCCACTGCACCCGGGCGGGCGACCCGCGCAGCGCCCGCCGCCAGACCTCCGGGCTCTCGTGCAGATCCTGGACGTAGTGCGACAGGCAGGAGCGGCGCAGCGCCCACTCGAAGCCGTCGCGGCTGATCTCGACGGCCAAAACCGTCTCCTGACCCTCCTTCAGGCCCCAGCCGCAGCGGTACATCATCCAGAGGAACGAGGGCTTGATCCACGTCATGCGGTCCCGCTTCCAGGCGGCCGGGAACCGGCCGTCGCGGGCTGCCGGGCCACCGATCTCTGGTCGGTAGGCCTGGTACACCGTGATCGTGTCGGCCGTATGGCGGGCCCGGACACGGTAGCGGGGCTCGTCCGTGCGTTCTGTGCGTTCTCGTGCTCTTTCCGTCATGGGGCCAAGATTCGATCAAGGCGGGGTTTTCGAGCCACCGAATATCGGCCGGTGGTATGTCGTCACCGCATGCCCCTTGGCGTGTCGCGCCCCCTGCCCCAAGACTGAACCGATGACGCAGCGTGTGGAGCTCGCGACCGTGATGGACCGGCTCGCCGTCGACGGCCTGATCACCGAGTACGCGGTGGCGGTGGACGACGGCGACTGGACGGCGTACCGGGGGCTGTTCGCTCCGGGCGGCCGCGCCGACTACCGCTCGGCGGGCGGTATCGAGGGGGACGCCGCGCAGGTCGCCGGGTGGCTGGCCCGCAGCATGGAGCTGTTCCCCATGCGCCAGCACCTGATCGTGAACCGGCGGGTGCGGTTCGGGTACCTGGAGCACGACACCGGTGACACCGCCGAGGTGCAGGCGGACTACATCAACCCCATGCGGTTCGCCGGCCACGACGGGCAGTCCACCGCCCCCGACTTCGTCTGCGGGGGCCGCTACGCGTTCGGCCTGCTCCGCACGGACGACGGCTGGCGGCTCCGCGAGGTCGTGGTCCGGGAGAAATGGCGCCGCGCCCCCGAGGGCCTCCCCACCGACCAGCACCCCCATCCGGTCTGACCCCACGCCACGCACCGCCCCCACCCGGCCTGCCCCTGCGCCCCCTCAACCGGCCTGTCCCCGCGCCACGCACCGCCCCCACTCGACCTGCCCCCGCCCTACCGACGCCCCGCCACGGCCCCGGCCCCGGCGTCCCCCTCGCCCGCCCCGTCACCGCTCCGCCACCGCCCCCACCGCCCCCACCGCCCCCACCGCCCCCACCGCCCCGGCGTACCCTCGCGCCACCTCCGTCCCTCCCCATGCCCTCTGTCGGAGATCGTCTGGGAGGAGCACACTGGAAGTCAGCCATCACCGGGGAGGGAGGCGCTGGATGACGACGCCCGAATGGCCGGCCTCCCCATGGCGGCGCGGTCTCAGCGCCGCGGCGGCCGGTGCGCTGCCCGTGCTGGCGTTCCCCGGACCGGCCCTGTGGTGGTTCGCGTACGTGGCCCTGGTGCCCTGGCTCCTGCTGGTCCGCGCGGCCCCGACCGGGCGGCGGGCGGCGTACGACGGCTGGCTCGGCGGCTTCGGGTACATGCTGGCCCTGCACCACTGGCTCCTGCCGAACCTGCATGTCTTCACCTTCGTCATAGCGGCCCTGCTCGGCGCGCTCTGGGCGCCCTGGGGCCTGCTGGTGCACCACCTCCTGGCGGGCGCACCGCCGCCCCGCCGGGTCGCGGCCGCGCTGCTGGTGGTGCCGTCGGGCTGGCTGATGATCGAACTCGTCCGTTCCTGGCAGGGGCTCGGCGGGCCCTGGGGGATGCTGGGCTCCAGCCAGTGGCAGGTGGAGGCCGCTCTGCGGCTGGCCTCGGTCGGCGGGGTCTGGCTGCTCAGCTTCCTGGTGGTGGCCGTGAACGTGGCGGTCGCCGTCCTCGTCGCGGTACGGCGGGCCCGGGTCCCCGCTGTCGCCGGCCTCGTCGCGACGGCCACCGCGACCTCCGCCGCATGGATGTGGTCACCCCGCCCGGACATGGACGGCACGGTACGGATCGCTGTCGTCCAGCCCGGTGTCACCGAGGGCCCCGACGCCCGGTTCGCGAGGGAGGAGGCGCTGACCCGCCGTCTCGCGGATCAGGACCTCGATCTCGTCGTGTGGGGCGAGAGCAGTGTCGGCTACGACCTCGTCGAGCGCCCCGACCTCGCCGACCGCATCGCCGCGCTGTCCCGTGAGACCGGCGCGGACATCCTGGTCAACGTGGACGCCCGCCGCTCGGACCGCCCCGGCATCTACAAGAGTTCGGTGCTCGTCGGCCCCGACGGCCCGACCGGCGACCGCTACGACAAGATGCGCCTGGTGCCCTTCGGCGAGTACGTCCCGGCGCGCTCCCTGCTCGGCTGGGCGACCTCCGTCGGCGACGCCGCCGGCGAGGACCGCAGGCGCGGCACGGAGCAGGTGGTGATGGACGTCGGCAAGGGGCTGCGTGTCGGGCCGATGGTCTGCTTCGAGAGCGCGTTCCCCGACATGAGCCGCCATCTCGTCGAGGACGGAGCCCAGTTGCTGCTCGCCCAGTCGGCCACCTCCACGTTCCAGGAGAGCTGGGCCCCGGAGCAGCACGCCTCGCTGGCCGCGCTGCGGGCCGCCGAGACGGGCCGCCCGATGGCGCACGCGACCCTCACCGGCGTGTCCGCCGTCTACGGCCCGAGCGGCGAGCGCGTCGGCTCCTGGCTCGGCACGGACGAGAGCACCTCGGCGGTGTACGACGTGCCGACGGCGAGCGGTACGACACCGTACGTCCGCTTCGGCGACTGGCCGGTGCACGCGGCGCTGCTGGTCCTGGTGGTGTGGGGCGCCCTCGGGGGCGTGCGGACCGTGCGGCTCAGGAACGGCCGGGACGGGAGCGGTCCTCCACCTCTCGTACGACCCGCTCGCACAACTCGTGGGTCGCCAGCGCGTCCCGTGCGCTGAGCACCTTGCCCGCGCGCACCGCGTCGAGGAAGGCGAGCACCGCCTGTTCGATGCCGCGCTGCCGGGCCACGGGCACCCAGTCCCCGCGCCGCCGCAGGGACGGCTGGCCCTTGTGGTCGATGACCTCGGCGAGGTTCAGCACCTGGCGCTTGGTGTCCTGCCCGGAGACCTCCAGGATCTCCTCGGCGGAGCCGCTGAGCCGGTTCATGACGCCGAGCGCGGTGAAGCCGTCCCCGGAGAGCTGAAGGACGACGTGGTGCAGCAGCCCGTTCTCGGTCCGGGCGCGCACGGTCGTGTCCTCGACGGCCCCCGGGACCAGGAACCGCAGGGTGTCCACGACATGGATGAAGTCGTCCAGGATCATCGTGCGGGGCTGCTCGGGCAGGCCGATGCGGTTCTTCTGCATGAGGATCAGCTCGCGCGGATGGTCCGCGCACTGGGTGTATCCGGGCGCGTACCGCCGGTTGAAGCCGACGGCGAGACCCACGTTCCGCTCTTCCGCGAGCCGCACCAGCCGCTCGGACTCGCCGAGTTCGTAGGCGAGGGGTTTGTCGACGTACGTGGGGACGCCCGCTTCCAGCAGCCGGGTCACGATCTCGGGGTGGGCGCCGGTCGGTGCGTGCACGAAGGCGGCGTCGAGATCCTGGGCGAGCAGTGCGTCGAGGTCGGCATGGCGTTGTCCCGGCGGGAGATGGAGGCTGTCGGCGACACGGGTGAGCGTGGCGGGCGTCCGCGTCTGCAGATGCAGTTCGACACCCGGCTGGGTGCCGAGCACCGGCAGATACGCCTTCCGCGCGATGTCTCCCAGCCCGATGCAGCCGACCTTCACAGGGGTCTCCCGTCCACGGTGTGCCGAGGCCCCAGCATATGGCGTGGCCGAGCGGGGCCCGGGTGGGCAAGGATGCGGGCATGACATCACAGCGCACCGAACCCTCCGTCACCGCCGGCGAACGGGCGATGCTGGAAGGGTGGCTCGACCACCACCGGGAGACGCTTGCGTTCAAGTGCCAGGGCCTGGACGACGCCCAGTTGCGAACCGCCTCCGTGCCGCCCTCCGAGCTGTCCCTCATGGGGCTCGTCCGCCACATGGCGGAGGTGGAGCGCATCTGGTTCCGCAAGGTGTTCGCCGGTGACGACCAGGGGCCGATCTACTTCAGCGACGACGACCCGGACGGCGAGTTCCACCTCACCGAGCGTGACACCTGGGAGGAGGCGTACCGGGTGTGGCAGGACGAGATCGCGGTCGCCCGCCGCAACGCCGGCCGGGCTGCCCTGGACGACATCGCCGAGTCGACGCACGGGCGCAGGGGCGAGGCGCCGAGCCTGCGGTGGATCTACACCCACATGATCGAGGAGTACGCCCGGCACAACGGCCACGCCGACCTCCTCCGGGAGCGGATCGACGGGGCGACGGGGCACTGAGGGGTCGGGCGGCCCGTACGTACCGGGGCGGGCGGGGAGCGTCCCGGGAGCCCGGCGGTCCCCCGCACAAGGGAGGCAGGCGTCGCACGTGGGCCCGGGGGTCACCCGTGTGGGGCATCCTCTGCCTGCTCCCTCCCCAAAGGGGCGCGGACACAGCAGAGTTGCGGCGTGCATCGACCGACCACCACCGCAACGCTCCTGGTCACCGTGGCCGTCTCGGCTCTGTCCGGCTGCGTGACCGCGCACCGCCCGCCCCAGCCCGCACCACCGCCCACTCCGTCCCAGTCCTCGGAGCCCCGGCCCGACGGCACCACCGCGACCCGGATCGTCCAGGCCCCGGCGCGCGAGGCGCTGGAACTGATCGGCCCCCCGCGCCGCTCCACACCGAGCGCGTCCTCGGCGCCGCCCCAGCCCGCCGTCTCCTCGGCGTCCGCCGCCGCGTCCACGCCCACCGCGCCGGCTCCCCGCCGGGAACGGCCCGATCCGCCACGGCGGCCCGGCCCACCGCCGCAGTCCCGGCCGCGTGTCGAGGTGCCGCCGATCCCCGAGACGATCCCGACGGATCCCCCGAGGAACGGGGATGTGTGCGCCCTGGGCCACAAGTACGGCGGCTGGGGCAAGGACACCCCGCAGGCCGTCATCTGCAAGGACGTCTACGGTCGTTGACAGGGCCCCGGGGCAGCCGTCCCGGCGTCACCGCGTGCGCGGACGCGCCGGCAACGTCACCGGCGCCCCGGCCGGCCCCTAGGGCCGCTGCCTCGGTGGCCCGGGGGTCTCCCCTCGGGAGGACGGGGCCTCCTCGTCGAGGCGGGACTCCAGCCGTGCGAGGGCGGCCCGGATGCCGTCGCCGTAGCCGTCGTCCGCCAGCGCGCCGAGGGTGCCCTTGGCGAGGGCCAGATGGCTGCGGGCGGCCTCGTGACGGCCGAGCTTGGCGTAGTCGGCGGCGAGGTTCAGGTGCAGCGAGGGGTAGAAGCCGCGCACCGCGAGGCCCTCGTGGTGCTCCGCCACCCGCTCGTCGGTCAGCTCGTCCGCCGCCGACAGGGCCCTGAGGTCCCACGCGAGTTCGTCGACCGGATCGTCCTGGGCGTCCGCCATGTAGTGCGCCAGTGTGCAGCGGTGGAAGGGATCGCCGTCCTCACCGATCTCCTCCCACAGCTTCTGGAAACGGTCCCGGGCCTCCTCGCGGTCCCCGGCGTGGTGCAGCATCACCGTCTGCCCGATGCGGGTCATCATGGCGTCCGGCGCCGCCTGCTCCTGTCGCTCCACCGCGTCCTCCACGCTCCTCGCCCCGGTCCCGCCTGTCCCCGCCGACGCTAACGGCAGGCACTGACAATCCCCGTCAGGCGGCTCCGTACGGCCGAGGGGGCGCTCCGACGGCCGTACGGAGGAGGCGCGGGCGGCCACCGGGGCGGGCGGCCACCGGGTCGGCCACCACGGGTCAGCCGAGGTTCGGGATGGTCCAGTCGATCGGCTCGTGGCCCTGTCGGGCGATGGCCTCGTTGATCTGGGTGAACGGGCGGGAGCCGAAGAACTTCCTGGCCGAGAGCGGTGAGGGGTGCGCGCCCTTCACCACGATGTGCCGCTCCTCGTCGATCAGCGGGAGCTTCTTCTGGGCGTAGGCGCCCCAGAGGACGAAGACGGCCGGGTCGGGCCGGTCGGCGACGGCGCGGATCACGGCGTCGGTGAACTTCTCCCAGCCCTTGCCCTTGTGGGAGTTCGCCTCACCGGCGCGGACCGTGAGCACCGCGTTGAGCAGGAGCACGCCCTGCTCGGCCCACGGCATCAGATAGCCGTTGTCCGGGATCGGGGTGCCCAGTTCGGCCTGCATCTCCTTGTAGATGTTCCGCAGGGAGGGCGGGGTCTTCACCCCGGGCCGCACGGAGAAGCACAGGCCGTGGCCCTGGCCCTCGCCGTGGTAGGGGTCCTGACCGAGGACGAGCACCTTCACCCGCTCGTAAGGGGTGGCGTCGAGGGCGGCGAAGACCTCCTCGCGCGGGGGGTAGACGGGACCCTTGGCTCGCTCCTCCTCGACGAACTCGGTGAGTTCCTTGAAGTAGGGCTGCTGCAGCTCGTCCCCCAGGACCCCGCGCCAGGACTCGGGCAGCATGGCGATGTCGGTCACGTCAACTTCCTCCGGTGTGCGCTCACTTCACGACCGCGATACGCGCGGCCATGGACGGCCGCGCGAGGCGCGGCCGCCGTCAGAGCACAGAACCTACAGGCGCCCACTGACAATCGGGTCCGCCCACCGGAAGTACCGGCCGGGCCCCCGGAAGGACTCGCACCGGTCGACGGGCCCGCCTCAGGCGGGCCAGGCCCGGTCCGGGGGTCTACCAGCTGGTCTTCCAGGAGAGTTCCCACATGGTCATCATCGTCGCCGGGTCGATGAGCTTCTCCAGACCGGC
Organism: Streptomyces sp. NPDC030183; assembly: GCF_055573455.1. Lineage (NCBI taxonomy): Bacteria > Bacillati > Actinomycetota > Actinomycetes > Kitasatosporales > Streptomycetaceae > Streptomyces > Streptomyces sp. NPDC030183. The sequence continues at coordinate 35,915 of NZ_JBVIBK010000037.1, forward strand.
GATCTCCTCATCCGCGGCCACGTACAGCTTGCCCTGCCACAGGGGGATCAGCCGGGCGTCGTCGAGGAGGATCTGCTGGGCCTCCTCGAACTCCTCGCCGACGGCTCCGCGGTCGCTCTCCGCGCGGGACTCGGGCAGCAGCTCGTCGGTGATCTCCGGCGACTCGTAGGGCGTGCCGAGCGCGTTCTGCCGGCCCACGAAGGGCGCGATGAAGTTGTCGGCGTCGTTGAAGTCGGGGTTCCAGCCGCGGCCGAAGACCGGGTACTCGCCCTTCTGGTACCCCTGGACGTAGTCCTTCCAGGGGCGGCTCTTCAGCGTGACCTCGAAAAGGCCCGAGTCTTCGAGCTGGCGCTTGAGCTCCTCGAAGGCGGGCTTGGTCTGGGAGCCGTAGCGGTCGGTGGTGTACCACAGCGTCAGCGGGACGCGCTCGGTGATGCCCGCGTCCTGGAGCATCTTCCTGGCCTTGGCGGGGCTGGGGGTGCCGTAGTCGTCGAAGAAGCCCGTGGTGTGGCCGACCAGACCCCTCGGGATCATGGAGTACAGCGGCTCGACGGTGTCCTTGTAGATGTTGTGCGCCAGCGCCGGCCGGTCCAGGACCTGGGCGACCGCCTTGCGGACGGCCGGGTTCTTGGCCCAGGGGTCCTTGGGGTTGAACACCAGGTAGCTGATCTCGGTGGTGGCGTTCTCGACGATCTGCAGGCCCTCGGTCTCGTGGTTGGCCTGGATGTCCACGACGTCGCCGGCGCTGAGACCCCGGTAGACGACGCCGATCTTCTTGTCCTTGAGGGCCTTGACCAGTTCGTCCGACTGCTGGAAGTACCGGATGGTGACCGCCGAGTTCTTGCGGTCGGCGATGCCCTTGTAGTGGGAGTTGCTGACCAGCTCGGCCGTCTTGCCCTCGTCGTAGGACTCCAGGTTGTACGGCCCGGAACCGGTGATCTCGCCGTCCTCGCGGAGCTTGTCCGCGGGGTACTCCGCGGGGTCCACGATCGACATGGCGGGCGTGGTGAGCACGAGCGGGAAGGTCGCGTCGGGCTGGTTCAGGTGGAAGACGACCTCGCGGTCGCCCTTGGTCTGCACCCGGGACAGGGTGGTCAGCAGACCCGCGGGGCCGCCGTTGACGTTGATCTTCTTGATCCGGTCGAAGGAGTACTTGACCGCCTTGGCGTCCAGGGTGTTCCCGTTGGAGAACTTCAGGCCCTCGCGCAGCGTGCAGGCGTACACCGTGCTGGAGCTGTCGGTGAACTCGCAGCTCTCGGCGGCGTCCGGCTCGGGCTCGGACCCGCCGGGGGTGTAGTTCAGCAGGGGCTGGAAGACGTTGCGCATCAGCTCCCAGGAGCTGTCCCAGGCGGCCGCGGGGTCCAGCGTGCTCGGCGCGCTGGTCGTGCCCACGATGATGGGCGCCTGCTCCTCCGAGGCGTCCGAGGAGAACACACCACACCCGGCCACCATGGATATGGACGCGACCGCCGCGAGGGGCGGCAAGTATCGGTTCCGGTTGAACACGTGCATGCTCCTCGAAATGCCGTACCAAGAGTGGCCGAACGATACCGCAGGCCCCGCCGACCGCCACCGCCCGGCTGGCAGAACCCTTGATCAGCTCCCTGTGACGGCTTCGCCGAGGTCCTGTGAAGGCCCGCGGCGGGCACCGGGGACGTTCGGCGAAGGCTCGACGGGAGCCCTCCGAACGCCACCGGTGCCCGCCCGCGGAGCACGGCCCGGTCCCGGGTCAGCCGACCCCGGCGTTGAGGAAGATCCCGCCGTCGACCACGAGCGTCTGGCCGGTGATCCAGTCCGACTGCTCGGACGTGAGGAACGCGGCGGCGCCGCCGATGTCCGAGGGCACACCGAGCCGGCCGAGCGGGTAGGCGGAGGCGGCCTCGGCCTCCCGGCCCTCGTACAGGGCCTGGGCGAACTTGGTCTTCACCACGGCGGGCGCGATCGCGTTGGCCCGTACCTTCGGCGAGAACTCGTGCGCCAGCTGGAGGGTCAGGTTGATCATGGCGGCCTTGCTGATGCCGTACGCGCCGATGAACGGCGAGGCGGAGACGCCGGCGACGGAGGCGATGTTCACGATCGCGCCGCCGTTGTCCTTCTGCCAGGCGTGCCAGGTCCGCTGGGCGAAGCCGAGCGCCGAGACGACATTGGTCTCGAACACCTTGCGCGCCACGTTCAGGTCGAGGTCGGCGATCGGCCCGAACACCGGGTTCGTACCGGCGTTGTTGACCAGGAAGTCGACGCGCCCGAACGCCTCCATCGTGCGCTCGACGGCCTGGGCCTGGTGGGCCTCGTCGTGGGCCTTGCCCGCGACGCCGATGACGCGGTCGGCGCCGAGCGTGTCGACCGCCTCCTTGAGGGCGTCCTCGTTGCGGCCCGTGATGCACACCCGGTCGCCGCGCGCCACAAGGGCCTCGGCGATGCCGTAGCCGATGCCGCGGCTGCCGCCGGTGATGAGGGCGACCTTGCCCGAAAGCTCGGGGAGTTCCACCGAAGTCATGTTCCCGGTCCTCTAGTTGAGCGGTCCGCCGGCGACGTACAGCACCTGGCCGGAGACGAAGCCGGCGTCCTCGCCCGTGAAGTAGGCGATGGCGCCCGCGATGTCCTCCGGCCTGCCGACGCGCTGGACCGGGATCTGGGTGGCGGCCGCGGCCTGGAACTCCTCGAAGCCCATGCCGACACGGGCGGCGGTGGCGGCGGTCATGTCGGTGACGATGAAGCCGGGCGCGACGGCGTTGGCGGTGACGCCGAACTTGCCGAGCTCGATGGCGAGGGTCTTGGTGAAGCCCTGGAGACCGGCCTTGGCGGCGGAGTAGTTGGCCTGGCCGCGGTTGCCGAGCGCGGAGGACGAGGACAGGTTGACGATCCGCCCGAACTTGGCCTCGACCATGTACTTCTGAACGGCCTTCGCCATCAGGAAGGCGCCGCGCAGGTGCACGTTCATGACCGTGTCCCAGTCGGAGGCGCTCATCTTGAACAGCAGGTTGTCGCGGAGCACGCCCGCGTTGTTCACCAGGATCGTCGGGGCGCCCAGCTCCTCGGCGATGCGGGTGACGGCGGCCTCGACCTGGGCCTCGTCGGAGACGTCGCAGCCGACCGCGAGCGCCTTGCCGCCGGCGGCGGTGATCTTCTCCACGGTGTCCTTGCACGCGGCCTCGTCGAGGTCGATCACCGCGACGGCCCGGCCCTCGGCGGCCAGTCGTACGGCGGTCGCGGCGCCGATGCCGCGCGCGCCACCCGTGACCACGGCGACACGCTGCTCAATGGTGGACATTGCTGGTTCTCCTCGCCCTTGGATGCGGCTCCTGCGGCTCGCCCAACCCGGTGAGCGACCGCTTAGTACCTTCAGCACACGTGACGCTAGAAGTCCTGGCACCCGGTGTCAACGCCCCACCAGGTGTGATCCCTTACGCCCGGCCGATCGGCGGTGCGTCACCGCCCGGCCGCCGGGGTGCCGTCCGCCCCGGCCGCCGGGGTGTCATCTGACCAGGAGGTCCAGCAGCCGCGCGGCCTCGGCCACCGGGTCCGAGGTGAGTCCCGTGTGCACGGGTCCGGCCTGCACGACCGTGGAACGCGGCGCGACCAGCCACCGGAACCGCCGTCCGGCGTCGTCGCGAGCGGCCTGGCCCGCCGCCTCCCCGCCGGCGCAGACACCCTCCACGGCACGCAGCGCGGCCCGTACGCCCGCGACGTCCGCCTCGGGGTCCAGGGCGAGCAGCTTGGCCTCGTCCAGATGGGTGCGGGCGGCGACGACGGCCCGGGAGCGGCTGTAGACGAGGACACCGGCGTTGAAGCACTCGCCGCGCTCGATCCGCGGGACGACGCGCAGCAACGCGTACTCGTAGACGTCCTGCCCGGTCGCCCCGGTGGCCAGGAAGCGGTCGCTCACGTGATCCCCTCGATGCGTTCGTGGATGCCGGCGGCCCGGGCGAGCAGCGGTTCCGCGTACGCCCTCCGGAGCGCGTCCGGTGTGTCGAAGCCGGGTTCGTCCGCGAGCCACACGTCCGGGATCTCGGCGGTCACCTCGGCGAGCAGTTCCTCGGTGATCAGGGGCGCGAGGGCGGCGGCGGCCTTGGCGACATCGGGGCCGAAGCGCGCGAGGGCGTGGTCGGAGGCGTCGTACGGCTTGGCCGCGGAGGCGCGGGCGCCGGGCCAGTGGTGGTGCCAGATCATGGTGGCGCCGTGGTCGATGAGCCATGGTTCGCCGTGCCACATGAGCATGTTCGGGTTGCGCCAGGACCGGTCGACGTTGTTGATCAGCGCGTCGAACCAGACGATTTGCCCGGCCTCCTCGGGGCTCACCTCGAACGCGAGCGGGTCGAAGCCGATCGCCCGGGTCAGGAAGTCCATGCCGAGGTTGGTGCCGCCGCTGGACTTCAGCAGCTCCTGCACCTGCTCGTCCGGCTCGCCGAGCCCGAGCACGGGGTCTAGATCGACGGCCACCAGCCCGGGGACGCGCAGTCCGAGCCGCCGGGCCAGTTCACCGCAGACGACCTCCGCGACAAGGGTCTTGCGGCCCTGCCCGGCACCGGTGAACTTCAGGACGTACATCCCCCGGTCGTCGGCCTCGACGAGACCGGGCAGCGAGCCCCCCTCACGGAGGGCTGCGACATAGCGGGTTGCAGCGACCTTCCTCAGCATTCCCTCAGGCCACCCACTTCGTCCGCCTCGCGATCGGTCCGCCCCTGGCCGTGCGCCCTTGCTCCCGGGCTCCGGCTTCCGGCCTCCGGCATGAAGTGAGCATAGTAACCAAGGGTGATCACCGACGAAGGCGCGTCGACGCGCTGCCGGTTCCACGGCCGACGCGGGCTCTGACCACCGACGGCCGGGGCACCGTTCCCGGCCTCGTTCGATGCCCGGCCCTGCCCTCGGCCGGCCTCCGTCGACGCCCGGCCCCCTGCTCGGCCGGCCTCCGTCCCGTGCTCGGCCGGCCTCCGTCCCGTGCGCGGCCGGCCTCCGTCCCGTGCGCGGCAGGAGCCGCCGCTTCCTGGGCCCTTCAGGTCGCCCTGCGAACGGTGACGACGGGGCAGTGCGCGCGGGTCATCACGTCCTGACTGACCGAGCCCAGGAGCAGTCCGGCGAGGTTGCCGCGCCCGCGGGCCCCGACCACCACCAGCTGAGCCCCCTTGCTCGCCTCGATGAGGGCCTCACTCGCCTTTCCGCTTACCGCGTCGCGCCGGACGGTGACATCCGGATACGTCTCCCCGGGCCCGACGAGCACCCGGCCCAGCAACCGCTCAGCGGACTCAGCGGCCGTGTTGACCGGGGTCTTGTCCGGCTGCCACGCATGCAGGGCCACGAGCTCGGCCCGACGTCGCGCGGCTTCGGCGAAGGCGACGTCGACGGCCGCCTCGCCGTCCGGGGAGCCGTCGACCCCCAGAACCACGGGCCCCCCGGCAGCGGTCGCCCCGTGTTCCTCGCGGACCGTCATCACCGGACAGTGGCCGCGGGCCGCCAACGACACCGGTGTGGATCCCAGCAACCTGCCCGCGATGCTCCCCGTACCGCTGGATCCGACCACGATCAGGCTCGCGACTAGGGACTCGGCCTCCAGCACGTGCACCATGTCCCCCATCACCACGGCCGAGGTCACCTCGACCTCGGGCGCCGCGTGCGGGGCGTGAGCCATCGCCTGGAGGACCAGCGGCCTCACGGCCGGGTCCGGCACCACCAGGCGGGGCTTGATCGCACCTCGGCATGCACCACACGCAGCGCCGCCCCGCGCCGCACCGCGGCCGAGGCGGCTGCTTCCACGGCGGCCGGAGCCGTTGCCGAGCCGTCCACCCCGACAACGACCGGATCGCCCATGATCAGCTGCTCCACTTCAGGCTGTGGACTCTCAGCGTCACCCCGCCGCCAGGTCACCGCAATCCACCCGCCACCGTGTTGTCCGCCCAGGAGCAGGTGGACAGGTTCTCGACAGCTTCGCTTGACGCGATCGTGATGTCGGGCAGGCCAAGATGTGCCCCTGTCTGAACGTTCAAGCAGCCCGTCGCCGTATCCATGGGCGAAAGTGCAAAGCGATCTCGGAGGGATTCGTCCGCATGAGCAGCGAAACGATCAAACCCGCTTCGGAACCGGCCCGTCGCACGATGATGGCGGCGGCCGGTGTGGCGGGGCTCGCCGTCGCGCTGACCGCGTGCGGGTCGGGCGACGACTCGTCCGGCTCGTCGGGCTCCGGCGGCGACGCGAGCGGTGGCGCGAGTGGCGGCAGCACGAGCGGCGGCGACACCGGCGGCGACGCGGGATCGGGTGGCGCCGAGCTGGCCAAGACCACCGACATCCCGGAGGGCGGCGGCAAGATTTTCGAGGACAAGAACGTCGTCGTCACACAGCCGGAGGCGGGCACCTACAAGGCGTTCTCCTCCACCTGCACCCACCGTGGCTGCGCCGTGAAGACGGTCGCCGACGGACTGATCAACTGTCCCTGCCACCAGAGCAACTTCTCGATCGTCGACGGCAGCGTGAAGAGCGGCCCGGCGACGGAGGCCCTTCCGGCGAAGGAGATCAAGGTCAGCGGGACGTCGATCACCCTGGCCTGACGTCCGGCGCCCGGCCCGTCCGCCGGACGGGCAGGTCCGCCGGATGCTCACGTCCGCGGCCCGGCCCGCTCGACGCAGGCCAGCACCTCGTCCGTGGTGGCGACCGTGGCGACCAACGCGAGGGTGTGGCGGATCATCGCGGGGGTGTAGTCGGCAGGCACCCCCGCGATGGCGTCCCCGGGCACGACGACGCGGTACCCGAGGTTCACCGCGTCGAAGACGGCGTTGGGCACGGCCACGTTGGCCGAGACGCCGGTGACGATCAGGGTGCGGCAGCCGAGGTTGCGCAGCAGCGCGTCGACGTCGGTGCCGGCCAGCGGGGACAGCCCGTGCAGCCGCCGGACGACCAGGTCCTCCCGGGCGACCTCGATGGGCGGTGCGACCTGCACGGCCCCGGTTCCCGTGAGCTGCTGTACGGGAAGCCGCGCGGCGGCGTGGAAGAGACGGGCGTTGTGGCTGGCGCCCCGCCCGTCGGGCCGCCGCTCGGCGACGGCGTGCAGGACCTGGATCCCGCTCGCGTGCGCGGCGGCGACCAGCCGGGCCACGTTGGCGAGCGCCCCCGAGCAACGGGCCGCCTCGGCGAGCTCGGGCAGCGCGCTGTCCGGCCCCACGACGCCCTGCTGGCATTCGACGGTGAGCAGGGCGGTGGAGGCGGGAGCGAGGAGTCCCCCCAGCTCCCGCTGTCTCTTCGACTCACTCGCGTACGACGGCATGACGCCCCCTGAAGTCTGTGCGGTCCGGAGCACGCCGGCCCGGGGGCGGCGTGTCGGGCTGCCGGTGAGCGGGGCGGGCGAGCGTAACGCCTCTTGCGTGGGGACGGAAGACGACCGATGCTCATCTGACGTCACGTCAGCGGAGGGGTGGACCATGGCTGTCACTCAGCGCCGGGGCCGGAAGATCATGATGGAGCCCGGCGAGTTGGACGAGTTCCTGGGCGCGCAGCGGACCTGCCGGGTCGCGACGGTCTCGGCCGACGGCGCGCCGCACGTCAGCCCGCTCTGGTTCGTCTGGGACGGCACCTCACTCTGGCTGTACTCGATCACCCGCAGCCGACGCTGGGCGGAGCTGCGCCGCGAACCGCGCGTCGCCGTCGTCGTCGACGCGGGCGAGGACTACGGCGAGTTGCGGGGCGTCGAGTTGTCCGGCACCGTCGAGGTGGTCGGCGAGGTACCGCGCACCGGTGAGCCGCTCGCCGAACTCGTCGAGGTGGAGCGCCTGTTCGCCCGCAAGAACTTCGGCATCGACGACATGCCGCACGACGGCAGACACGCCTGGCTGCGCCTGACCCCGGCCGCGATCACTTCCTGGGACTTCCGCAAACTGGGTTCCCCGTGACCGGAACACGAGCGGCCGACCGACTGTCGCTCGGCAGCACGCGCATACGGCGTCCCCGCGCACCCGGCCCTACGCCACCCCTCCCCCGGCCCCGGCTGTCCTCAGCGCCTCCACCGCCGCCCTGATCGACGGCCTGCGGTCCGCGTCGGCGCGCCACACCGCGTAGACGCTGCGATGGACCCGGTGCCGTACGGGCACGGTCCGTACCCCGGCCGGCATCGGGTCGCGTCCCAGCCGGGGCGCGATGCACACCCCCAACCCCGCTGCCACCAGGGCGAGTTGGGTGTGGTGTTCACCGGCCCGGTGGGCGATGTGGGGCTCGATCCCGTTCGCCCGCAGCGTGTAGAGCAGCCATTCGTGGCAGAACTCGCCCTCGGGCCACGCCACCCACGCCTCGTCCGCCAGTTCCTCCAGGTCGATGTCGTCCCGCCCGGCGAGCGCGTGGTCCTCGGGCAGCGCGACCTCCACGGGGTCGTCGAGGATCGACGCCCGGGCGAGCCCCTCGGGCACGGGCAGCGGCTTGTTGTACCAGTCGAGGACGACGGCGAGGTCGACGTCCCCCCGCATCACCGCGTTGATCGCGAGCTCCGGCTCCAGCTCCCGCGACCGCACCCGCAGCGCCGGATGGTCGGCCTTGAGCGTGCGGAAGACGGCGGGAAACAGCCCCCGTACGGCCGTCGGGAACGCGGCGAGCCGCAGCTCCCCGACGACCTGCCCCCGCTGGGCCTCCAGGTCGGACTGGGCCAGTTCGACCTGGGAGAGGATCCGCGCGGCGTGGTCGGCGAGGAGCCGTCCCGCGTCGGTGAGCCGCACCCCGCGCCCGTTCTTGGCGAGCAGTTGCTGCCCCACTTCCCGCTCCAGCTTCGCCATCTGCTGGGAGACGGCCGATGTGGTCACGTGCAGGCCGTCCGCCGCGCCGCTGACCGAGCCGTGCCGGGCCAGGGCGTCGAGCGTGCGCAGGCGCTCCAGATTCAACATGTAAGAGATACTACGAGAATCGACTCACTAAATCTCGCTTGTGCTACGAGATCATGGCGGAGCATCGTGTCAGGCATGACCACGGCCACGCCCACCAGAGCCCCTGCCCCCACGTCCGCCCGGCGCCGACCCACCGTCGACTGGCGACTGCGTTTCGGCTTCCTCTCCCTCATCTGGGGCTTCAGCTTCCTGCTGATCAAGGTGGGCACGGAGTCCTACGCCCCGTTCCAGGTGACCTTCGGGCGGCTGGTCTTCGGCACGCTGGTCCTGGCGGCGGCGATGGCCGTGAAGCGTGAGCGGCTGCCGCGCGGCGCCCGCACCTGGGGGCATCTGGCGGTGGCGGCGCTCCTCCTCAACGCGCTGCCGTTCTCGCTCTTCGCGTACGCGGAGCTGACCATCCCCTCCACGCTGGCCGGCATCTGCAACGCGACCTCACCCCTGTGGGGGATGGCCCTCTCCCTGGTCGCGCTCTCCGAGGACCGGCCGACCCGGGTCCGGGTCGCCGGTCTCGGCCTCGGCTTCCTCGGTGTGCTCACCGTCCTCGGCGCCTGGCAGGGCTTCGACGGCCTCGACCCGAGGGGCACCGCGATGGCCCTGCTGGCCTCCCTCAGCTACCCGATCGGCTGGATCTACGTCCGCCGCACCCTGGCCGGCACGGACCACTCCCCGCTGTCGCTCACCGGCGCCCAGCTCCTCCTGGCGACCGCCCAACTGGCCTTTGTCACACCGCTGTTCACCACGGTGCCGGACCACTTCCCGATTGTTCCCCTGCTGGCCGTGATCGCCCTCGGCGCCCTCGGCACGGGGGTCGCCATGCTCGTCCAGTACGGCCTCGTCTCCGAGGTCGGCCCGACCACCGCCCAGATGGTCACCTACTTCATCCCGGTCATCGCCACGGCCGCGGGCGTGGCGCTCCTGGGCGAATCCCTGACCTGGTCGACTCCGGTGGGCGCCGCGATAGTCCTGGCGGGCGCGGCCCTGACCCAGGCGAAGCCACGCGGCTGACGGGTCACCCCCGAACCGACCCAGCCTCACCCGGACCCACCCGGCCTCACCCGACCCTCCTGACCGACCCCCACCCCGCCCCGCCCCGCCCCGCCCCGCGCAGACGCGGTGCCACGGAAGGCCGTCATACGACCCCGTCCACGCCCCCCGGCCCGATCGCCGCCGCCACGGCCTCGGCCACGTGCTCGATCTCCTCCTCCGCGAGCGTGGAGACGGTGATCCTGATCCCTTGCGGGGCGCTCATCCGGAAGCGCGCGCCGGGCGCCACGGCCCAGCCGGCGTGCAGCAGACGGGCGACCGCGCCGGTCTCGTCCGGGACGCGGATCCACACGTTCATCCCGCTGACGCCCCGCGCCTGCACCCCACGCCCGGCCAGCGCACGGATCAGCGCGTTCCGCCGTCGCCCGTACGACGCCGCGACGGCCGTCGCGTCCACCGCGCCGTCGGCCCACAGCCGCACGACGGCCCGCTGCACCAACCGGCTCACCCACCCGGGCCCGAGCCGCTGGCGGCCCCGCACCCGGTCGACGGTGACGGCGTCGCCGGTGAGGACCGCGAGCCGCAGGTCGGGGCCGTACGCCTTGGCGACCGACCGCACGAAGGCCCAGTGGTGCGTGACCCCGGCCAGCGGGCGCAGCGGCAAGTCGACGATCCGGTGGCCGTGGTCGTCCTCGACGAGCAGGGTCTCCGGGTACTCCTCCAGCACGGTTCGCAGGGCACGCGCGCGTGCGGCGCTCACCGCCGCCCCGGTCGGGTTCTGCGCCCGGTCGGTGACGATGAGGGCACGCGCTCCGGCCTCCAGCACCTGCCGTACGTCGTCGGGGAGCGGCCCCTCGTCGTCGACGCCGACCGGCGCGATCCGCAGCCCCAGCGCCGGAACCAGATCGAGGACGCTCCCCCACCCGGGGTCCTCGACGGCGACGGTGTCCCCGGGTTTGAGATGCACGGCGAGCACCCGCTCGATGGCGTCCAGCGAACCGGAGGTCACGGCGACGGGCCCGTCCGGGACCCCGTCGGCGTCCAGGTCGGCCCGGGCGATCCGGGCCAGCTCGGGCTCCACCGGCCCGGCCCCGTAGAGGACGGGCTCGCGGTCGCTCTGCTCGGCGGCCGCCGCGAACGCCCCCGCCAGGCGCGGCAGCAGCGCGGGGTCGGGATTGCCGTCGGCGAGGTCCCGCACCCCTTCCGGCACCTCGACCCGGATGCACTCACGCCCGGTGGTGGCGGGCCTGGGCCGCACCCGGCTCCCGCGCCGCCCGGCGGTCTCGATGACCCCCCGCTCGCGCAGGGTGCGGTAGGCCGCCGCGACCGTATTCGGATTCACCCCGAGTCGGACCGCCAACTCACGCATCGGAGGCAGGAGTTGGCCCGGCTCCAGCTCCCCGGCCGCCACCGCGCGCTCCACGCTGGCCGCGATCTCGGCTGCGCGCCGACCGGTGACTGTGTATTCTCCTAGCACAAAGCAAAGTATGCACTAGTGCAATGGAGAGCGCAATGACGGGGACCCCGCAGTCGACGACACCGACACCGGCCGCCTACGCCGCCACGGACCGCACCGTCCCCACCCGGTCCTCGGACCGGGCCTCGTACGACAAGGACGCGGTGCACGCGATACTCGACGAGGGGTACGTCTGCCACCTGGGCTTCGTCCGCGACGGCGCCCCGGTGGTGCTGCCGACGCTGTACGGCCGGGTCGGCGAGACGCTGTACGTGCACGGTTCGACCGGGTCGCGTCCGCTGCGGATGACGGGGCAGGCCGACCCGGGTCTCCCGGTGTGCCTGACGGTCACGCACGTGGACGCGCTGATCCTGGCCCGCTCCGGCTTCCACCACTCGATCAACTACCGCTCCGTGGTCGTGCACGGCATCGCCCACCAGGTCACCGACCCCGAGGAGCGGCGGATCGCCCTGGACGCCCTCGTGGACCACGTCGTCCCCGGTCGCTCGCGGGACTCCCGGCCCGCCAACGCCAAGGAGTTCGCCGCCACCGCCGTGATCAGGCTGGACCTGAACGAGGTCTCCGCCAAGGCGCGCACCGGCGGCGTCAACGACGAGCCCGAGGACCTCACGCTCCCCCACTGGGCCGGCGTGGTCCCCCTCCGGAAGGGCTACGAGGCCCCGATCCCGTCGCCCGACCTGGCGCCCGGCATCGAACTCCCCGAGTACCTCAAGGGCCTGTGATGCTGATCCACCCCTGGGACGCCCCACGCGACGACAGCGAATGGCGCCAGTGGCTCGCCGCCCACGACTTCGGCCAGCTCGCCGTCAACGGCCTGCCCGGCGACCCGCCCCACGTCCAGCCGATGCACTTCTCCTACGACCCCGACGAGGGCGAACACGGTGTCGCCCTCGCCCACCTGGCCCGCCCGAACCCCCTGTGGCCGGCTCTGGAGGCCCACCCCGATGTGCTCCTGAGCGTCGTGGACGACTACGTCTACGTCCCCGGCCCCTGGCAGGCCCCACCGGGCGCCCCGTCGGAACACGGCACGCCGACCAGCTTCTACGCGGCCGTCCAGCTCCGCTGCACGGCGCACATCATCGACGGCCCGGCGGCGAAGGCCGCTCTCCTCAACCGCCAGTTGGCCCACTTCCAGCCGGAGGGCGGCTCCGCCACCGCGACCCCCGACGGGGCGCCCTACGGCCGCCTCCTCCCCGGCATCCGCGGCCTGCGCCTCGAGGTGACCGCCGTACGTGCCAAGTTCAAGTACGCGGCCCACCGCCCGGAGGAGGTCCAGGACCGCATCGTCGAGGGCCTCACGACCCGGGGCGGTCCCGGCGACGCGGCTGCCCGCCGCCATCAGCTGAACCGCAGAGGCATCTGGCCACCGGCCGGCTGACCGCCCCGCCCTCCACCGTCAACGGCGTCGTCCGGCGGCCACCTCACGCCGGTCGGCACCCTCATCGCCGGACGCCACCACGTCGGCCGCCGCGGCCGCCTTGCCCGGAGTGGACCGCTGTGCGACGAACGCCCCCACCAGCACGACCGCCCCGCCGACGCCCTGCGGTGCCGACAGGTGCTCGCCGAGCAGCACCCAGGCCAGCACGGTGGCGACGACCGCCTCCAGGCACGCGACAACGCCCGCCACCTGCGGGGACAGCCGACGTACGGCCACCACCCCGGTGACATAGGCGAGAACCGTGGCGATCAGCACGACCCACCCGAGCAGCAGCCAGGCCGGCACGGGCGTGCCGTCCATCCGCGCGGTGCCCGCGAGCACCGCCCAGTCCATGCCCCAGGGCCGGGCCACGACGGTGAGCACCGCCGCGCCGACGAGCAGCCCGTAGGCGATGACGCCGAGGGGATCCGGCGCCTCGTCCCCCGCGTCGCTCCCCTGGTCGGAGAGGACGAAGTACCCGACCTGACAGCAGGCGGCCCCGAGCGCGAGCAGCAGGCCCAGCGCGTCGAAACTCAGCCCCGCCCACACCTCGACGACGCAGGCGAGTCCCCCGACCGCGAGGACGACCCCCGCGGCGGGGGGGGGGGGGGGGGGGGGGGGGGGGGAGGAAATGACACAGCACCAGACAAGGGGGTGAGAAAGGGGGGGGGGAGGGGGGGGGGGACGCAAGGGGGGGGGGGGGGGGGGAGTGGGGGGGGAA
>NZ_JBVIBK010000037.1:49375-71766 GCF_055573455.1 Streptomyces sp. NPDC030183
CCGGGGGAGAGAAGAGGGCCCAGCGCGGAAAACCTCACCCCCCCCCACCCCTCGACAACGCAGACGAGCCCCCCGACAGGGGGGACAACCCTCGTGGCGGTGTCTCGGTCCACGGCCCCCCGCTGCACGAACCGCACCCAGCCCAGGACGAGTGCCGGAGCGAGGTACTCGACGAGGAGGGCGACCCCGACGGGGATCCGGGAGATGGACGCGAAGTAGAAGGCCTGGACGCCGGCCACGGCCAGCAGCCCGAACCCGGCGAGGAGAGCGGGGCGCCGTCGCACCAGGTCCCGGTGGCGCACGGCCAGCGGCAGCATGACCAGCGCGGCGCCCGCGACCCTCAGCCACACCACGTGCAGCGGGTCGAGCCCCGCCTCGATGAGTGGCTTCGCAGCGGTGCCGGACCCGCCGAAGGCGAGCGCGGATCCGAGCGCGAGCCCCAGTCCGATCCCGCGCCCGCTCCGCCCATGACTCCCCTGATTGCCCTGGTTCCCCTGCGACGTGTGCACCGGCCCATGATGACAGGCAAGAACAGGAGCGTCACCCCTGATTGCTCCTGTCTCACCGCTCGGACGGCCCGGTCGAGAGGCCCGGTCGAACCGTCAGCGACCGATGTCCCCGACATCGACACCGGCATGCCCGAGCACCTCCACCGCCCGCGATGCCGGCGCCGAGACGATCGCGGCGAGCAGGTCGACCCCGTGGGCCCGGTCGGCACCGCGCCGCGCGGCCCGCTCGTACGCCTCCGTCATGGCCCGCGCCGCCACCGGCGACCAGCCGGGCACTCCGGGCGCCACGGGCCCGGCGCCCGAGTCCTCGACGCCGATCTGCCACCGCAGCCCGTAGCCGATGCTCCGCTGCACCAGATAGCCGAGCAGCCGGGCGATCTGCGGCGGGTCGAAGGCGGCTCTCACCTGCGGGTCGGCCTCCAGGAGCGAATGCAGCAGATGGGCCGTGTCGATCTGCCGGTCGCCGTCCCGCAGCGCCCGTCTGCGCGCGCCGCCGACCACAGAGTCCAGCTCGTCCGTGAGCCTGCTCTCGAGCTCCGCGTGGTTCGGGCCGTCGCCGACGGCCGCCTGCCGGGGAATACGGGATCGCACGCCTTCCACCCCATCAGCCACAGGGGCCGGACGTCATCCACGAGAGGAACCATCTTCGCGTCCGACACAGGTTGCGCAAGGACGGCTTCCGCCTCCTCCCTACGGAGGAGAGGCGCCCCCCACGGCCCCAGGGGCGCGCGCCGTTCGCCCAGGCGCCCCGTACGCAACCGGATCCCACCGGCGCTCGTCCCCTCCACAGGGAGAGCGAATGCCGATGGAGAACGGATGCTGGCTGGTGACCCTGTCGGCGATCGACGGCAGGCAGTACGTGTACCGGGTGTACGCGCCGGAGGACGCGCTGCCCGCCGATCTGTTCTGGGAGGCGTGGCACTGCCATGACGAGAGCCGGCTGCCCCGCGCGTGCGACGTGTTCGACGCGGCACTGATCATCCGGGGTTTCTGACAGTTCATCAGTATTGAATGTTCCGGCCCTCGCGGCTACGTTCCGCGACACCACCGTCCGAGACGAAGGGGTTGTCGCATGGCCGATGTCAGCGCGGAGGCACGCATCGGGGCGCCCGCCGAGCAGGTCTGGGCCCGGCTCGTGGACTGGCCCTCGCACGGCGAGTGGAACACGACCCACACCGGCTTCCCCAAGGGCGGCCCGGAGACGCTCGCGGTGGGCGGCTCCTTCCAGGAGAACCTGAAACTCATGGGCTTCCCGGCGGAGGTCGTGTGGACCATCGCCGAGCTGGAACCGGCCAGGGTGCTGACCATACGCGGCAAGGGCCCGATGGCCGTCGACCTGGCCACGCGCTACACCCTCACCCCCGACGGCGACACCACCACGGTCCGCATCGACGGAAGCTTCACCGGCGCGGCCGTCTCCTTGATGGCGGGCAAGCTCAAGGACTCCGCGACCGCCGCCCTCAGCGAGTCGCTGCGCAGGCTGGACGCCCTCGTGAGGTGAGACAGCACATACGGAAAGGCGCCCCGCGGAACCACTCCGCGGGGCGCCCCGACCTGCCGCGCCGACCCTTGCCTCAGTCCTCGTCGGCGAGGATCAGGTACAGCTTCTTGCGGGCCTCGTTGATCACGGCCAGCGCCTTGTCGCGCTGGTCCTTGTCACCGGTCTTCCAGACCTGCCCGAACGCCTCCATGAGACCGAACCCGGCCTGCCGGATCTCGCTCAACGCCTCCCAGTCGACCCCGCGCCCCGCCTCTTCCCAGGGGGCGTCGGGCCCGTCCTCGGCCGCGGTACGGCCCGCCTCGGTGAGCGAGAACAGCTTCTTGCCGCCCTCGCTCGCACTGGCGATCAGCCCCTCGTCCTCCAGCAGCTGGAGGGTGGGGTACACCGAGCCGGGGCTGGGCTTCCACGCCCCGCCACTGCGCTCGGCGATCTCCTGGATCATCTCGTAGCCGTGCATGGGCCGGTCCTTGAGGAGGGCCAGGATCGACGCGCGCACGTCTCCCCGCCGCGCCCTCCCCCTGGGACCGCCGCGGCCTCGTCCGCCCCAGGGGCCCGGCCCGAACGGCCCGAAGGGGCCGGGGCCGCCATGGCCCGGCCCGAAGGGCCCGAAAGCGGCGCGCGGCGCCTCACCGTCACCCCGGCCGAACGGATGGCCGCCACCCCGGCGCCCATGCCCCCGCTCGAACCCGAAGCCCTGTCCGTAGTCCTGTCCACGGGAACGCATCACGATCACTCCATTCCATCGTTGATCTGTCGCGATGCTTCAACGATATATCGGAACCTGTCTTACGACCAGACCCGTTCGCGAACTCCCTCAGCCGCGCTGCCCAGTGATCGGTCCAGTGCTCGGCGATTGGCCTTGGCCGGCACCTCCACCGGCCCCCTAGCGTCACCCCATGCGTATTCGTATCGTCGACGCCTTCACCGACCGCCCCTTCCACGGCAACCCGGCCGGTGTCCTCCTCCTCGACTCCTTCCCGGACGACGCCTGGCTCCAGAACGTCGCCCGGGAGGTCAACCACGCCGAGACCGCCTTCGCGCACCCGCTCCCCGGGGGCAGCGAGGCCGACTGGGCCCTGCGCTGGTTCACACCCGTCGCGGAGGTGGACATGTGCGGCCACGCCACGCTGGCCACCGCGCACGTCCTGACCACCACGGGCACGCACGAGGGCCCGGTACGGTTCGCCACCCGCAGCGGCGTCCTCAGCGCGACGCCCCGCCCTGACGGCTCCCTCACGCTCGACTTCCCGACCGCGCCCCTCACCCCGGTCACCGCCCCGGACGGACTCGCCGAGGCCCTGGGCGCCGAGCCGCTCACGGTGTTCGACACCGGCCCCCACGTGGGAGACCTGCTGCTGGAGCTGGCCGACGAGAAGACGGTCCGCGGCCTCACCCCCGATCTCAGGAGCCTCGGCCGCCACTCCCGCCGCGGCGTCATCGCCACCGCCCGCGCCGAGGACCCCTCCGCCGGCCACGACTACGTCTCGCGCTGCTTCTTCCCCAACGTCGGCATCGACGAGGACCCGGTCACGGGCAGCGCCCACACCGCGCTCGCCCCCTTCTGGTCCGAGCGCCTCGGCAGCCCCACCCTCACCGGACTCCAGGCGTCCCCCCGCTCGGGCCACGTCCGCACCGAGCACCGCGGCGACCGCACCCTCCTGAGCGGCCGAGCGGTCACGGTGATCGACGGCGAGCTACTGGCCTGACGACACACCACAGGGGCGTACGACACCCGCCGTACGCCCCTGCCTCCGCCGCAAACCCGGCGTTCCCGCTCCCGCCCCCGCTCCGTCAGGCCGTCGGCAGCCACCCCACCTTGCCCGCGAGCAGCCCGTAGCCCACGAACGCCCCGATGTCGAGCAGCGAGTGCGCCACGACCAGGGGGCCGACGCGCCCCCACCGCCGGTACAGGTAGACGAACACCACGCCCATCACCATGTTGCCGACGAACCCGCCGATGCCCTGGTAGAGGTGGTACGACCCGCGCAGCACCGAACTGGCGGCGAGCGCGCCGCCCGGGGACCAGCCGAGCTGGTGGAGCCGGCGCAGCAGATAGCCGACCACGATCACCTCTTCGAGGACCGCGTTCTGGATCGCCGAGAGGATCAGCACCGGATACTTCCACCACACCTCGGGCAACGCCTCCGGCACCACGGTGAGGTTGAAGCCGAGGCCCCGGGCCGCCAGGTAGAAGGCGATGCCCGTACTGCCGATCACGGCGGCGATCGCCGCGCCCCGGCCGAGGTCGAACCACGGCCTCGTACGGTCGAACCCGAGCGTCCGCAGCCCCGCGCCCTCCCTCAACAGGAAGTGCGCGACCAGCGCGACGGGCACCAGCGCGGTCGTGATCCCGAACAGCTGCCACGCGAGGTCGAGCCACGGACGGCCGGGCGCCGCCGAGGCGTTCATGGTGGCCGCCTGGTCCTTCAGCCCGCCCGGCTTGGTGACCGAGCCGATGAAGCTGATCAGCGCGGACACACCGCTCGCGCCGAGCGAGAGGCCCAGCACGAGCAGGGTCTCGTCCCTGAGTATCCGCCGGGTCGGCCGCTCCCACGGCACCGCACCGCCCACCGGCTCCGCCTGCCCCTGCACCCACGCCTCCACTGGTCCGTTCCCACCGGAGGACCATCATCGCGTGCGGTGCCACGGATCTTTCCGGGGGCGTGCGTTCAGGGCCCGGGCCACCGGCGGAGCCGGCAGAGAGCACCGGCTCCTCAGCCCATCGGCACCGGCTCCGGCAACCCCACCGGCCAGGTGTGCACCGGCTCCCCGGCGTGCATCAGCTCGCAGTACCTGCGAGTCGTGGCGGCCAGTGCCGCATCCCGCCCGAGGCCCTTGGCCAGCGCCTGGTGGAACGTTTCGACCTGCCAGGACGCCCCATTGACCCGCCGCCGGCAGCGCTCCTCGATCACCCCGAGGTAGAAGTCCCGGTCGACCCGCTCGACACCCCACGCGTCCAGCCCCGCCTCGGCGAGCGGCAGCAGCTCCTCCCGTACGAGGTTGACCGCGTCCACGGACCCCACCCCGCCGTACCGGCCCCGGCGCGGCCACTGCAACCGCGCGTCGATGCCGTGCCGGCACGCCTCGTCGAAGTTGGCGGCCGCGGTCTCGAACGGCATGCGCGTCCAGACGGGCCGTGACTCCTCGGCGAGGGCGCGCACGACCCCGTAGTAGAAGGCCGCGTTGGCGATCACGTCGGTGATGGTCGGTCCGGCGGGCAGCACCCGGTTCTCCACCCGCAGGTGCGGGACCCCGTCCGCGATGCCGTACACCGGCCGGTTCCAGCGGTAGACGGTGCCGTTGTGCAGGGTGAGCTCCGCGAGCTTGGGCACGCCGCCCGCGTCGATGACGGCGAGCGGGTCCTCGTCGTCGCAGATGGGCAGCAGCGCCGGGAAGAAGCGCAGGTTCTCCTCGAAGAGGTCGTACGCCGAGGAGATCCACCGCTCGCCGAACCAGGTGCGCGGCCGCACCCCCTGGGCCTGGAGCTCCGGCGGCCTGGTGTCCGTGGACTGCTGGAAGAGCGGCGGCCGCGACTCCCGCCACAGCTCGTGGCCGAACAGGAACGGCGCGTTGGCGCCGATGGCGACCTGCGCCGCGGTGACCGCCTGAGCCGCGTTCCACACATCGGCGAAGCGCTCGGGGGTGACCTGGAGATGCAGCTGCACGGAGGTGCAGGCTGCCTCGGGCGCGATCGACTTCGAGGTGCACACGAGCCGCTCCACCCCGTCGATGTCGAGGGTGAAGTCCTCACCGCGGGCGGCGACGATCTGATCGTTGAGCAGGGTGTAGCGGTCGCCCGCGGAAAGGTTGGACGAGACCAGGTCGTCCCGGTCGAGCGTCGGCAGAATGCCGATCATCACGATGCCGGCGTCCACCTCCCCGGCCTTCCGGTCGGCGTACGCCAGGGACGTCCGCAGCTCCTCGGAAAGCTGGTCGAAAACCCGGCCGCCCAGCCGGTGTGGAGCGATGTTGACTTCCAGGTTGAACATGGCGAGTTCTGTTTGGAAATCACGGCTCGCAATCCGTTCGAGTACTTGCGCATTCATCATTCTCGGCAGACCGTCCGCCCCGACGAGGTTCAGCTCGATCTCCACACCCATCAGGTTCTTGGGGCGGTCGAACCGCTTCTCCTCCAGCAGGCGCTCCAGTCCCGCCAGGCACTGCCGCAGTTTGTCACGGTAGAGCTGACGGTCGGACAGGCCGAACGACCCCGCCACGACCTTCTCTCCCATCGAAGTGTCCCTCCTCGGATGGGCAGGCCGACGAGCCGGCCACGACTGCGGTTCACGGATGATGATGCCCAGGCAGAGCCATCGATAACGTCCCGCGCGAGACCTGCGCCCGCTAGGCTGAGCGCGTTCACCCCCGACGTTATTGGCTCGGCGTGCTTCTGGCACATTCACGCGGCACAAAAGAGCACGCGCTTTCCATGCCAGGGGATTCGTGAAAAGCGCCGACGAGAACCGGCCGACCGCTACGCGACGGTAATCCGAGGTCACCCTCTGACTCCCGATAGAGAATCGGGATGATTCCCGCGATTCAGCGACCTGATACCGCCTTGCTCTTCATATCAAAGACAGCTAGGCGAAACACTGATTGAACATGCGTCGTATAAACTTCGCAAACGAGGCTGAGAGTCGGCGCTCGCGGTTCCTCGGTCCTGCCGTCGGAGCCCGCACGGCGGACCCCTAATCCACGCACCGGACCCCGGGCACCCGTCTCTCCGATCCCCGAGAGCTGACAGCGCCGTCCGCCCCCGCCCTCGCGCCACCGTGCCTGTCGAATGAGAGGCGACCCACCATGCCGCTGCTTGTCCCCCCGGCTCCCGCGCCCGCCCTGCGCACCGTCCTCACGGCACTCGGATCTCCCACCGCCGTCAGCGAGGCCCGAACTCCCTCCCTGCGAAGCGCCCAAGGTCCCGCCACTCCCGAACTTCCGCTGCCCGTCCACGTACTCGACCGGATCACTCCCGAGGGCGCCGGCAGCACTCGGCTCGCGGGCTGGCGCTTCCTGATCCGCTCCGGCGACCGCGCCCTGGCCGCCGCCGAGACCCGCCTCACCCCCGACGGATGGGCCTTCTCGCACTTCTTCGAGGGCCCGTACATCGCCTCCACCGAACTCGCCCTGCGCCAGGCCGACCTCATGCAACAGCCGTACCAGCCCCGCCTGCTGTCCGTGCCCGAGCTGTACATGCTCACTCTGTGGCTGCACGCGGACACCACCGCCGACGGCGCCACCGGCGTCCCGGCACCGACCGACCTCCTCGTCCCGCTGGCTCCGGCCCCACCCGGGATCGCGGCCCACCGTCCGCACCGGGTGGCCGACCTCCTCCCGGTCCTGACCACCCGCCTGACCCCCGCCCCCCTCATGGGGTCGCCCGCCTGAGCCCGGGCGGCCGCGCCTCATTCGCACCGTTGCTTACCCCGCCGCCGATATCCGGGCGGCGGGGTAAGCCATTGCCATCGGCGCGGCATTCCGCTCTAACGCGTGGCAATACGCTCGAACGAGCCATTCATGGTCCGCCTCCCCCGTCCGACTAGTCCCATCCGACCATGGCGAACCACCCGAACGGACAGGGGAGTTCCGATGAACCGTCCGCGTGGAGGATGCGTCATCAAGCTGTGAGAAAGCCGTGCTGCGAAATGCCTGCGGACTGACGCCCGTGGGGCAACACTGGGGACCGGACCGAATCATCACAACGGGGGGCGGCCATGAGCGAGGCTTCACGCCGCGGAACAGACACCACAGTCATCTCACCACTCACGACAGAGCGAAAGATCCCAACAACCATGTGCCAGCACCAGCCACCGTGCCCGACCGCCGAATCCGCCGACCGGGAAGGCGCCCGACTCGTGGCGCACCACCCGGAGCAGGGATGGAGCCTGCTCTGCAACGGCGTTCTGCTCTTCGAGGACACCGGTGAGCTCCTTCCCGACGGTCAGATCATCGCCCCGCACCGCCCGCTCGACAGCGGCACGGTGATGACGGCGGCCTGAGCCGCGAGAGGTGCGCACAGGGCGAGCGTCCCGCAGCGGACGCCCGCCCGGACACAAGAGGGGCCGGCCGGAGAAGCACTCTCCGAACCGGCCCCGACGCGTATCCGCGGCTGACTACTCCTCGTAGGCGTCCAGCGGCGGGCAGGAGCAGACCAGGTTCCGGTCACCGAAGGCCTGGTCGATCCGGCGCACCGGCGGCCAGTACTTGTCGGCGGGCTTGACGCCGACCGGGAACACGGCCTCCTCGCGGGTGTACGCGTGGCTCCACTCGCCGCCGAGCGCGGCCGCGGTGTGCGGCGCGTTCCGCAGCGGGTTGTCGTCGGCGGGCCACTCGCCCGAGCCGACCTTCTCGATCTCCGCGCGGATCGCGATCATCGCGTCGCAGAACCGGTCCAGCTCGGCGAGGTCCTCCGACTCGGTCGGCTCGATCATCAGCGTCCCGGCCACCGGGAACGACATCGTCGGCGCGTGGAAGCCGTAGTCGATCAGCCGCTTGGCGATGTCGTCGACGCTCACCCCGGTCGTCTTCGCCAGCGGCCGCAGGTCGACGATGCACTCGTGCGCGACGAGCCCGCCCGGGCCGGTGTACAGCACCGGGTAGTGCGGCTCCAGCCGCTTGGCGATGTAGTTGGCGCTGAGCACGGCGACCTGCGTGGCCCGCTTGAGGCCCTCGCCGCCCATCAGCCGGACGTACGACCACGAGATCGGCAGGATGCCCGCCGAACCCCACGGGGCGGCCGAGATCGGGCCCACGCCCGTCTCCGGGCCGGCCGCCGGCTGCATCGGGTGGTTCGGCAGGTACGGCGCCAGGTGCTCCCGGACCGCGACCGGCCCGACACCGGGGCCACCGCCGCCGTGCGGGATGCAGAACGTCTTGTGCAGGTTCAGGTGCGAGACGTCACCGCCGAAGTGGCCGGGCTTGGCAAGGCCCACCAGGGCGTTGAGGTTGGCGCCGTCGACGTAGACCTGGCCGCCCGCCTCGTGCACCTGGGCGCAGATGTCGGCGACGTGCTCCTCGAACACACCGTGCGTCGACGGGTAGGTGATCATCAGCACGGACAGCTCGTCGCGGTACTGCTCGATCTTCGCCCGCAGGTCCTCGACGTCGATCTCGCCGTCCTCGGCGGTCCTCACGACGACGACCTTCATGCCGGCCATCACGGCGCTCGCGGCGTTGGTGCCGTGCGCGGAGGACGGGATCAGGCACACGGTCCGCTGGTCGTCGCCGTTGGCCCGGTGGTAGCCGCGTACGGCGAGCAGACCGGCCAGCTCGCCCTGCGAGCCGGCGTTCGGCTGGAGCGACACCTTGTCGTACCCGGTGACCTCGGCGAGCCGCTCCTCCAGCTCGCGGATCAGCGTCAGATAGCCCTGCGCCTGCGCGGCGGGCGCGAAGGGGTGCAGCTGCCCGAACTCGGGCCAGGTCACCGGCTCCATCTCGGTGGTCGCGTTGAGCTTCATCGTGCAGGAGCCCAGCGGGATCATGCCCCGGTCGAGGGCGTAGTCCCGGTCGGCGAGGCGGCGCAGGTAGCGCAGCATCGCGGTCTCGGAACGGTGCTCGTGGAACACGGGGTGCGTGAGGTAGTCGTCGGAGCGCAGCAGCGCCTCGGGCAGCGTGTCCTCGGCGACGGCGTCGAGGTCCTCGACGTCGCCCTCCACCCCGAACGCGGTCCACACGGCACCCAGCTGCGCCCGCGTGGTGGTCTCGTCGCAGGAGACGGACACCCGGTCGGCGTCGACGAGGTGCAGGTTCACCCCGTGCTGCCGCGCGGCCTCGACGACCTCGGCGGCCCGTCCCGGCACCCGCACGGTCAGCGTGTCGAAGTAGGCGCCGTGCACGACCTCGATCCCGCCCGCGGCGAGCCCCGCGGCGAGGACGGAGGCGTAGCGGTGGGTACGCCGGGCGATGGTGCGCAGCCCCTCGGGCCCGTGGTAGACGGCGTACATGCCGGCCATCACGGCGAGCAGCACCTGGGCGGTGCAGATGTTGCTGGTGGCCTTCTCGCGGCGGATGTGCTGCTCTCGCGTCTGGAGGGCGAGCCGGTACGCCTTGTGCCCGTCCGCGTCCACGGAGACGCCCACGAGCCGTCCGGGCAGGCTGCGCGCGAACTTCTCGTGCACGGCCATGTAGCCGGCGTGCGGCCCGCCGAAGCCCATCGGCACACCGAACCGCTGCGTCGTGCCGACCGCGATGTCGGCGCCCAGCTCACCGGGCGGGGTCAGCAGGGTGAGGGCCAGCAGGTCGGCGGCGACGGTGACGAGCGCGCCGAGCCCGTGGGCCTGCTCGATGACCGGCTTGAGATCGCGTACGGCACCGGAGGCGCCGGGGTACTGCAGGAGCACGCCGTTGATCTCGCGGGAGGCGATGTCGGCGGGGATGCCGTCACTGAGGTCGGCGACGACGACCTCGACCCCGGTGGGCTCGGCGCGGGTCTCGATCACGGCGATGGTCTGCGGCAGGGCGTCCGCGTCGACCAGGAAGAGGCCCTTCTTGTTCTTGCCCATGCGCCGGGACAGCGCCATGGCCTCGGCGGCTGCCGTGCCCTCGTCGAGCAGGGAGGCGCCGGAGGTGGGCAGGCCGGTGAGTTCGGCGACCATGGTCTGGAAGTTGAGCAGCGCCTCGAGCCGCCCCTGGGAGATCTCGGGCTGGTACGGCGTGTAGGCCGTGTACCAGGCGGGGTTCTCCATGACGTTCCGCAGGATGACCGGCGGGGTGAAGGTGCCGTAGTAGCCGAGCCCGATCATGGAGCCCAGCACCTGGTTGCGGTCGGCGAGCGAACGCAGCTCGGCGAGCACCTCGGCCTCGGTACGGGCGCCCGGCAGCTTCAGCGCCTCGGCGTTCTTGATCACATCGGGGACCGCGGCGGCCGTCAGCTCGTCGAGCGAGCCGTATCCGACGTGGGCGAGCATCTTGGCCCGGGCCTCGGCGTCGGGTCCGATGTGACGCCGCTCGAACGGGATGCCCTGTTCGAGCTCTGCGAGCGGGATGCGGTGGGCGGTCATTGCGGAGGCCTCCTGGTCTGACGCGACCTTCGAGGGCACCACGGCACGGGTGCCCGACGGCCTCCCCCTCTGTCATCTCGACCTGAGAGCTTCACCGATCCGGGTAGGGACCGGCTTTCACCGTCGGTGAGAGCGGAAACCGTCGACACCCGCTCTGCTTTCCAGAGTGGCCTCGTCCGTGCGGTACGTGAGCCTGAGAGATTCCGGGGAGGATTTGCTCCTTCGGCGCCTCCGGATGGTGTCCGGAGGACTCTCCCGCACGGGTTCAACAGCCGCTGCCAGCGTATCAGCGCGGTCAACGCACGTGCCTTCGAGTGGCCGCCTTCCCAGTTGTGCCTTTTCGTAGTGGTGAGGAACGATTTGCAACCCCCATGGCGACCACTTGGAGGGCCCGTGCAGACCGACATCGATCCGCGCAACCTGATCGGCCGCAAGGCGTTCGACCGCAAGGGCACCAAGATCGGCACAGTGGACGAGGTCTATCTCGACGACGCGACGGGCATCCCGGAATGGGCCGCGATACGCATGGGCCTCTTCGGCCGCGACGCCTTCATCCCCCTTGAGCCCAGCGAACTCGTCGAGGGCTCCCTCCGCGTCCCCTTCGACCGCGCCCTCATCAAGGACGCCCCCGACTTCGGCGTCGGCCGCCATCTCTCCCCCGAGCAGGAGCTCCAGCTCTACCACCACTACGGTCTGGACATAGCGCCGCCGCCTCCCCTGGACCACGACTTCGGCCACGTCGCCGGCCAGGAAGACCCCTGACCCGCACTGGCCCCGGGGCACCGACACCCGCCCCCTCACCCTCCATCTCGACCCGCGACACCCCGAAACCTTTCAACCCGCCGCCCTCCCGGCCCCGCCCTCGTGCTCCGCTCCGGGCCCCGGCACGGGCACCGCCTCCGACGGCCGCACCGGTCCCCCCGGAACCAGCGGCAGCGGATCCACCGCCTCCAGATCGGGGTCGTCCGTCCGGAACGTCCGCACCCGCCCCGGTTCCGTGTCCTCGGGCGTCTCGAACCGCACGGTGACCCGCCCGAGCCCGCTCCCCTGCACCCACCCGTGCCCGTACTCGGCGTGCCGGACGTCGTGCCCGGCCGACCACCGCCGCTCGACGGCGGCGCTCTCCTCCGCGACGACCTCCGCCGCCGGCTCGTCCTCGGCAGGCTCCGGCTCCCCCGCGGCCTGGGCGAACAGATCCTCCTGGGTGTAGTCGGCGAGCCCGCTGACGCCCACCCCCAGCAACCGCACCCCGCCGGTGGTGTCCACGGCCTCCAGCAGCCGCGCCGCGGCCTCCCGCACCACGGCCGGGTCGTCCGTCGGCCCCCGCAAAGTCTCCGACCTGGTCAGCGTCGAGAAGTCGTACCGCCGTACCTTCAGCACGATCGTCCGCCCCGAGAGACCGGAGGCCCGCAGCCGCCGCACGCACCGGTCCGCGAGCCGCTGCACCTCCAGCCGGACCCGCACCCGGTCATGGATGTCCACGTCGTAGGTGTCCTCCACCGACACGGACTTCGCGTCCCGCTCGGCGACCACGGCCCGGTCGTCGCGCGCCAGCGCCATCGCGTACAGCCCGTGCCCGTGTGCCTTCCCGAGCAGCCGTACGACCTCGTCCTCGCCCGCCTCCACGATCTCCTCGACGGTCGTGATCCCGGCGCGCCGCAGATGGTCGCCGGTCGCCGGTCCCACGCCGGGGAGGATCCGCACGGACATCGGCCCGAGCAGCGCCCGCTCAGTGCCGGGCTCGATGACCACCAGCCCGTCCGGCTTGGCCTGCTCGGAGGCGATCTTCGCGAGCATCTTGGACGCGGCGAGCCCCACGGACCCGGTCAGCCCGGTCACCGCTCGTATCTCCTGACGCAGCCGCACCCCTGTCCCGCGCGCCGACGCCTCGTCCCAGGCCACTCCCCCGGCCTCCAGGTCCACGAACGCCTCGTCCAGACTCAGGGGCTCGACCAGCGGCGACAGGGCGTGCAGCAGCCCCATGACCTGCTGGCTGATCGCCCGGTAGAAGGTGAAGCGCGGCGTGAGGTACGCCGCGTTCGGCGCGAGCCGACGCGCCTGCGCCATGGGCATCGCCGAGTGCACCCCGAAGACCCTCGCCTCGTACGAGGCGGTGGCGACCACACCACGGGGCCCCAGCCCGCCCACGATGACGGCCTTCCCGCGCAGACTCGGCTTGGATGCCTGCTCCACCGAGGCGTAGAAGGCATCCATGTCGAGATGCAGGATCGTGGGCGCGGTTCTCACATCTCCGATGCTGCCCTACACCACTGACAATGCCCTGCCAGGCCAGGCACGAGACCTGCCCCTGGCCTCCGCGCTCAGACCGCCTTGTTCCGCCTGCGGGCCAGTTCGTCCGCCGGGTTGGGGCGCACCAGTGTCTCGCCCGTGTCGACCCGCTCCCCGTGCAGCTGGGAGAGAGCGTTTTCCACATCACGCCAGACGACCCCGACGGCGATCCCGAAGATGCCCTGACCGCCCTGGAGCAGGGCGTGCACCTCGTCCGGCGAGGTGCATTCGTAGACCGTGGCACCGTCACTCATCAGCGTCATCCGCTCCAGATCGCTGAAGCCCCGCTCACGCAGGTGCTGGACGGCTGTGCGGATGTTCTGCAGGGAGACACCGGTGTCGAGGAACCGTTTCACGATCTTGAGGACGACCACGTCCCGGAAGCTGTAGAGCCGCTGCGTCCCGGACCCGTGGGCGGACCGCACACTGGGCTCCACCAGGCCGGTACGGGCCCAGTAGTCGAGCTGCCGATAGGTGATGCCGGCGGCGGCGCACGCGGTGGGGCCGCGGTAACCGACGTTCTCGTGCGGCTCGGGTTCCGCCTCCGCGCCGGCCTGGACAGCCGTCGGCAACTGCGGGACGGGGCCGGCCGCGCCGCCGGAAGGCGGATAACCCCTGCCCGAGCGGAGCCGAGCGCTCGGGGGAGGGTACGAGCCGCTCTCCCCCAGGCTGCGTCCGGGGGCACCCCCAGCCGTACCGTCGCCGCTGCTTCTCACGCCGACCTCCGTCCTTGACCTGCCTTCTCGACGGTAGGCAGCCACCAGGGGTGCGTCAACGACCGCCACACTCGGCACGCCGAGTGATAATCACCCTGAGAGTGGTTTCCCGTGCCCTTCCGCGGGGAAAGGCTAGCCGAATGTGCTAAGCGGAACCGCAGGACACCGCATCGGCACGCGTCGGGCACCGGGCCCCCAGGACACCGCCCCCTCGTTCGACTCGCGACAGTGCCTCCCGACGACAGGGCGGCCCGGCGGTCCATCCGCCCTCGGTCGCTCGACGGCGGCCCAGCCGCTCGACACGGGCCGACAGCCCCGCGCCCGCGAGGCCCCACGCCACCGCCGCCCAGCCTCACTGGCTGCTGGTACCGAAGTCCTCCGGCGAGATCTGGTCGAGGAACTCGCGGAACTTCTCCACCTCGTCCTCCTGCTCGTCCGGGATCGCGATGCCCGCGTCATCGAGCACCCCGTCACTGCCGAAGATCGGCGTCCCGGTGCGCAGCGCCAGCGCTATGGCGTCGGAGGGCCTGGCGCTCACCTCGACACCGCTGGCGAAGACCAGCTCCGCGTAGAAGACGCCCTCACGCAGATCCGTGATGCGCACTTCCGTCAGCTCCTGACCGACGGCCTCCAGCACGTCCTTGAACAGGTCGTGGGTCAGCGGTCGCGCGGGGGCCATGCCCTGCTGGGCGAAGGCGATCGCGGTCGCCTCCCCGGGCCCGATCCAGATGGGGAGGTACCGGTCGCCTCCCACTTCACGCAGGAGCACGATCGGTTGGTTGGAGGGCATTTCGACCCGGACACCTACGACATCGAGCTCGTTCACACAGCAACCCTAGGCCGTGCTCGGGATGTTTGGGTAGTCGAGCACAGATCGGCCGGGCGATCCGCCACAGGCGAACACACCGCTTCAGCGGAGCCGGACACCCAGCGCGCTCTGCACGAGCGCGGCGTGCAGCTTGACCGTGAGCCCCGCCAGCTCCCTCGTACGGTCCTCCGCATGCGCTCTGGTCTGCGGATTACGGTGACGGCGCAGGGGGGCGACCACCTGCTCCACGAGGCCCGCCTCACGGTCGGCGGCGGCCCTCATGACCCGCAGATGCCTCGGCTCGATACCGAACCGCCCCAGTTCCACCACAAGCGTGGCCACCGTGAGGGCTTCGGCGTCGTACGAGCCGTCCGGCAGCGGCACCACGAGCCCGTACGACTCCCACTCCGCCAGCTGCTCCTCGCCGATCCCGGCGCCGGCGAGCAGCTCGGCGCGCCCGACCCGGGCGGCGGTGGGCTCCTCGGGCTCCCCGAAGAGCTCGCTCAGGCGCTCCCCGTCGCCGATGTCCCGCTGGCGGCCCACCGACGGCAGCCGGACGTCCTCGCCCCGCTCCAAGGCCGCGAGGTGCTCACGGATCACCTTGAGCGGCAGATAGTGGTCCCGCTGCATCCTCAGGACGTGTCCGAGACGCTCGACGTCCCCGGCGCTGAACTTGCGATACCCCGAGGGGGTCCGCTGCGGCTCGATGAGCCCCTCCGACTCCAGGAAACGGATCTTGGAGATCGTGACCTCGGGGAACTCCTCGCGCAGCAGATTCAGCACCGTGCCGATGCTCATCAGGCCACTGTCCGCGGCGGTGGTGCCGTGGTCGGCACCACCGCTCGTTGTTCGAAGCATGGACCTTCCCTGGGGTTTCCCCCCGGATCGAGTCCGGGGGCGGGTCAGTAACCCCGCTGGCTCGCGTAGAAGACCAGCCGGTACTTGCCGATCTGCACCTCGTCACCGTTGTGCAGGGCGACCTGGTCGATCCGCTCGCGGTTGACGTACGTGCCGTTCAGGCTGCCGACGTCGGCGACCGTGAACGAGCCGTCCTGAGCCCGGCGGAACTCCACGTGTCGGCGGGAGACGGTGACGTCGTCCAGGAAGATGTCGCTCTGCGGGTGACGGCCCGCCGTCGTCAGGTCGCTGTCGAGCAGGAACCGGCTGCCCGCGTTCGGCCCGCGGCGCACGACGAGGAGCGCCGAGCCGAGCGGCAGCGCGTCGACGGCGGCCTGGGCCTCCGGGGAGAGCGCCGGCAGCTGCGTCTGCCCCGTCGTCTCGGAGTCGTACGCCTCGAGGCCGGAGATGGAGATCGTGGAGGTCGTCTCGGACGGACGCTCCGGCACCGCGCCGGGACGCAGCGGGGCGCCGCAGTTCGAGCAGAAGCGGCTGTTCTCCGCGTTGCGGTTACCGCACCTCGTACACACCAGGGCCGACATCGACGGATCCTCCTGCCGCGGCTGCCCCGCCGGGGCATTGGACGCATACGGGTCGGTGGCAAACCCTCCACCCGTACCTGAGGCTGACGGGTCCCCGAAACCTATGCGGCCCGACTGGGCAGGGTCAACAGACGGCGCGCCCTGACCTCCGGAAATGTCACCGCCCGGACCAGCGACCTGGTCCCGGAACAGCGGGCGCTCGCCGCCCTGGCCCTCCGCCTCCGAAGGCTGCGCGCGGTGGCGGGAGGTCGCGTTGTCGCTGCCCTCTCGCGCGCTCTTGCCGAACAACTTCGCAAACAACTTCACGGGCGATTCCCCTTGACCGAAACAGACCCGCCCGTGGGGCAGGACGAACCCTGACTGAACACACCGGCCGACCCGGACATCCTCACAACGTCCGTTTCCACCAGACAGTTTCCACCACGCACCACCCATTCGGTGCGCCGACCCCCCGCAACCTCATGCCCTCGCCGGACGACCCCTATGCACCTGCGGTTCACTGGGAGGACGACCGAGCGTAGTCAGGCCGCTTCGCCGCTCGCAAGGCGTCCACGACGATCTTGTCAGCCCGCTCCACGGCCACGGTGGCCTGCTCCTTCTCCAGTGTCTGCACCACGCCTCCGGGGATGTTCAGTGCGGGCTCGAGGTCCTGCGGGTTGCCGATGACCTTGAAACGAAAGGGCTGGGTGATCTTGTTCCCGTCGACACTGATTCCCTTACCGGACTCGGTGAGAAAAGTGCTGGCCACGACGCGTACGCCGTTCACCTGGATCGCCTCCGCGCCGGCCGCGCGCAGCTCCTGGATCGCGTCGAGCAACATGTCCGCCTCGACCGTTCCCTTCGTGTCGTTGATCGTCAGCGTGATGCCGGGTCCCTGCGCTGCCACGGTGCCCGCGAGCACGCCGAGTTGCCGTTCCTTCTCGACGGTCTGCTTGCGTGCCTCCTCGGCCTGGTCCGAGCTGTTCTCCAACTCGGTGCGCTGATCCTCGAGACCCTGCTTCTCCTCCTCCAGACGCTGAGTTCGGTCGTCCAGTTCATCGAGGATGCGGACGAGATCCTCCTGGCGTGCGCCGCGCAGCGCGCTGTCGTCGTTGTTGGAGGCCACCTGGACGGCCAGACCGAAGCCCAGGCCGAACAGCAGGACGGCCACGATGAGTTGGGCCCGCGTGAAGCGCGGCGGCCACAACCCCTGGGCCAGCCGCTGCCGCCCGGTCAGCCGACTCTCCTCGTCGGGCGCGGCCCTGCCGGGTCCCTCGGTGGCCGTGACGGGAACCTCCTGCGGGAGCTCACGGCGCAACCGGGTCGTCGGTTCGTCCTCCGCTCCCCCGCCCGCGCCCGCCGTCGGCCTCGGCGTCTCGTCCCTCTCGCTCATCGGCCTCACGCCCGGAACACGTGCCGGCGGATCGCCGCGGCGTTGGAGAAGATGCGGATACCGAGCACGACCACGACACCCGTCGACAGCTGGGCGCCGACACCCAACTTGTCACCCAGGAACACGATCAGCGCGGCCACGACCACGTTGGACAGGAACGACACCACGAAGACCTTGTCGTCGAAGATCCCGTCCAGCATGGCGCGCAGACCGCCGAACACGGCGTCCAGGGCCGCGACGACAGCGATGGGGAGGTACGGCTCGACCACCGCGGGTACCTCGGGCCGGACCAACAGTCCGGCCACGACTCCGAGGACGAGGCCCAGTACGGCGATCACGATGTGCCCTTCCTAGTGCTCGGTTCTGCTGTTCGTACGATCACGCTCGGCGCGGCCGGCACCTTGACGTCGTCCTCGACGGAGATGCTCGTCCGGATCCCGAAGTTCTCGTGGAGGACATGCAGATACAGCCCGTCGGGGCTGTTCTGGAACCTGGTGCTCAGCCGCTGCCCGTCCCCCACCGCGAGGACCGTGTACGGCGGCACCAGCGGCTTGTTGTCGACCAGTATGGCGTCGCCCGCGGCCCTGATCGCCGACAGCGCGGTGAGCCGCTGCCCGTTGATCGAGACGGCCTCGGCGCCCGACGCCCACAGCCCGTTCACGACCCGCTGCATGTCCCGGTCCCGGACGCGCCCGGTGTCGGAGAACCCGGAGGTCTCACGCGGGCCGCCGTCACCGCCCTGGCTGGCGTTCTTCGAGTCGTTGACGACGAGCTTCACGCCGGGGCCGTGCACCTCGACGGCGCCCGACAGGATGCCCACCAGCTCGCCCTGCTCGCTGCCGCCGCCGTCCTTGAGCGCCTCGCGCTGCCGGGCGCTCACGTCGTCACGGAGATCGTCGACGGAGTCCTCCAGCTTGTCCGCGGCCGCGGTCTGCTGCTGGATGCGGTCGATGAGCTCCTCGCGCTCCTTGGCGACCACCGGGGCGCTTATCCGCGCCTGCGCCGCGCCCACGGTCACCACCAGGGCGGCGAGCACCAGCCCGACGGCGAGACTCAGCTTCGCACGGACGGTTTTCGGCATGCCGCCGGTGCCGTCGGCCTTCTTCCGGGCGGCTGCCTCGGCGTACCCGTCGTCGAGGCTGTGGTCCATGACGTTGTTGAGCAGCGACATGGAGGCGTCCGGACGCGACGGGCGCGTGGGTGTGCTCCGAACGGGGGGCTGCTGCGGCATGCCGCACATCGTCGCACGTCGCGCCCCCTACCTCCGAATGGCCCCACCCACGTGCCGGACAGGCCCCGTTGGGGGCACTTGTCCGGCACGCGGGTGTGCGGGTGTTTCAGCGTCCGGCGCTGTCCACCACCGACGACCACTCGTCCAGCAGGGCCTGCGCCGAGGCGTCGTCCGGTCCTTCGGCCCACAGATGCGTGACGGCCTCCGCCGGGTCCGGCAGGACCATCACCCACCGCCCGTCGGTCTCCACGACCCGCACGCCGTCGGTCGTGTCCACGAAGCGATCCCCGGCGGCCTCCACGACCCGGCGCATGACCAGGCCCTTGACGGCCCACGGCGTCGCCAGGTCCCTCTTGAGGACATGGGCCCGCGGAATCCGCGCGTCGATCTGGCTCAGCGTGAGCTGTGTGCGCGCCACCAGGCCGATGAGCCGTACGAAGGCCGCCGTCCCGTCGAAGACGCTGCTGAACTCCGGCACGATGAATCCACCGCGCCCGTCACCGCCGAAGATGGTCGTCTCGTCCCCGCCGACCCGCGTCAGGTCGTCCGGCGAGGTGGTCGTCCACTCGACCTGCGTGCCGTGGTACGCCGCGACCTGTTCCGCGATCCGCGTGGTGGTCACCGGCAGGGCCACACGTCCGCTCCGCCGCTCGGCGGCCACCAGGTCGAGCATCACCAGCAGGGCCCGGTCGTCCTCGACGATCCGTCCCTTCTCGTCGACCAGGGACAGCCGCTCGCCGACGGGGTCGAACCGCACTCCGAACGCGGCCCGCGACGAGGCCACGATCTCACCGAGCCGCACGAGCCCCGAGCGCCGCATGTCGCCCGTCTCCGTCGGCCTGGACTCGTCCAGACCGGGGTTGATCGTCAACGAGTCGACGCCCAGCTTGCCGAGCAGACTCGGCAGCACGAGACCGGCGCTGCCGTTGGACGCGTCCACGACGACCTTGAGCCCGGATTCGGCGATCCCCGTCGTATCGACGTTCCGCAGCAGGGACCCGGTGTACGAGTCGAAGACACTGGCCGGGAAGTGCAGGTCGCCGATCTCGCCCGGGAACGCACGCCGGTACTCCTGGCGCGCGAACACCCGGTCCAGCTTCCGCTGGCTGGCCTGCGACAGGTCCGCTCCCTGGCTGTCGAAGAACATGATGTCGACGGAGTCCGGCACACCGGGCGTGGTCCGGATCATGATCCCGCCGGCACTGCCGCGAGCGGTCTGCTGCCGGGCCACCGGCAGCGGTACGTTCTCCAGGTCCCGTACGTCGATGGCGCTGGCCTGGAGCGCCGAGATGACCGCCCGCTTGAGGGCACGCGCGCCTCGGGAGTGGTCACGGGCGGTGGTGACCGTCGAACCCTTCTTGAGCGTCGTGGCATAGGCCCCGGCCAGCCGCACGGCCAACTCCGGGGTGATCTCCACGTTCAGGATCCCGGACACACCGCGGGCGCCGAAGAGATGCGCCTGTCCGCGGGACTCCCAGATCACCGAGGTGTTGACGAAGGCACCGGCCTCGATCGTCTTGAAGGGGTACACACGGACGTTCCCCTGGATGATCGATTCTTCGCCGACGAGGCACTCGTCACCGATCACGGCGCCGTCCTCGATCCGCGCGGCTCGCATGATGTCGGTGTTCTTCCCGACCACGCAGCCACGCAGATTGCTGTGCTGCCCGATGTACACGTTGTCGTGCACGACGGCCTTGTGCAGAAACGCCCCGCTCTTCACGACGACGTTCGAGCCGACCACGGTGTGCTCGCGGATCTCGGCGCCGGCCTCGACCTTGGCGTAGTCCCCGATGTACAGCGGCCCGCGCAGCACGGCGTCGGGGTGCACTTCGGCGCCTTCGGCGATCCACACGCCGGGAGACAGTTCGAACCCGTCGATCTCGACGTCGACCTTGCCCTCCAGGACGTCGGCCTGCGCCTTCACATAGCTCTCGTGCGTGCCCACGTCCTCCCAGTAGCCCTCGGCGACATAGCCGTAGACCGGCTTGCCTTCCTTCATCAGCTGCGGGAAGACATCTCCGGACCAGTCGACGGGCACATCGGCCTCGACGTAGTCGAAGACTTCGGGCTCCATCACATAGATGCCGGTGTTCACGGTGTCCGAGAAGACCTGCCCCCAGGTGGGCTTCTCCAGGAACCGCTCGACCTTGCCTTCTTCGTCCACGATCGTGATGCCGAATTCCAACGGGTTCGGCACCCGGGTCAGGCAGACGGTGACGAGCGCGCCCTTTTCCTTGTGGAAATTGATGAGCTCGGTGAGGTCGAAGTCGGTCAGCGCGTCACCGGAGATGACGAGGAAGGCGTCGTCCTTCAGCGCTTCCTCGGCGTTCTTCACGCTCCCGGCTGTTCCGAGTGGCTTCTCCTCATTGGCATAGGTGAGCTCCATCCCGAGCTCCTCACCGTCGCCGAAGTAGTTCTTGACGAGGGACGCCAGGAACTGAACGGTAACGACGGTCTCATTGAGCCCATGCCTTTTGAGCAGCCTCAGTACGTGCTCCATGATCGGGCGGTTCGCCACGGGCAGGAGCGGCTTGGGCATGCTCGAGGTCATGGGGCGAAGGCGTGTGCCCTCGCCTCCGGCCATCACAACGGCCTTCATGTCGGAAGCGTCCTCCTTGAAGAGACACGGTCTAGCCGACTTCACCCGTCCAGATTGTCCCGCACTTTTCCGACGCGGGCCATCGAGCCACTACGGCCGTCCCATCGGACGGGCTCAATCAGCCATGGCGTCCGCCGCGACAAGTCGGCGGACCTGAACCACGTAGAGGATTCCTGCCCACCAATACAGCGTTGTACCCCATCCGGCGAACGCCCATCCGAAAATCGCAGCGAGTGACGAGATCCATCCAGTTCCGTCACTGAGCAACAGCAGGGGGAAGGCGTACATCAGGTTGAAGGTGGCCGCCTTCCCGAGGAAGTTCACCTGCGGCGGCGGATAGCCGTGCCGGCGAAGGATGCCGACCATCACCAGGAGGACCAGCTCGCGCAAGAGAAGTACAGCCGTCAACCAAAGAGGCAGAATCTCGCGCCATGTCAGACCGACCAGAGTCGACAGAATGTAGAGCCGGTCAGCCGCGGGGTCGAGTAGCCGGCCAAGGCTGCTGATCTGGTTCCAGCGTCGCGCCAGCTTGCCGTCCAGATAGTCGCTGACGCCGCTCAGGGCGAGCACGAGGAGGGCCCAGCCGTCGACCTGGGGGCCGCCGAACTCGGGCCAGAGAATCAGCCACAGGAAGACGGGGACTCCGAGGAGCCGCGCCATGCTGAGGATGTTCGGGATGGTGAGCACCCGGTCCGTCTGGACTCGGGTCTCCTGGACCTCCACCCGGGGGCCTCCTGTGCAAAACGAGCCAATGATGCGTCCCTGACCCTACCTCAACGCAAAAAAGCTCTGGCCCCTGGGCGGAGTGCCCAAGAGCCAGAGCTGTAAAAGGAGTTCGGCGGCGTCCTACTCTCCCACAGGGTCCCCCCTGCAGTACCATCGGCGCTGTAAGGCTTAGCTTCCGGGTTCGGAATGTAACCGGGCGTTT
>NZ_JBVIBK010000038.1:0-65539 GCF_055573455.1 Streptomyces sp. NPDC030183
ACCAGTCCCCGCGTCATCAAACGCAAGATGTCCAACTGGCCCCTCAAACGAGCCGAACACCGCAACCTGCCGCCACCAGCCACGGCAGTCCTCACGATCTCCAGACCACACACCATCTAAGTCACCGGCATTGGGGCTAGGCGGGGTGGGCCGGGCCCACGGGTCTCGCCCCCGCCGCTCCTGCCCTCCCCGTCCCGAAGGGCTGCCGCCCCTTCGACCCCGCTTGGGCGCCCAGGAGGCGGGGGCATGTGTGGTCCGGGCTGGTGCGGGCGGTGGGTGGCTAGTCGCGCGATTCCCGCACCCCTCAAACCGCGCAGGGCCGGCCGGCCTGGCTACTCGACTCCGATCAGGAGGAGTGCTCCCTGGTGGCCGCCTCGGTAGACGACCGTGTCCACGCCCAGGTGGGACTCGCGCAGTTTGGTTTCCACGTGGTCGGCGATGCCCTCGGGGGCGTCGTCGCCCAGGACCAGGGTGACCATTTCGCCGCCGGCGGCGAGCATGCGGTCGACGACCGTGGCGGCGGCCGTGGTGACGTCGTCGCCGATCACCGCGACATCCCCGTCGATGAGGCCGAGGACGTCACCGGCCTGGCAGATCCCGGCCATCGTCCAGGACTGGCGCTCGGCGATGACGACCTCGGCGTAGCGGGTGGCGCCGGCCGCGGAGGTCATGGAGACGACGTCCTCGTCGAAGCGGCGGCCGGGCTCGTGCACGGCGAGCGCGGCGATGCCCTGGACCGCCGAGCGGGTCGGGATCAGGGCCACCCGTACCCCCTCGGCGCGGGCCTGTTCCGCCGCCGCGGCCGCCGTGTGTCGCAGATCCGCGTCGTTGGGCAGCAGCACCACCTCGCGCGCGTGGGCACGCCGTACGGCCTCCACGAGCTCCCCGCTGGCCGGCGGCTCCCCGGGGCGCGCCAGCACCGTGGTCGCGCCGGCCTCGCCGTACAGCCCGGCCAGGCCCTCCCCCGGTACGACGGCCACGACGGCGCGCTGGGCCCGCTCACGCGGCTGCCGCCCGGCCGCACCGGCCATGTGCGCGTCCTCCGCCCCGAAGTGCGTGATCCGGATCCGGTACGGCCGCCCCGCCTCGACTCCCGCCTCCACGGCCGCGCCGGCGTCGTCGACGTGCACATGGACGTTCCACAGGCCGTCCCCGCCGACCACGACGAGCGAGTCGCCCAGCCCGTCCAGACGGCGGCGCAGCCGGGCGACGGCCGCGTCGTCCGCCTCCAGGAGATAGATCACCTCGAACGCGGGACCGCCCAACCCGGGCCGGTCGTCCGCGCACCTCTCGGTCCCCGCGTCCTCCGCGTCGCCCCCGGCACCAGTACCGGCGCCCCGCACCGCACCGGTGTCAGGACCCGAACCGCGGTCAGGACCAGCTCCGGTGCCAGGGGCCGCTCCGGCACCCTCCGCCTCCCCGCGCGCGTGCGCCGCCGGAAGACCCGGCTGACCCGCGGGCGCCGCCGCGAAGGCATGTGTCCTCGGTGCCTCCCCCGTGAACGTCTCCACCAGCGCCGCCAGAACCGCCACCAGGCCGCGTCCCCCCGCGTCCACGACCCCCGCGCGGGCCAGCGCCGGCAGTTGCCCGGGGGTCGCCAGCAGGGCCGTGCCCGCGCCCTCGTAGGCGGCGCGGGCCACCACGCCGCAGTCGCCCTCGGCGGCCAGCACCGCGTCGGCGGCCGCGGAGGCGACGGTGAGGACGGTGCCCTCCACCGGGTGCGCGACCGCCTCGCGCGCGGAGTCGGCGGCGTGCCGGAGGGCGAGGCGCAGCCCCTGGCCGTCGGTGTGGGCGGCCCCGCTGTCGTCCGCGAGCACCTTGGCCATACCGCGCAGGAGCTGCGCGAGGATCGTCCCCGAGTTCCCCCGGGCGCCTATGAGGGCGCCGTGCGCCATGGCCCGCGCGGCCTCGGCGAGCGTGGGCTGACCGGCGGCGGGCGGACCGGGAGCCGAGCCGCCGGGCGGACCGGGGGTCGGGCCGCCGGTCGGGGCGGGCGCCGAGCCGGTCTCGTGGCCCGCGAACACCGCCTCCACGGCGGCCGCCGCCGACTCCATCGTGAGATAGAGGTTCGTCCCGGTGTCGCCGTCGGCCACCGGATAGACGTTGATCGCGTCGATCTCCTCACGGGCCCGCCCCAGGGCGGCCAGCGCGAGGCCGCACCAGGTGCGCACCGCGAGAGCATCGAAGCATGTCTGCGGCACCTGCGGCACCTGCGCCTCCTTGAGCTGCTTGGCTGCTGGACGTGTGGTGGGGGGAACGCCGCACGCCGCACGCAGCGTAGACCCGCAGCCGTGACCGCCGGTAAGAGGGCCGGGACGAGGCCCGGACCAGCCATGGTAGTTTCGTTGTACGGACGCAGTCGTTGTATGCTGCTCCGGTTGCCCGATCCAGATCACCGATCCAGACCGGGCCTTCCCCCTGGCAACGCCACTCGGATCCCGGTCTCGGGATCATGATCCCGGCATGCCGGGATCAACCGTAAGTGCATCTGAAGTCTTTGGAGTGACCCGTGGCTGCCAACTGCGACGTCTGCGGCAAGGGGCCGGGCTTCGGCAACAACATCTCGCACTCGCACCGCCGTACGTCCCGCCGCTGGAACCCGAACATCCAGCGTGTGCGTACCGTGGTGGGCGGGACGCCGAAGCGCGTGAACGCTTGCACCTCGTGCATCAAGGCCGGCAAGGTCTCGCGCTGACGCTCAGCTAGCGCGCGGCCACTGCTGGTTCGCTGCACAGAGCCGGTCCACCGATGGTGGACCGGCTTTTTGCCGTGCCCCGGCTTTTTGCCGTGCCCGCGTCCCGCGCGGGGCCGTCAAATACGGCTCCACGCGTGCGTGGGCCTGCGAGAATCCCGGGAATGCGGTTCGGCATCCTCGGTCCCCTCGACATACGCGGCGACGACGGCACCCCTGTGGACCCCGGCGGCCCCCGCCCCCGCGCCCTGCTGACGCTGCTGCTCCTCGACGCCGGCCGTACGGTCTCCGTCCGGCGGCTGACCGACGGTCTGTACGGGGCCGAGCCACCCGCCGGCACCGCCAACGCCCTCCAGTCGCAGATCTCCCGGCTGCGCAGACGCCTCGGCCCGCGCACGGAGATCGAGGCCACGGCCGCCGGCTACCGCATCACCGCCCCGCCCGAAGCCGTCGACGCCCACCGCTTCGAGCGGCTCTGCCGGGAGGGGCGCACGGCCCTGGCCGCCGGGGAGCATCCGCAGGCGGCGGCGCTCCTGCGCGAGGCGCTCGCCCTGTGGCGCGGGCCCGCCCTGCCCGACCTCCCGGACGCGCACGCCGAGGTGACGCGTCTCGACGAGCTGCGGCTGGCCGCCGTACAGGATCGCGTCGAGGCGGACCTCGCGCTCGGCGGCGGCCCCGAACTCGTCCCCGAGCTGCGGTCACTGCTCGCCGCACACCCGCTGAGCGAGCGGCTCTACGGTCAGCTGATGCGGGCCCTGCACACCGGCGGCCGGTCCGCCGAGGCGCTCGGCGTCTACGCGGAGGCCCGCAGCGCCCTCGCCGACGCGCTGGGCGCCGATCCGTCGCCGGAGCTGTCCGCGCTCCACCTCGAACTGCTGCGGGGCGGGGCCCCCGCGCCCCGGCGGCATCGCCTCCCGGCCCAGCTCACCCGCTTCATCGGCCGGGACCACGAACTCACCCGCCTCGCGGCGCTCCTGAGCGACCCGACCGGGTCCCGTCTCGTCACGCTCACCGGGCCCGGCGGCGCGGGCAAGACACGGCTCGCCATCGAGGCGGCCCGCGCCG
This sequence comes from Streptomyces sp. NPDC030183, assembly GCF_055573455.1. Lineage (NCBI taxonomy): Bacteria > Bacillati > Actinomycetota > Actinomycetes > Kitasatosporales > Streptomycetaceae > Streptomyces > Streptomyces sp. NPDC030183. The sequence goes on from NZ_JBVIBK010000038.1 coordinate 3,758, forward strand.
GTGCGGCCGCGGACGTCTGCGTCACGGAACTGGCGCCGCTGACCGACGGCGCCCGGATCCCGTACGCCGTCCTGTCCGCCCTCGGCGTCCGCGAGGGTCTCCGCGGGCCAGGGAGCGTCGCGCCGGACGCGATGGAGCGGCTGCTGGCCGCCCTGGAGGAACGCGAGCTGCTGCTCGTGCTGGACAACTGCGAGCACCTGGTCGAGGACGCGGCCCGTGTCGTCGGGCTCCTCCTCGGCGGCTGCCCGGGCCTGCGGGTCCTCGCCACCAGCCGCGAGTCCCTCGGCATCACCGGCGAGATCCTCGTACCGGTGCCGCCCCTGCCCCCGGAAGCCGCGGGCCGTCTCTTCCTGGACCGGGCCCGGGCCGTACGCCCCGACCTCGCCGTCCCCGACGCGACCGACCCGGACCCCGCGGCCGAGCCCTCGCCTCCCGCGCACCCGACCGCCCCCTCTCCCCCGCCGCACACCCGCGCACCCTCCGCCCACAGCCACGCGCGCCTGGCCGACATCTGTGCCGCCCTGGACGGGCTTCCGCTGGCGATCGAGCTGGCCGCCGCCCGGCTGCGCACCCTGACCGTCGACGAACTCGCCGACCGCCTGGGCGCACGGCTGGGCGACACGCGAGGCCCCGGCCGGCCCGGCGCCGCACGCGGCACCGCCGGCCACCCCGCCGTTCCCGTCCGGGACGACTGTGCGGCACCCCAGTCCGCGGCCCACGCCGACCGCTTCCGGCTCCTGTCGCGGGGCGACCGCACCAAGGCGCCCCGGCACCGCACGCTGAGGGCCGTCGTCGAGTGGAGCTGGGAACTGCTGGACGCGGAGGAGCGGGAGCTGGCGCGACGGCTGGCCGTGTTCTCCGGGGGCGTGACGCGGGAGGCGGTCGAGGAGGTGTGCGGGGTGCCGTACCCGGAGGACCTGCTGGCCTCACTCGTGGAGAAGTCGCTGGTGGAGGTCGCCGACGGGCGGTACCGGATGCTGGAGACCATCCGCGCGTACGCGGCGGAGCGGCTGGCCGCGGAGGACGACCGGGAGGGGCTGCGGACCGCGCACGCGCACTGCTACCTGGCGCTCGCCGAACACGCGGAACCGTTCCTGCGCAGCGGTGGGCAGTTGCCCTGGCTGGAGCGGCTCACGGCCGAGCACGGCAACCTCGACGCAGCCCTGCGCCATCTGACACACACCGACACGGGGGCCGCCCTGCGGCTCATGGCCGCGCTGTCGTGGTTCTGGCGGCTGCGCGGCCCGCAGGGCGAGCAGGTGCCGCTCGCCCGCGCCCTGCTGGCGGCGGTCGGCGACGAGCCGCCGCCCGGGCTGGCCGAGGAGTACGCGCTGTGCGCGATGAACACGGTCACCGGCCGCGGCGACGACCCGGACGAGCCCGCCCTCCTCGCGCGCGTGGCGGCGGTCCTGCGCGGGCTGGAGGGGCCGCTGCGGCTGCCGTCCACCATGATCATCTGGTCACTCGTGGGCGGGCCGTTGCTCTCCGTGGAGCAGGAGATCCGGGCCGTGCAGGTGGGCGACGACCCATGGGGCCGGGCCCTGCTGGACATCGGCCTCGGCTATCAGGCGATGTTCACCGGCCGCCCCGCCGAGGCCGAGGCGGCCTTCACGCGCGCGTGGCACGGCTTCCGCACCACCGGAGACCGCTGGGGCATGGCCAACTGCCTGGATCCGCTGGCCTCCTTCGCCGGGTGGCGGGGCGCGTACGGGCGCGCCCTGGAACTCCTCGACGAGGGTCTGGCGCAGGTCCGCGAACTCCAGGCGCCGGAGGAGACCGCCGATCTGCTCCGCACCCGCGCGACGGTGCTGCTGCACGGGGGCGACCTCGAGGAGGCCGCCGCGCACTACGCCCGCTCGGCCGCGTGCGCCCGTACCGCCGGGGCCTGGGACAAGGTGGCGAGCGCGCGGCGGGGCCTCGGTGACGTGGCCCGGCTGTCCGGGGACACCGCCCACGCGCGCGTGCGCTACGAGAGTGCCCTGGAGGCATGCGCCGCGAACTGGTTCAGCGCCGGCGAGACGGTACGCGTCCTCATCGGGCTCGGCCGCACGGAGGCCGCCGAGGGGGACGTCGGGGCGGCCCGCGACTGGCTCGCCCAGGCCCGCTCGCACGCCCTGGCCTCGCCCGACGTCCTCGCGTCGGCCGACCTCGCCGACGCGCTCGCCGCCGTGGCACCGTCCGCCGAGCGCGCCGCGGAACTCCTGGGCGCCGCGACCGCCCTGCGGGGCGCCCGGGTCGAGGGCGACCCCGATGTCGTACGCGCCGAGCGGGAGGTACGCGCGCGGTTGTCCCCCGAGGCGTACGACGTGGCCTTCGAACGGGGCCGGCGGCTCGGGCCGGCGGCGGTCAGCGGACCGTAAGGGAACGGTCAGCGGGCTCGCCGAGGCTGCCGTGCATGACGAACAAGACGTACGACCTCAGCCACCTCAGCGTCCTGATCTCCGGTGCCAGTGTGGCCGGACCGGCCCTCGCCCTGAACCTCCTCGAGTACGGTGCCCGCGTCACCGTCGTCGAGAAGGCGCCCGCCCTGCGCGAGGGCGGCTTCGCCGTCGACTTCCGGGGACACGTGCACCGCGAAGTGCTCACCCGGATGGGCATCCGGGACGAGATCCACGCCCGCCAGACCCACATGGGACGGCAGATCGTCGTCGCCGCGGACGGCTCCCCCAAGGTGGATCTGCCCGCGGAGATGATGAGCGGCGACGTGGAGATCCTCCGCGGTGATCTCGCGCGCATCATGTACGAACGCACCCGGGACCGCGCCGAGTACGTGTTCGGCGACTCGATCGCCACGCTGACCGACACACCGCACGGCGTCGACGTCACCTTCGAGCGGGGGCCCGCCCGCCGCTTCGACCTGGTGGTCGGCGCGGACGGCCTGCACTCGCGCACCCGCTCCCTCGTCCTGGGCGACGAGTCCCGGTACCTGCGGTTCCTCGACCACTACGTGGCCGGCTTCGAGGTCCCGAACCATCTGGGCCTGGACCGCACCGGCCGCCTCTACAGCGAGCCCGGCCGCGCGATCGCCCTGGGCAACTACGACGGCGACCCGGCCCGCGCCACCGCGCTGCTGGTCTTCCGCTCCGAGCGGCTGACGTACGACCGCCGGGACCCCGCCGCGCCCAAGCGGATCCTGGCCGAGCGGTTCGCGGGCATGGGCTGGGAGGGACCGAACGTGCTGAAGGCGCTGGAGGCGGCCGACGACCTGTACTTCGACGCGATCGCCCAGATCCACGTCGACCGGCTCAGCGCGGGACGCGTGGCGCTGCTCGGCGACGCCGGGTACGGGGCGACGATGGGCGGCATGGGCACCGGGGTGGCGATGGTCGGCGCGTACGTCCTGGCCGGCGAACTCGCCCTGGCGGGCGGGGACCACCGTACGGCGTTCGCCGCGTACGAGAGCCGGATCCAGGGCTTCGCCAAGGGCTGCCAGAAGACCTCGGGCAACGCCGGGCCGTTCTTCGCCCCGCCCACCGAGCGGCGGATCCGCGGCCGGGACCAGATGTACCGGCTGCTCGCGTCCCGGCCGATGGCGGCCTTCTTCAAACGGCTCACCGAGAAGTCGGCGACGAACATCAAACTGCCGCGGTACCCCGGGTGAGCGCCCAGCCGTGGTCCACGGGCCCGATGCCGCCGCCGAGGGCGAACCCGGCGACGATCGCCCCGGTGACGTACTCCTTGGCCGCCGCGACGGCCTCCGGTACGGTCCGGCCCCGCGCGAGGTGCGAGGCGATCGCGGAGGCGAGGGTGCACCCGGTGCCGTGCGTGTGCCGGTTGTCGTACCTGGGCGCCCGCAGCCAGTGCTCCTCGGAGCCGTCGGTGAGCAGGTCGACGGCGTCTCCCGAGAGGTGCCCGCCCTTGATCACCGCCCACCGCGGACCGTACGCCAGCACGGCCTCGGCCGCCTCGCGCATACCGACCTCCGACTCGACGCGCACGCCGGTGAGTTGGGCGACCTCGTCGAGGTTGGGGGTGGCGACGGTCGCCGTGGGCAGCAGCCGCTCGCGGACGGCGTCCAGGGCGGACGCGGCGAGCAGCGGGTCGCCGTGCTTGGAGACACCGACCGGGTCGACGACCACGGGCGCGTCGGTGGCGGCGAGCAACTCGGCGACGGTCTCGACGAGTCCGGCGGAGGCGAGCATGCCGGTCTTGACGGCCTCGACGCCGATGTCGTCGACGACGCTGCGGTACTGGGCGCGGACCGCCTCCACCGGCAGCTCCCAAGCCCCCTGCACCCCGAGGGAGTTCTGCGCGGTGACGGCCGTGACGACGCTCATGCCGTGCACGCCGAGCGCCAGCATGGTCTTGAGGTCGGCCTGGATGCCGGCGCCGCCCCCGGAGTCGGAGCCGGCGACCGTGAGCACCCTGGGCGGCGCGCCCGGTGTCCCGGTCACGACTCCATGTCCGCGAAGTGGTCCCAGCCGCCCTTGCTGGTCCAGGGCGCCCCGTCCACGGTGACCTGCGGCAGCGCCGACGGGTTGAGGACCTCGCCGATCACCTTCCAGCGGGCCGGCAGCTTCACGTCCGGCGGGAAGGTCGCCACGATGGCGTGGTCCTCGCCGCCGGTGAGCACCCACTGGATGGGGTCGACGCCGACGGCCTGCCCGATGTCGTTCATCTGGGACGGGATGTCGATCGCGCCGGAGCGGATGTCGATCCGGCAGCTGCTGGCCTCGGCGATGTGCCCGAGGTCCGCGATCAGCCCGTCGCTCACGTCGCACATCGCGGTGGCGCCCAGGTCGGCGGCGGCGGGGCCCGCGTGGTACGGCGGCTCTGGGCGCCTGTGGGCCTCCACGAAGGCGCGCGGCGAGCGGAAACCGCGGGAGAGGACCGCGTGCCCGGCGGCGGACCAGCCGAGCCAGCCGGTGACGGCCACGACATCGCCGGGCTGGGCCCCGCTCCTGGTCACGGGCTCGTGGTTGCGCAGATCACCGAGCGCGGTGATGGAGATCATGATGGTGTCGCCGCGGACGACGTCACCGCCGACGACGGCAGCCCCGGCGACCTGGCACTCGTCGCGCAGGCCGTCCATCAGCTCGGTCGCCCAGGTCACCGGGAGGTCCACGGGCGCGACCAGACCGAGGAGCAGCGCGGTGGGCACGGCGCCCATGGCGGCGATGTCCGCGAGGTTCTGGGCGGCCGCCTTGCGCCCGACGTCGTACGCCGTGGACCAGTCGCGGCGGAAGTGCCGCCCCTCCAGCAGGAGGTCGGTGCTCGCCACGACCCGGCGGTCCGGCGCGGCCACCACAGCGGCGTCGTCGCCGGGGCCGACCCGGACCGCCGGGGTGGTGGTGAGCCGGGAGGTGAGCTCCCTGATGAGCCCGAACTCCCCCAGCTCGCCCACGGTGCCCTTCATCGTCGTATCGCCCCTTCTTGTGCCGCTTCCAGTGTCACTCGCGCCCGGTCGCGAGCCGTCCTCGCCCTCGGTACGGTCGAGTCGACCGTCGACTTCCGCACTCCCCGCGCCCCGGTGTGCGCGGCGCGGCCTGTGCGGGTCTCCCCGCGGCGCGCGACTACGCGATACCGTGGCGTTCCTTTTCCCCACATGATCCTCGTGGCCGCCCTGGAGGTTCCGTGGTACAGGCGTACATCCTGATCCAGACGGAGGTCGGCAAGGCGTCGACCGTCGCCGACACGATCAGCAAGATCCCTGGGGTCATCCAGGCCGAGGACGTGACGGGTCCCTATGACGTCATCGTCCGTGCCCAGGCCGACACCGTGGACGACCTCGGTCGGCTGGTGGTCGCCAAGGTCCAGCAAGTGGACGGCATCACCCGCACGCTGACCTGCCCGGTCGTGCACCTGTAGCCCCCGTCTGCCCTCGGCCGGTGCGCGTCTCGCGTCACCGGCGGCCCGTTCGTGCCGGGCTGCCCGTCCTGGTCGGTCCGTTGATCGCCGTCGCGGGCTGCTCCTCAGCAGACGACGGCGGGTCGGCGGCGGTTCCCGGCCCGGACGCGACCGTCACGAAGCCGTGCCGGAACCTGGACGGGGCTTGCCGCGGACGGTGGACGGTCTCGGCCGCCTGAACCCGGGCCGCCTCGCCGCTGACAGCGGGTCGGGGCAGCCCGGCGATCATACTGCGCCGCGGTGACCGACCGGCTGACGGACGGGCGCCCGCGCTCGAGGAGGCGGTCCCCCCGGGGGGGACCGCCTCCTCGAGGGTGCCGCATGCCTCAGCGAAGGCCCGTCGGCCGGCGCAGTGCCGCCTGGATCAGGCGGTCCACCAACTCCGGGTATGCGATGCCGCTCGCCTGCCACATCGCCGGGTACATCGAGATCGGCGTGAAGCCGGGGAGCGTGTTGATCTCGTTGATGACGAAGTGGCCGTCCTCCGTGAGGAAGAAGTCCGCGCGGACCAGGCCCTCGCAGGAGGCCGCCTCGAAGGCGTCGACGGCGAGGCGCTGGACCTCGGCGGTCTCCTCGGCGGTCAGCGGCGCCGGGACGATGCCCGGCGTCGAGTCGATGTACTTGGCCTCGAAGTCGTAGTAGGCGTGGGCGTCCGGCGGCGGGATCTCGGCGGGGACGGAGGCGCGCGGCCCGTCCTCGAACTCCAGGACGCCGCACTCGATCTCGCGGCCCCGCAGGGCGGCCTCGACGAGGATCTTCGGGTCGTGGCTCTGGGCCTCGGCGATCGCCTCGTCCAGCCCGGCCAGGTCGTCGACCTTGGTGATGCCGATGGAGGAGCCCGCGCGGGCCGGCTTCACGAAGAGCGGCCAGCCGTGCTCACCGGCGAAGTCGACGATCTTCTTGCGGGCGGCGGACTCGTCGAGCTGCCACTCGCGCGGCCGGATCACCACGTACGGGCCGACCTTCAGCCCGAAGGAGGTGAACACCCGCTTCATGTACTCCTTGTCCTGGCCGACGGCCGAGGCGAGGACGCCCGAGCCGACGTACGGGACGCCGGAGAGCTCCAGCAGACCCTGGAGGGTGCCGTCCTCACCGTACGGGCCGTGCAGGACGGGGAAGACGACGTCGACCTCGCCGAGCGCCTTGGGCACCGAACCGGGCTCGCTGTAGACGACCTCGCGGTTGGCCGGGTCGACGGGGAGCACCACGCCGCCCTCCTGCGACTCGGCGAGCTCCTCGACGCTGGGCGTACGGCGGTCGGTGATCGCCATGCGCTCCGGTTCGTCGGCGGTGAGCGCCCAACGGCCGTCCCGGGTGATGCCGATCGGCAGGACGTCGTACTTCGTCCGGTCGATGGCACGCAGGACGGCGCCGGCCGTGACCACGGAGATCCCGTGTTCCGAGCTGCGGCCGCCGAAGACGACGGCCACGCGCGGCTTGCGGGACGGCTGCTCAGGGCTCTGGGGGAGGTTCTCGGTGCTCATATCGCGATGAGAGTACCCGTTGGTACTGCGGCCGTCAGCGCCCGCAGGGCCGGTATCGCTCAGCGTCGCTCGGGCTTGGCGGAGCGCGACATCAGCTCCTTGAGGGCGACCACGGGCGGCTTGCCCTCGTGCACGATGCCGACGACCGTCTCCGTGATGGGCATGTCGACGCCGTGCCGACGCGCCAAGTCCGCCACCGATTCACAGGACTTGACGCCCTCGGCGGTCTGCCTGGTGACCGCGATGGTCTCCTGGAGGGTCATGCCCTTGCCCAGGTTGGTGCCGAAGGTGTGGTTGCGGGAGAGCGGCGAGGAGCAGGTCGCGACCAGGTCGCCGAGACCGGCGAGCCCGGAGAAGGTCAGCGGATCGGCGCCCATGGCCAGGCCCAGTCGGGTGGTCTCGGCGAGACCGCGGGTGATCAGCGACCCCTTGGCGTTGTCGCCGAGTCCCATGCCGTCCGCGATGCCGACGGCGAGGCCGATGACGTTCTTCACGGCACCGCCCAGTTCGCAGCCGACGACGTCGGTGTTGGTGTACGGGCGGAAGTAGGGGGTGTGGCAGGCGGCCTGGAGCCGCTGGGCGACGGCCTCGTCCGTGCAGGCGACCACGGAGGCGGCCGGCATGCGGGAGGCGATCTCCCGTGCCAGATTGGGGCCGGTGACGACGGCGATACGGTCCTGCCCGACCTTGGCGACGTCCTCGATGACCTCGCTCATCCGCATGGCGGAACCGAGTTCGACGCCCTTCATGAGCGAGACCAGGACGGTGTCGGGGGCCAGCAGCGGCGCCCATTCGGCGAGGTTGGCGCGCAGGGTCTGGGAGGGGACGGAGAGGACGGTGAAGTCGGCGCCGGCGGCGGCCTCGGCCGGGTCCGTGGTGGCGCGCACGTTCCGCGGGAGCTCCAGGCCCGGCAGGTAGTCCGCGTTGATGCGGGTGGAGTTGATGGCGTCCGCGACCTCCGCGCGGCGCGCCCACAGCGTGACCTCGCACCCCGCGTCGGCGAGCACCATGCCGAAGGCCGTGCCCCACGAACCGGCGCTGAACACGGCCGCCTTGACCGGCTTGCTCACTTGCCCTGCCCCTCTTCCTGGTGTTCCTGTTCCCGCAGGGCCCCATTGTGCTGACCGGGCCGCTGGTGCTCGACCGCCGCCGCGGTCCTGCGCCGCTGCTCGATCCGCTCCCGCTTCGGGTCGTAGGGCGTCTCGGGCGCCTTCTCGCCGCGGATCTCCTCCAGCTGGCGGGTGATGGCGGCCATGATGACCTCCGTGGCGTCCTTCAGCAGGTCGGGGGTCATCTCCTTGTCGTAGAAGCGGGAGAGGTCGACGGGCGGGCCCGCGAGCACGTGGTGCGTCTTGCGCGGCAGGATGTGGGGCTTCTTGGCGTACGGCGGGAGCAGCTCGTTGGCGCCCCACTGGGCCACCGGGATCACCGGGCACTTGGTCTGGAGGGCGACCCGCGCGGCCCCGGTCTTGCCGGTCATGGGCCACTGGTCGGGGTCGCGCGTGATGGTGCCCTCCGGGTAGAAGGCGACGCACTCGCCCCGCTCCACGGCGTCGATCGCGGCGCGGAAGGCGCTCAGCGCGTCCGTGGTCTCGCGGTAGACGGGGATCTGTCCGGTGCCGCGCATCGCGGCGCCCACGAATCCCTTCTTGAAAAGACCGCTCTTCGCGAGGAATCGCGGAACGCGGCCGCTGTTGTACTGAAAGTGCGCGTACGCCAAGGGGTCGAGGTGCGAATTGTGGTTCACCGCGGTGATAAATCCGCCGTCGGCCGGAATGTTCTCCATTCCGCGCCAGTCCCGCTTGATCAGAATCACCAGCGGCGGTTTGCACAGGACCGCGGCGAAGCGGTACCAGAAGCCGATTCTGCGGCGGGACACTCGGACACCTTCCTCTAGGGGGCCAGGGGGCCAGGGGGCTCCTCGCCCGGGGAGCCGCACAAGTGTCGCCCCGGACCGCCGGTCTGTCGAGAACACCGTACGCCCCACCCTGCGGGCTTCCGTTGCCCCCAGGTGACAATGGCGGCGACAAGAGAGGGACGGAACACCCGTGCAGTGGACCCTGGCCGTACCCCTGAAGCCCTTGGCACGGGCCAAGAGCAGGCTCTCGGACACCGCCGACGACGGCGTGCGCCCGGGTCTGGCCCTCGCCTTCGCCCAGGACACGGTGGCCGCGGCGCTGGCCTGCGCGGCGGTGCGCGATGTGGTGGTCGTCACGGACGACCCGCTGGCGGGGCGTGAGCTGGCGGCGCTCGGCGCCCGCATCGTCCCCGACGATCCCGCGGCCGATCCCGGCTCCGACCCGGCGGACGGTCTGAACGCCGCGCTGCGGCACGCGGCGGCCCTCGCCCGCGCGGCCCGGCCGAACGCCCCGGTGGCGACCCTGAACGCCGATCTGCCGGCGCTGCGCCCGGCGGAACTCGCCCGCGTCCTGGACGCCGCCGCCGCATTCGGGCGGGCGTTCCTCGCGGACGCCGCCGGCACCGGTACGACCCTGCTGGCGGCCGCCCCCGGCCGGGCGCTCCGCCCGGCGTTCGGCCCGGGCTCCCGGCTGCGCCACCGCCGCTCCGGCGCCGTGGAGCTCGCGCTCGACGGCGTCGACTCCGTGCGCCAGGACGTCGACACCGGCGAGGACCTGCGCGCCGCCCTCACCCTGGGCGTCGGTCCCCGTACGGCCGCCGCGGCCGCGCGCCTGCTGATACCCGGCCAGTAGGCTGCGTCCATGCAGGCCACCGCGTACACCTACGACCCCGCCACCCGCTCGGGCCAGGTCCTCCTCGACGACGGCACCCCGGTCCCCTTCGAGGCGCCGGCCTTCGACGCGGGCGGTCTGCGCCTCCTCCGCCCCGGTCAGCGGGTCCGCATCGAGACGGAGGGCACGGACGAAGCCCTCCGCATCACTTTGATCACTTTGCAGACGTTCTGAGAATCCGCGGACTCACAACCAACCCTTACCCGGAAACGCCGCGGGCCGGGCTCCGACAAGGAGCCCGGCCCGGCGCGTGTGAGTACCCAGCGCCCTTCTGCTTATCGGGCGGCAGTCTTCTTCGCCGTGGTCTTTCGAGCCGACGACTTCTTGGCCGGAGCCTTCTTCGCGGTGGCCTTCTTGGCGGGAGCCTTCGCCGCGGTGGTCTTCTTCGCCGCGGTCGACTTCGCGGGCGTGGTCTTCTTCGCGGCGGTCGACTTCGTCGCCGTGGTCTTCTTGGCGGTGGTCTTCTTCGCCGTCGTCTTCTTGGCGGTCGCCGTGGTCTTCTTGGCGGGCGTGGCCTTGCGGGCCGTGGTCGCCTTCTTCGCGGTCGTCGTCTTCTTCGCGGCCGCCTTCTTGACTGTCGCCGAGGCGCCACCGCTCAGGCTGCCCTTCGGGGCCTTCTTCACGGCGACCTCGCCGCCGCGGGGCAGCTTCTTGGAGCCGCTCACCAGGTCCTTGAAGCCCTGGCCTGCGCGGAAGCGGGGGACGGACGTCTTCTTCACCCGAACCCGCTCACCCGTCTGCGGGTTGCGGGCGTAACGGGCCGGACGCTCGACCTTCTCGAACGAACCGAAGCCGGTGACCGAGACCCTCTCACCCGCGACCGTCGCCCGGACGATGGCGTCCAGGACGGCGTCGACCGCGTCGGCGGCCTGCTGACGGCCACCGAGCTTGTCCGCAATCGCTTCTACGAGCTGCGCCTTGTTCACGTCTTCCCCTTCGGAGACATCGCCAGAACGAAAGTGTTCAAGCTTTTCGCACGTTAGGCAGATATATACCGCAAATCAAACACGAAACGGGCTTATCACCCTTGTGCCGCAACGGACTCGACTGTCACGGAGTTCCTTCGGCGTCCCCCGGGGGGATTCGCCCCTCGTCGAGGTCCGCCGCGAAGGTCTCCAGACGCCTTGCCGCGTCGGCGAGATCGTGCTTGGCCACGGCCGTAATGACCAGCAGCTTCCGGGTCAGCGCCATCCGTACGCCCTCCGGGACTTGCAGTGCGCGCACCCTTGCGTGCGCTTCCTTGAGTTGGCCCGCGACCGCCGCATAGAGCTCGAGTTGGCCGTCGTGTTCCATGCACAGATTGTGCCATCTGGGGCGAGTTGTCGCCTGCCCAGGGGGTAACTGCCGTCTCCCGGGGGCCTGTCGAGCACCCCCATCCAATGCCGCACGATGATGCGCGTACCCCAGTAATCACCTTTGTAACTAGGGGAGTTGAAACCTTTCTGCACCCCACTTCCAAGGTGCGTTACGCCAAACATGGCTGTACCCCCAACCGTGCACGATTGGGGGTACAGGGGGGTGTGGCGGTGGCTGGAATCCGTCGTGCGCGGGCTGCCCCGGGGGCGGCCGGCGAGGCGGATCAGACCGGCAGCGTCCGCGGCTTGTACGACGGCCGCTTGGCCTCGTACGCGGCGATGTCGTCCTCGTTCTGGAGGGTGATGGAGATGTCGTCCAGACCGTTCAGCAGCCGCCAGCGGGAGTTCTCGTCCAGCTCGAAGGAGGCGGTGATGCCCTCGGCACGCACTTCTCGGGTCTCCAGGTCGACCGTCACCTCGGCCCGGGGGTCCTTCTCGGTGAGCTCCCACAGCGAGTCCACGATCTTCTGCTCCAGCACGACCGTGAGCAGGCCGTTCTTGAGCGAGTTGCCGCGGAAGATGTCGGCGAACCGGGAGGAGATCACGGCCTTGAAGCCGTAGTTCTGCAGCGCCCACACCGCGTGCTCACGGGACGAGCCGGTGCCGAAGTCGGGGCCGGCGACCAGGACCGTGGCGCCCTCGCGCTCCGGCTGGTTGAGGATGAAGGTCTCGTCCTTGCGCCAGGCCTCGAACAGCCCGTCCTCGAAACCGTCCCTGGTCACCTTCTTGAGCCAGTGGGCGGGGATGATCTGGTCGGTGTCGACGTTGCTGCGGCGCAGCGGGACGGCCCGGCCGGTGTGGGTGGTGAATGCTTCCATGACTCTCAGACTCCAGCGGGCGCGGGGGCGTCGGACAGGTCGGCGGGCGAGGCCAGGTGGCCCAGCACGGCGGTCGCGGCGGCGACCTGCGGCGAGACCAGGTGCGTCCGGCCGCCCTTGCCCTGCCGGCCCTCGAAGTTGCGGTTGGAGGTGGACGCGGAGCGCTCACCGGGGGCCAGCTGGTCCGGGTTCATGCCCAGGCACATCGAGCAGCCCGCGTGCCGCCACTCGGCGCCGGCCTCCTTGAAGACGACGTCCAGACCCTCGGAGACGGCCTGGAGACCGACCCGAGCGGAGCCGGGGACGACCAGCATCCGTACGCCGTCGGCGACTTTGCGGCCCTTGAGCAGATCGGCGGCGGCGCGCAGGTCCTCGATGCGGCCGTTGGTGCAGGAACCTACGAAGACGGTGTCCACCTTGATGGAGCGCAGCGGCTGTCCGGCCTCCAACCCCATGTACTCCAGGGCCTTTTCGGCGGCCAGGCGCTCCGAAGCGTCTTCGTACGAAGCCGGATCGGGGACGTTCGCCGAAAGCGGCGCGCCCTGGCCGGGGTTGGTGCCCCAGGTGACGAACGGCGACAGCTCGGCGGCCTCGATCACGACCTCGGCGTCGAACTCGGCGTCATCGTCCGTCCTGAGGGTCTTCCAGTACGCGACGGCCGCGTCCCAGTCCTCGCCCTTGGGCGCGTGCGGACGGCCCTCCAGGTAGTCGAAGGTGGTCTGGTCGGGAGCGATCATGCCCGCGCGTGCGCCGGCCTCGATGGACATGTTGCAGATCGTCATGCGGGCTTCCATCGAGAGCTTCTCGATGGCGGAGCCGCGGTACTCCAGGACGTAGCCCTGGCCGCCGCCCGTGCCGATCCTGGCGATGATCGCCAGGATCAGGTCCTTGGCGGTGACGCCGTCGGGCAGCTCACCGTTGACCGTGATGGCCATGGTCTTCGGGCGGGCCATGGGCAGCGTCTGGGTGGCCAGCACATGCTCCACCTGGGAGGTGCCGATGCCGAACGCCAGACCGCCGAAGGCGCCGTGCGTGGAGGTGTGGGAGTCGCCGCAGACGACCGTCATACCGGGCTGGGTCAGACCCAGCTGCGGGCCCACGACGTGCACGACACCCTGCTCGACGTCGCCCAGCGGGTGCAGCCGCACACCGAACTCGGCGGCGTTCTTGCGCAGCGTCTCCAGCTGGACGCGGGAGACGGGGTCCGCGATGGGCTTGTCGATGTCGAGGGTGGGGGTGTTGTGGTCCTCGGTCGCGATGGTCAGGTCGAGCCGGCGGACCTTCCGCCCGCTCTTGCGGAGACCGTCGAAGGCCTGGGGGCTGGTCACCTCGTGCAGCAGGTGCAAGTCGATGAAGAGGAGGTCGGGCTCGCCCTCGGCGCGCCGGACGACATGGTCGTCCCAGACCTTCTCCGCGAGTGTCCTACCCATCGCTTTCCCTCCGGCCGACGCCTCAGCGCGTCGACCCAACTAGAGATTTCGGAGGTGGCGAGCGTGCGTACCCCTCGTAGCGCGCGCCGGCCGCCGGGCTCGTCGGTCCGCGAGCCGCTGTTGTTCTGCTTCCAGAGTGGCAAGGTGCACGTGAAATTGAACTTGCGTTTCACAGAGTGAGACGCGAGTATCGTTGCATGGACAACAGTAGCGGCGTCGGCGTTCTGGACAAGGCGGCCCTGGTCCTGAGCGCTCTGGAGTCCGGTCCGGCCACCCTCGCGGGTCTGGTCGGCGCCACCGGACTCGCACGGCCCACGGCCCACCGCCTGGCCGTGGCTCTGGAACACCACCGCATGGTGGCACGGGACATGCAGGGCCGGTTCATCCTCGGCCCGAGGCTGGCCGAGCTGGCCGCGGCCGCCGGTGAGGACCGCCTCCTCGCCACGGCCGGCCCGGTGCTCACGCACCTCAGGGATGTGACGGGCGAGAGCGCCCAGCTCTACCGCCGCCAGGGCGACATGCGCATCTGCGTCGCCGCGGCGGAGCGGCTGTCCGGCCTGCGGGACACCGTCCCGGTCGGTTCGACGCTCACGATGAAGGCGGGCTCCTCCGCCCAGATCCTCATGGCCTGGGAGGAGCCGGAGCGCCTCCACCGCGGCCTCCAGGGCGCCCGTTTCACCGCGACCGCCCTCTCCGGGGTGCGCCGCCGCGGCTGGGCCCAGTCGATCGGTGAGCGCGAGCCGGGCGTGGCCTCGGTCTCGGCCCCGGTCCGCGGCCCCTCCAACCGCGTGGTCGCGGCGGTCTCGGTCTCCGGGCCCATCGAGCGCCTGACCCGCCACCCCGGCCGTATGCACGCCCAAGCGGTGATCGACGCCGCGGCCCGCCTCTCCGAAGCCCTGCGCCGCTCGGGCTGACCCTCCCCCAGCCGTACGACCACGGGAAAGGGCCTGCCTCAACGCCGCGGCAGGCCCTTTCCCGTGCGGTCGACCGGCCCCCGGGTCGTCCGCGCCCTCCCGTCAGGCGTCCACCCGCCGGTGGGCCAACCGCTCCTTCGCGGACCGCCCCCGCTTATCGACCGGCAGCACCCCCGTGGCCGCCGCGAGACCGAAGGCCGGCATGTTCGCGTAGATCGACTCGTACGACCCCTCCGGCACGACGTACGTCTCGTGCCAGAGCCCCACGTGTCCGCGGCCCTTGCCCTTGCGCTCCCTGCGGTTCATCGCCGCCCACGCCACACGGTGGAACGCGTCGGGCGCGTGCGCGTACCCGTAGAGCTTCTCCTTGGACTCCCAGTACTGGACGACGTAGTACGTGCGCGGCGAGGCCGTGAGCAGGACGGCGTTCAGCAGCCCCCGGCCCGGGTCCGCGCGCAGCTCGCGCAGCATCCGGGGCATCGCGGCCAGCACCGGCAGCCAGTGGTGGACGGCCCAGAAGTGGTTGATGCGCACGCCGATGAGCAGGACCACGACGTCCCCCTCGGCGGCAGCGGTGGTGCGTCCGGCGACGACCGTCTTTCCCTTCATGACTCCCCCTTGTTGGTGAGCGGCACTATCCGACCTCTCATGCTTGGATAGTGGCACTTTCCAAGAAGGGGCGCAAGAGAGATGCGGTTGGCGGAGTTGAGCGCACGCAGCGGGGTGTCCACCGCGACGATCAAGTACTACCTGCGCGAAGGGCTGTTGGCGCCGGGCCGGCAGATCAACGCGACGACGGCGGAGTACGACGAGGGGCATCTGCGCCGGCTGCGACTGGTACGGGCGTTGATCCAGGTGGGGCGGGTGCCGGTGGCGAGCGCCCGGGAGGTGCTCAAGCACGTCGACGACGAGTCGCTGGGCCGTACGATCCGTCTCGGCGCGGCCCTGTGGGCGCTCCCGCAGGCCCCGGACCCGGACGAGGAGGACCCGGCCACGGTGGCCGCGGCAGCGGAGGTGGACCGGCTGCTGCGGAGGCTGGGCTGGGACGCGGCGCGGGAGATCGGCGCGCTCTCCCCCGTGCACCGCTCCCTGGTGGCCCTGGTGGCCACGCAGATCCGGCTGGGGTATCCGTGCGACGCCGAAACCATGGGCCCCTACGCCGAGTTGATGCACCAGGCGGCGGCGCGGGATCTGGACCGGATGGAGACGTACGAGTCCGACACGGAGATGGTCGAGTCGGCGGTCTCGTCGGCGGTGCTGTTCGAGCCCGTGCTGCGGGCCCTGCACCGGCTGGCCCAGGAGGAGGAGTCGGCCCGGCGGTACGGCTTCGAGTGAGCGGGGGCACACGACGAAGGCCCTCCGCCGAAGCGAAGGGCCTTCTGTGAGGTACCCCCGACCGGATTCGAACCGGCGCTACCGCCTTGAGAGGGCGGCGTGCTAGGCCGCTACACAACGGGGGCGTGGAGCCTGCAGGCGTTCAGTACTACATCGCCGCAGGTCCGAGCTGGTCTACCTGGACTCGAACCAAGACTAACTGAACCAGAATCAGTCGTGCTGCCAATTACACCATAGACCAATGTGGTTTAGACCAGTCAGTACCCCCGACCGGATTCGAACCGGCGCTACCGCCTTGAGAGGGCGGCGTGCTAGGCCGCTACACAACGGGGGCCCTAGCGATCCTGCATCGAAGGGAGAGGGTGCGACCCGAACTCTCCTCGCGGGAAGGATCTGTACCCCCGACCGGATTCGAACCGGCGCTACTGCCTTGAGAGGGCAGCGTGCTAGGCCGCTACACAACGGGGGCTTGCGGATGAGATCCGCTGGCGCAGATAAGCTCTGCGAGCTGGCCTACCTGGACTCGAACCAAGACTAACTGAACCAGAATCAGTCGTGCTGCCAATTACACCATAGGCCACTGGAACGCAAGCCCCTGAGGGGATCTTGTTCTAGCTTGCGCTTCCGGTTCCGGCCTTTCGGCCCGCTCCCCGGCGGCGCAGAAAGAACATTACCCGAAGGTGGACGGCGCTCCAAAACGAGTATCCGAGCCGAGGATCGCGGGGAGTTCGGCGAGGGTGGCGATGCGGTGCGGTCCGACCGGCGGGTCCACCGTCGCGTAGAGGCCGCCGCGGTCGATCCAGACCGACAGCAGACCCGCCTCGGCGGCGCCCTGTCCGTCGATCTCCGGGTGATCGCCGACGTACGCGACCTCGCCCGGGGGCAGGTCCAGGGACTCGCAGGCGGCGTGGAACGCCTCGGCCGCCGGTTTGTGGACGCCCAGCTGCTCGGCGCACAGGACCGTCTCGAAGCGGTCCCACACACCGAGGGCCCGCAGCTTGCGCTCCTGCACGGGGAGGCTGGAGTTGGACAGGACCGCGTGCCGGTGGGTCGCGGCGAGCGCGTCCAGGACGGGCAGGACGTCCGGGAAGAGCGACCAGGCCCGCTCGTAGTGGACGATGTAGCGCTCGAACCAGGCGTCGGCCTCGGCGTCGGTCAGCGGTTCGCCGTGGAAGTCCCGCACCCGGTCGCGCCGGGTGGCCTCCCAGTCGCCCTGCCCCGCCGCGTACCGCCGCCAGTGCAGGCTCGTGAGTTCCCGCCAGCGGTCGAGGGCCTCCTCGACGGTGCCGAACCGGCGCAGCCCCTCGGCCGCCAGGTGCGCCCGCATTCCGGTGCGGTCGGCCGTGGTGTAGTCGAAGAGGGTGTCGTCGACGTCCCAGACCACGGCCTTGATGCTCATGGTCCGACGGTAGCCCGAGGCCGGCCGTCCTGTCCGGCGGATGACGAAGGGGCGGCACCCGGGGTCCCGGGTGCCGCCCCTCGCACATCGGCGTTACGCGGCCAGCTTGGCCAGGGCCGCGTCGATGCGGGCCAGGGTCTTCTCCTTGCCCAGGATCTCCAGGGACTCGAAGAGGGGCAGGCCGACCGTGCGGCCGGTGACGGCCACGCGGACCGGGGCCTGGGCCTTGCCGAGCTTGAGCCCGTGGGCCTCGCCGGCGGCCAGGACGGCCTCCTTGAGGGACTCGGCCGAGGCCCAGTCGGCGGACTCCAGCTTCTCCCTCGCGGTGCGCAGCAGGGCGTCGGAGCCCTCCTTCATCGCCTTCGTCCAGGACGCCTCGTCCTCGACCGGCTCCGGAAGGAACAGGAAGTCGACGTTCTCGGTGATCTCCGAGAGGACCTTGAGGCGGGTCTGCGCGTGCGGGGCGATGGCCTGCCACTTGGCCTCGTCGAAGTCCTCCGGGGCCCAGGGGGCGAAGGGGGCCTTCAGCCAGGGGGCGCAGCGCTCGGTGAAGTCCGTCACGCTCAGCATGCGGATGTGGTCCGCGTTGATCGCCTCGGCCTTCTTCAGGTCGAAGCGGGCCGGGTTGGGGTTCACGTCCGCGACGTCGAAGGCGGCGACCATCTCCTCGATCGTGAAGATGTCCTTGTCCGCGGAGAGGGACCAGCCGAGGAGCGAGAGGTAGTTCAGCAGGCCCTCGGGGAGGAAGCCGCGCTCCCGGTAGAGGTTCAGGCTGGACTGCGGGTCGCGCTTGGAGAGCTTCTTGTTGCCCTCGCCCATCACGTACGGCAGGTGGCCGAAGGAGGGGATCTCCTTGGCGACGCCCAGGTCGATCAGCGCCTTGTAGAGCGCGATCTGACGCGGCGTGGAGGAGAGGAGGTCCTCGCCGCGCAGGACGTGGGTGATCTCCATGAGGGCGTCGTCGACCGGGTTGACCAGCGTGTACAGCGGGGCGCCGTTGGCACGGACGATGCCGTAGTCCGGCACGTTCTCCGGGGTGAAGGTCAGCTCGCCGCGGACCAGGTCGGTGAAGGTGATCGTCTCGTCGGGCATCCGGAAGCGGACGATCGGCTCGCGGCCCTCGGCCTCGTACTGGGCCTTCTGCTCGGGCGTGACCTCGCGGCACTTGCCGTCGTAGCCGGAGGGGCGGCCCGCGGCGCGGGCGGCGTCACGGCGCTCCTCCAGCTCGGAGGCGGTGCAGTAGCAGTAGTACGCGTGACCGGCGTCCAGGAGCTTCCCGGCGATCTCCGTGTAGGTCTCCATGCGCTGCGACTGGCGGTACGGCGCGTGCGGGCCGCCGACCTCGGGGCCCTCGTCCCAGGTGAAGCCCAGCCAGCGCAGCGAGTCCAGGAGCTGCTCGTAGGACTCCTCGGAGTCGCGGGCCGCGTCGGTGTCCTCGATGCGGAAGACGAACGTGCCGCCGGTGTGGCGGGCGAACGCCCAGTTGAACAGGGCCGTGCGGACCAGACCCACATGGGGGTTGCCGGTCGGGGACGGACAGAAACGTACGCGGACGGAGCCGTTAGCCACGCTTGATCACCTTGTTGGTGAGAGTGCCGATGCCTTCGATGGTGACGGCGACCTCGTCGCCGACGTTGAGGGGGCCGACCCCTGCGGGGGTGCCCGTGAGGATGACGTCGCCCGGGAGCAGTGTCATGGCCTCGGTGATGTTGACGATCAGGTCCTCGATGGAGTGGATCATCTCGCTCGTACGGCCGAGCTGGCGTTGGGCGCCGTTGACCGTGAGCTGGATGGTCAGGTCCGAGGGGTCCAGTTCGGTCTCGACCCAGGGGCCGAGCGGGCAGGACGTGTCGAAGCCCTTGGCCCTGGCCCACTGCTTCTCGCGCCGCTGGACGTCACGGGCGGTGATGTCGTTGGCGCAGGTGTAACCGAAGATCACGTCCTTGACGCGTTCACGGGGGACCTCGCGGCACATCCGGCCGATGACCACGGCGAGCTCGGCCTCGTGGTGGAGTTCCTCGGAGAAGGCCGGGTACTGGATCTCGTCGCCGTGACCGATCACCGAGGTGGCCGGCTTGAAGAAGGCGAACGGGGCGTCGGGGACCTCGTTGCCGAGTTCGCGGGCGTGCTCGGCGTAGTTGCGGCCGAAGGCCACGACCTTGTTGGGGAGCACCGGCGGCAGCAGCCTGACCCGTGTCCTCGAATCAAGCGGGGCCAGTGGGACCTTCGTCCCGGAGAGCTCGAAGTCCGCGAACGGGATGCCCTTGATGATGTCGAGGACGAGCTCGTCCGGCTTGTCGCCCTCGACCGCTCCGAAGGCTACGTTCCCGTCGATGGAGAACCTGGCGATGCGCACGGGATCCTCGCGCCCCTTAACTGAGCTGGCTGGAGTCTGACGCTCCAGGCTAACGCGGCAAGGGGGGCCCGCCTCGCGCATTGGTCGGGGACGCGGCCGCCGCGCCCATGCGAAAGGGCGCCCTGGTCGCGCTGCCGGGCGCCCTCTGTGCGCGTACCGCCGGGGCGGTGTTCCTCGTTCCCGTCTCACAGAATCCGTTCGGAGCGCGTCCCTGGTGAGCGCGGGACGGATTCCGTGCGTACTTGAGCGTGCGACTACTCGGTGGCCTGGGCGGGGACCTTCATCAGGACCGTCCGGCGGGGGTTGGCGGTCTGG
Organism: Streptomyces sp. NPDC030183; assembly: GCF_055573455.1. NCBI lineage: Bacteria > Bacillati > Actinomycetota > Actinomycetes > Kitasatosporales > Streptomycetaceae > Streptomyces > Streptomyces sp. NPDC030183. Next base: position 23,761 of record NZ_JBVIBK010000038.1, read on the forward strand.
GAAGGGAGGTCGACGGAGTGCTCCTGCTCCGGCGTGCGCAGCTCCTCGGCGTCGGCGAGGTGGGCCAGCGTGGTGCGCCGGGGGTTGGCTATCGTGCGGAACATCGTCGTCGTCTTCACTGTTGTCCTGGACCTCGTCGTGAAAGGCGCCGGGACGGGCCGCAAGGGCCGCCCCACAAGCGCGGGTTGTCGGATTCGCCATCCCTGTAAAGCGTCAGGCTAAACATCCGATTCCCGGGCCGGGGCGGGAAGAAGGCATGATCACCGTGTGAGTTTGCTCACCTAGTCATGGGCAAAACGGGCAATTCGGATTCTCCCCCCACCCTGACAAAACGGACATCAGCCAACTGAATCAGGCATTCCGCTCCTGATCATGGCGACTGGGACACCCCCCTCGTGCCCCTGTATCGCGGGAGTTTGCCCGCTTTGCTGCCCATTGGCCTCCACATCCGGTGACTCACTCCTCACGCGCTGTCACTGTGAACAGACCGTTATCCGTTGGCCTTGTTGCAGATCCGGCACTGTGCTGGAATTCCACGGACCGCCGCAGGATCGTGCCGGCGCGCAGGGGCGCAAAGCAGCGCCGGGCGGCGGCGGAAGGGGGAGCCAGCGCCGGTCACTCACGACCACAAACAGGGGACGTAATTCAGGGCGCCCCCAAGACGCCGACACCGTCCCGCCGTTCATTCGGTGGGGCGCCTGGTCCAGAGGTTGCGACGCTAGTGCAGGGACGTTTCAAGAGGGATGGCAGCGCTTCGGCGGAGCCGGAGCCACACAACGGAGCCGGTAACGGTTCCTCCCCCCAGCACGCCCAGAACCCGGGTCCGGCGGAGATCGGCGACGGCGGTGAGCGCTCCGGGCGCACCGGCGCGTCTGCTCCCCCCGCGCAGCCCGGCAAGCCCAAGGGCGGCGACAAGGCCGGGACGACCGGTCCCGGTTCACGAATAGCCCTGCGCAACTGGCGCATCTCCACCCGTCTCGTCTCGCTGCTCGCGCTCCCCGTGGTGGCGGCGACCTCGCTCGGCGCGCTGCGCATCGGCGACAACGTGGACGACATCCAGCAGCTCGACAACATGCGGCTGCTGACCGACATGACCAAGCAGGCGACGGAGCTCGCCAACGCCCTGCAGAACGAGCGCGACCTCTCCGCCGGTCCGCTCGCGCACGGTCTGAGCGCCTCCGACTTCACGGTCAAGGGCGCCCGCGAGAAGACCGACCAGGCCCGCGTGCAGTTCGCCGACGCGACCCAGGAGGCGGACAGCTCCAGCACCGCCGAGAACCTCCCCGGCGTCCGCGACAGCCTCGTCCGCGTGGTGCGTGAGCTGAACAACCTCAACAGCATCCGCAACAAGGCCTACGCCGACCCGAAGAACTCCACGCAGACGGTCGAGGCGTACCACCGTCTGATCACCCAGCTGCTGGAACTCTCCCAGGACATGGCGGAGGCCACCAGCAACCCGGACATGATCAAGCGCACCCGCGCCCTGGCCGCGTTCTCGTCGGCCAAGGAGTACGCGTCGGTGCAGCGCGCGGTCATCGCGGCGGCCCTGCCGGAGAACAAGGACAAGTTCGGCACCCTCTCCGAGAACGACCGGCTCTACGCGAGCTCGGCGCTGGCGAACGAGGAGTCCGACCGCACGGCCTTCTCCGACATCTACGGCGACGGCGCCGAGGTGCTGACCAAGCCGATCGACGACGCGAGCCCCACCATCGAGGCGTCCGACATCTACGCGGACCGGGTGCTCGCGAGCGCCGGCGGTCTGCGCGGTCAGGACAAGCGCTCGTACAAGGACTGGATCGACGGCTCGACGGCCGAGCTCGAGCAGATGAAGAAGATCGAGGGCACGCTCCTCGAGGAGATGGAGCAGACCGCCCGTACGCTCCGCGCGGACGCCGAGCAAGAGGCGATCATCTCCGGTGCGCTCATCCTGCTCGTCCTCGGTGTCTCGCTGGTCGGCGCGTTCGTCGTGGCCCGCTCCATGATCCGCTCGCTGCGCCGGCTGCAGGACACGGCGACCAAGGTCGCCCAGGACCGGCTGCCCGAGCTGGTCAAGCAGCTGTCGGAGTCGGACCCGCAGGACGTCGACACCTCCGTCGAGTCCGTCGGTGTGCACTCCCGGGACGAGATCGGCCAGGTGGCCGCGGCCTTCGACGACGTGCACCGCGAGGCGGTCCGCCTCGCCGCCGAGCAGGCCCTCCTGCGGGGCAACGTCAACGCGATGTTCACCAACCTCTCGCGTCGCTCCCAGGGCCTCATCCAGCGTCAGCTGTCGCTCATCTCCGAACTGGAGTCCCGCGAGGCCGACCCGGACCAGCTGTCCTCCCTGTTCAAGCTCGACCACCTCGCCACCCGCATGCGCCGTAACGGCGAGAACCTCCTCGTTCTCGCCGGTGAGGAGCCCGGCCGCCGCTGGACCCGTCCGGTCCCGCTGGTCGACGTGCTCCGCGCCGCCGCCTCCGAGGTGGAGCAGTACGAGCGCATCGAACTGGCCGCCGTGCCGACCACCGAAGTGGCCGGCCGCGTCGTCAACGACCTCGTGCACCTGCTCGCCGAGCTGCTCGAGAACGCGACCTCGTTCTCCTCGCCGCAGACCAAGGTCAAGGTCACCGGTCACGCGCTGCCCGACGGGCGGGTGCTGATCGAGATCCACGACACCGGTATCGGCCTCTCCCCCGAGGACCTCGCGGCGATCAACGAGCGGCTCGCCTCGCCGCCCACCGTGGACGTCTCGGTCTCCCGCCGCATGGGTCTGTTCGTGGTCGGTCGTCTGTCGCAGCGCCACGGCATCCGCATCCAGCTGCGTCCGTCCGACTCGGGCGGTACGACCGCGCTGGTCATGCTCCCCGTGGACGTGGCGCAGGGCAACAAGAAGCCGGCCCCCGGCAAGCCCGGCCAGGGCGGCCCCGCCGCCGGTGGCCCCGCCGCCGCGCAGGCCGCGGCCGGTGTCGCCGCCGCGCGCCGCCAGGCCGGCCAGTCGGGTCCGCCGCTCGGCGGTGGCCCCTCCGGTGGCGGTCTGCTCGGTGGTGCCCCGCAGCGCGGGCAGGTGGGTGCCGGTCAGGGTCCGCGTGCCGCGCTTCCCGGCAACCCCAGCGGCCCGGGCAACCCCGGTGGCCAGCGTGGGCCGCAGAGTGGTCCGCCGATGCCCGCGCAGGGCGGTCGGCCGGCTCCGGCGGGTGCCGGTGCCGGTGCGTTCGGCGGCGGTCAGGCCCCCGGTGCTCCCCAGGGCCTCCAGGCCGCCGGGACCGGTGGTCCCGACACCAGGAACTTCGAGAACTTCGACGACTCCGGGCGCCAGGGCGGCTTCGCCGGCGGCGGCTCGGGGCTGCGTCCTGGCGGCAGCTTCGGTGACGGCGGCGCGCCGCGTCAGGGCGGCTCCGGTGACAGCGGTCCCGGTGCCGTGCCCCCGAAGCAGGGCAAGGAGCGTTCCGGCAGGCGCCGGCCGCAGCTGCCCGGCCGTGGTGGCCCGCGCGCCGAGCTGCCCGGCGGCAACGCCCCGCGCACGCCGAGCTGGAGCGACGAGAACGCCCAGCCGCCGGTGCCGCGCGCCTCGCTGGACGCCCCGCGCGGCCACGACGAGCAGCCCGACGTCACGGCGCCGATGCCGCGGGTCGACCCGAACCAGGGTCCGGCCTCGACCTCGCAGTTCCCGCGCCCCGACTACGACGCCCAGGGCGCCGGACAGAACGGCGGCGGATCCTTCGTGCGCCCCGACGTGTTCGGCGGGGCCGGCGCCCCGCCGGCGCCGGGCGGTCCGTCCCACGGCGGCTCCGCGGACTCCTCGTCCACCGGTCGGTTCGCCACGGCGGGCTACGACGGCTCCGGCACGGGCCAGTTCCCCGTCCCGAACCGGCAGAACCCGCAGAACCCGCAGAACAGCGGCCAGTACAACGCCCCGGAGCGGGCGAACGGCCAGGACACCGGTCAGTTCGGCGTCCTCGGACGGCAGAACGGACAGGGCGCCGGGCAGTACGACCCCTCCGGTCGGCAGAACCCGCAGGACACCGGTCAGTTCGAGCGTCCGCAGGTCAACGGCGAGAACTTCGGCGGGCCGCGCCAGCAGCAGCGTCCCCCGATGCCCCCGCAGCGCCCCGGGCGCCCGCAGGAGCCGGAGGCGCTGCCGCCGGCCCCGGGCCCGGGTGACGGCCGTACCCCGCTGTACGACACGCTGGAGACCAACTGGTTCCACGGTCAGGGCGGCCAGAACGGGCAGCACGGCCAGGGTGGCCAGCAGCCGCAGCGGCAGCCGGGCAACGGCATGGCCCCGCAGCGGTCCGTCCCGGCCCCCGAGACCCCGGCCGCTCCCCAGCGGTCGGCGGCACCCGCCGCGCCGGCGTCCACCGCCTGGCGCAGCACCCCCAATGACGACCTGGTCCGCCAGGCCGAACGCGTCCGTCAGCCGTCGGCGGGCGGGGTCACCACCTCCGGCCTGCCTCGTCGGGTCCCGCGCGCCAACCTCGTGCCGGGCACGGCTCAGCAGCAACAGCACCAAAGCGGTCCGCAGGTCTCGCGTGCGCCTGACGACGTACGCGGCCGGCTGACCAATCTCCGTCGGGGTATCGCGCAGGGTCGTCAGGTCGGCAACGGCCAGACCGGCAGCTTCCCGAACCCCACTCACCAGCAGGAGCGTTAGTTGAGCCAGATGAGCCAGGCGGCACAGAACCTCAACTGGTTGATCACCAACTTCGTGGACAACACCCCCGGGGTGTCCCACACCGTCGTCGTGTCCGCCGACGGTCTCCTCCTGGCGATGTCGGAAGGGTTCCCGCGCGATCGTGCCGACCAGCTCGCGGCCGTCGCCTCCGGGCTGACCTCGCTCACGGCCGGGGCGTCCCGGATCTTCGAGGGCGGGAACGTGGCCCAGACGGTGGTCGAGATGGAGCGCGGCTTCCTCTTCCTCATGTCCGTCTCGGACGGCTCGTCCCTGGCCGTCCTGGCCCACCCCGAGTGCGACATCGGCCTCGTCGGCTACGAGATGGCGCTGCTCGTCGACCGGGCGGGCGCGGTGCTCACACCCGACCTGCGCGCCGAACTCCAAGGCAGTCTGCTCCACTGACGCCTGCGGATCCAGAGAACTCACCACATCACCGTCCGGCCGACACAGTCCCCCCACCGGCCCCCGTCAGACGGCACGACTGACCGACTTGCTGTCCCGCTCGGAGGATCAATGACCCCGCCCACCGCTCCTCACGATCCGTACGCAGAGCCGTACGGAGACGAGGGCGACCAGCCGCTGGTTCGGCCGTACGCCATGACCGGTGGCCGGACGCGGCCGCGTTACCAGCTCGCCCTCGAGGCGCTGATCAGCACGACGGCAGACCCCGCCCACCTGATGGGGCTGCTCCCCGAGCACCAGCGGATCTGCCACCTCTGCCACGAGGTCAAGTCGGTGGCCGAGGTGTCGGCCCTGCTGTCCATGCCGCTCGGTGTGGCACGGATCCTCGTCGCGGACCTCGCGGAGGCCGGACTCGTCGCGATCCACCAGCCCGGTGGCGACGAGAACGCCGGTGGCGCGCCGGACGTGACTCTGCTGGAAAGGGTGCTCAGTGGACTTCGCAAGCTCTGACCAGGGTCGGGCCACCACCTCCGCGAAGATCGTGGTGGCCGGTGGCTTCGGCGTCGGCAAGACCACGTTCGTGGGTGCCGTCTCCGAGATCAACCCGCTGCGCACCGAGGCCGTCATGACCTCCGCGTCCGCGGGGATCGACGATCTGACCCACACCGGGGACAAGACCACCACCACGGTGGCCATGGACTTCGGCCGTATCACGCTCGACCAGGACCTGATCCTCTACCTGTTCGGCACCCCCGGCCAGGACCGGTTCTGGTTCATGTGGGACGACCTGGTCCGCGGTGCCATCGGCGCCGTCGTGCTGGTCGACACCCGTCGTCTCGCCGACTGCTTCCCCGCGGTCGACTACTTCGAGAACAGCGGGCTGCCGTTCGTCATCGCGCTCAACGGCTTCGACGGGCAGCAGCCGTACACGCCGGACGAGGTGCGTGAGGCGCTGCAGATCGGGCCCGACACCCCGATCATCACGACCGACGCCCGTCACCGCGCGGATGCGAAGAGTGCGCTGATCACGCTGGTCGAGCACGCGCTCATGGCCCGACTGCGCTAGGGACACGGCGCGGAAACACCGCGCTCGGCCCCAAAATACGACTCAAGTCCACAACTTCATACGGCAGTTGTCGTAGATACACCGATGCCGACTGTGTCGTTTGACACGGTCGGCTTCGGTGTTCATAACGTTTCGACAGAGAAATAGGGTGGTACGACCACGCGTCGCGGTCGATCGGTGCCGCTGCGCTCACAATGCCCCCGCTTTTTGCCGGGGCTCGCTCTGTATGACCGTTTTATCTGGGACTTACATCACGCGGAATCGTTGCCTCCCGGTGTTTGGAAGTGCGCAACGTGACGTGCTGGAATGCCTGAACTGCCCAATAGTCAAAGACGTACTAGGGCGTGGAGTCACCCGCGGCACGACGTAGGTGCCGGCGCCGAGAGGTTGTTGGTCGAGTGAGGCGAAGCAAGAAAGGTCCCGAGCCGTCGGCGCGGGGCAACTTCACCCCGCCGCCGCGCGGAGCGGCACCCGCACAAGTGACCGGACCGGAGCCGACGGCAGCTCCCGCGCCCAGCGGAAGTCGTCTCTCCCCTCGCAACTGGCGGGTGCCCACCCGTCTGAACGCGATCCTGCTCATCCCCGTGCTGGTCGGCCTCGTCATGGGCGGCTTCCAGGTGAAGAGCTCGATCAACACCTGGCAGGAGGCCCGCGACGCCGAGAAGGTGGCCAAGATCGTGGCCGCCGCCGGCGTGTACGCCGAGGCCCTGCTCAATGAGCGGGACCTCTCCGCCGAGCCGCTCCTCCAGGGCAAGCGGGACAGCGACATCGTCAAGGACGCCCGCGCCTTCACCGACGAGAAGGCCGACGCCTTCCACACCGAGGTCCAGGGGATGCCCTCCGGCCAGGGCCTGGAGCGCCGTCTCCGCCTGGTCGAGGAGGCCGAGCCGCAGCTCGACAAGATCCGGCAGACCGCGTTCACCCGCGCCGCCGACCCCGTGCAGACCGAGGAGGGCTACGTCGCCGTCGAGCACCTCCTGATGGAGTTCTCGAACGAGCTCGGCCTCGGCACCGGCAACGTCACCGCCTACGGCCGTTCGGTCTACGCGATCGCCCTCGCCAAGGGCGCCGCCTCCCTCCAGCGCGCGATCGGCATGCACCTGCTGGTCCGCCCGAGCGAGGACCAGGCGACCTTCCGCCGTCAGCTCACCGCCTTCACCTCGTACGCCTACCTCGAGAACGTCGCCATCCAGGAGTACGTCTCGGGTGGTACCGAGGCGGATGCCGCCCGGCTCCAGCAGGTCCTCGAGCAGAAGGAGGAGGAGGGCAAGAAGCAGGTCACCGACGCCGCGGCCGCGGCCAAGGCCAAGGGGCAGGACTTCACCCCGCCGCCCTCCTCCATGCTCAAGATGATCGAGGCGATAGGCAGCGGCCGGTCGCCCGACGAGCTGAAGGCCCAGGGCATCACCCCGGCCACCTGGATGGCCGCCTCCACCCTCAAGTTCGAGGGGTACAGCGAGGTCGAGACCGAGCTGATCAACCGCGCGGTGGAAGAGGCCGGCACGATCGCCTCCGACGCCCAGCGCGACGCCTACATCAACGGCGCGATCGTCGTGGTCGCCCTGCTCGCCGCGTTCATCATCGCCGGGATCATGGCCCGCCAGATGAGCCGCTCGATGCGCCAGCTGCGCAACGCCGCCTTCGGCATCGCCGAGCAGCGGCTGCCGATGCTGGTCGACCAGCTCTCGCGCACCGACCCCGGCCGGGTCGACACCCGGGTCGCGCCGATCCCGATCACCACCACGGACGAGATCGGCGAGGTCGCCCGCGCGTTCGACCAGGTCCACCGTGAGGCCGTCCGGCTCGCCGCCGAGCAGGCCCTGCTGCGGGGCAACATCAACGCGATCTTCACCAACCTCTCGCGCCGCAACCAGTCGCTGATCGAGGGCCAGCTGACGCTGATCACCGACCTGGAGAACAACGAGGCCGACCCGGACCAGCTGGAGAACCTCTTCAAGCTGGACCACCTCGCCACCCGTATGCGCCGCAACGGCGAGAACCTCCTCGTCCTCGCCGGCGAGGAGCCCGGCCGCCGCTGGGACCAGCCGGTCCCGCTGATCGACGTGCTGCGCGCCGCCTCCTCCGAGGTGGAGCAGTACGAGCGCATCGAGCTGTCCGGTGTCCCGGAGGCCGAGATCCACGGCCGCGCCGTCACCGACCTCGTGCACCTGCTGGCCGAGCTGCTGGAGAACGCCACCACGTTCTCCTCCCCGCAGACGAAGGTCCGTGTCACCGCGACCCGTCTCCCCGACGGCCGCGTGATGATCGAGATCCACGACAAGGGCATCGGCCTCACCGCCGAGGACTTCGCGGACATCAACCACAAGCTGGCCAACCCGCCGACCGTGGACGCCGCGATCTCCCAGCGCATGGGCCTGTTCGTGGTCGGCCGGCTCTCGGACCGGCACGGCATCCGCGTCCAGCTCCGCCCCTCGGGCGAGCAGGCCGGCACGACCTCGCTGGTCATGCTCCCGGACGTCATCACTCACGGTGGCGGCGGCGAGCAGCAGCCGCAGGCGGACCAGTTCACGGTCTCCCAGATCATCCCGGAGCAGCACGCGTTCCAGCAGCAGGGCGCCCCGATGCGCACCGCCGCGGAGCTGGGCTTCGACGACAGCCGCTACGAGATACCCGACGACATCCGAGAGCTGGACCCGGTGGGCCGCTCCCTGATGCGCGAGGAGCGTCGTGCGGCCCTGGAGGCCCAGGCGCACGGTCAGAACCCGCAGGCGGCCATCGAGGCCCCCCGCTACGGCGACGACTTCCAGGCGCCCGAGCCGTCCTACGACAACGGCGCGACGGCCTATGTGGACCAGCAGCGGGCCTACGACCAGCAGACGGCGTACGAGCAGCCGCAGCAGCCGTCGTACGACGAGGCGTACTTCGGCCAGGGCGGCCCCGCGCAGAACGGCAACGGCGTTCCGCAGGGCGGGAACGACATGTTCTCCGCTAACGGCGGTTACCCGGAGCCCGCCTATGCGGAGCCCGCGCAGGAGGAGCAGGCCCCGGCGGGCCAGGAGACCTACTCGGGCTTCGAGGAGCCGTCCTATCAGGACGACTGGCCGCAGCAGCAGGACTACCAGAGCCCCTACCGCTCCGAGTACGCTCCGGAACCGGAATCTTCGCAGGCCGCTGACGTGAAGGAGCCGGACCGCGTAGGCTTCGACCGTCCGGGATCCATCCCCTCCGCCGGCCACGCGCTGACCGACGCCGGCCTCCCCCGCCGCGGGTCCACCGCGAGCGCGGGCGGCACGAGCGCGGGCGCCGTGAACGGACGACAGGATGTGTCCCAGGAGCAGCCGACGACCGGGGGGCCGAACGGCGACTGGCGCTCGGCCAACGACGAGCGCTGGCAGCAGGCGTCCCAGTTGAAGAAGCCGAAGGCGGGCGGGGTCACCTCCTCCGGCCTGCCGCGGCGGGTACCCAAGGCCAATCTGGTCGAGGGGGCCGCCACGGCGACCCCGCAGGGAGGTCCACAGATCTCCCGCGCTCCCGAGGACGTCCGGGGCAGGCTGAGCAACCTGCGCCGGGGTGTCCAGCGAGGGCGCAACGCAGGCAGTGAAACGAACGGCCAGGGCTTCGGTCCTGACAGCACCTACAACCAGGAGCGTTAGTGTGAGCCCGATGAGCCAGGCGGCACAGAACCTGAACTGGTTGATCACCAACTTCGTGGACAACACCCCCGGGGTGTCCCACACGGTGGTGGTCTCCGCCGACGGACTCCTTCTGGCGATGTCCGAAGGGTTTCCGCGCGACCGAGCCGACCAGCTGGCGGCCGTCGCGTCGGGTCTGACCTCTCTGACCGCGGGTGCCTCCCGCATTTTCGAAGGTGGCAGCGTCAATCAGACGGTTGTGGAGATGGAGCGGGGATTCCTGTTCATCATGTCCATTTCCGACGGTTCCTCGCTCGCCGTTCTCGCACATCCGGAGGCCGACATCGGCCTCATCGGGTACGAGATGGCCCTGCTGGTGGACCGTGCCGGCACGGTCCTGACGCCCGATCTTCGTGCGGAGCTCCAGGGCAGCCTGCTCAACTAACAGTCAGACGGTGCGTTTTGGCGTCCCGGGGCCGTAAGGTTTCGGGACGCGGCTTCCAATGAGCCATGGATGCCAGCACAGTCGGAGGAGGAGAGAACGTGGCAACACCCCCAGGCGGTTCATCGTCGGGCAACTGGTCCTACCCTGGCCAGGGGCCGGGCCAGGGTGACCAGAATCGGTACAACTTCCCCTCCGCACCGAGCCGCCAGCAGCCGTACGCACCGCAGGGCCCCGGCCCTTCGCCGTACGACCAGCCGCCGGCGCCGCGCATCCAGCCGGTACAGCCGCAGCGCCGCAGCCCCGAGCCGTCTCCCGCGGGAGGGGCGAGCAACCCCCTGGTGCGCCCGTACGCCATGACGGGCGGCCGCACCAGGCCGCGCTACCAGCTCGCCATCGAGGCGCTGGTGCACACCACCGCGCAGCCGCACCAGATGCAGGGCCAACTGCCCGAGCATCAGCGGATCTGCAACCTCTGCCGGGAGATCAAGTCGGTGGCCGAGATCTCGGCCCTGCTGACGATCCCTCTCGGCGTGGCCAGGATCCTCGTCGCCGACTTGGCGGAGGCGGGCCTGGTCGCCATTCATCAGCCCGGCGGCGACGAGAACGCCGGCGGCCAGCCAGACGTGACACTGCTCGAAAGGGTGCTCAGTGGACTTCGCAAGCTCTAGCGGCGGTCCTTCCCGCTCCACCACCTCAGCGAAGATCGTGGTGGCGGGTGGCTTCGGCGTGGGCAAGACCACGTTCGTCGGGGCCGTCTCGGAGATCAACCCGCTGCGTACCGAGGCCGTGATGACGTCCGCTTCCGCGGGCATCGACGACCTCACCCACACCGGAGACAAGACGACGACCACCGTCGCCATGGACTTCGGCCGTATCACCCTGGACCAGGACCTGATCCTGTACCTGTTCGGCACCCCCGGCCAGGACCGGTTCTGGTTCATGTGGGACGACCTGGTGCGTGGCGCCATCGGCGCGATCGTCCTCGTCGACACCCGCCGTCTCGCCGACTGCTTCCCCGCGGTCGACTACTTCGAGAACAGCGGGCTGCCCTTCGTCATCGCCCTGAACGGCTTCGACGGACAGCAGCCGTACAACCCGGACGAGGTCCGGGAGGCCCTGCAGATCGGGCCCGACACCCCGATCATCACGACGGACGCGCGGCACCGGGCCGACGCGAAGTCGGCGCTGATCACTCTGGTCGAGCACGCGCTGATGGCGCGCCTGCGGTAGGAGCCGCTCCCCCGCCGAGGCCCCGAAAGCCGCGTTCTCCCGTATGTCCGGGAGAGCGCGGCTTTTGTCGTACTAACAGCAAATCCATCCACTCGGTGTGTGCTGTCGGGTACGTTGAGCGACCTGCGGCGCGACGACAGGTCAGGGTGACGGCTGTCGGCGCCGGGAACATCGGGGGACGCATGGACTTGCCCGGCGGTATGACACGGGTGGGGCGGTACACGGTCGTCGGTCTGCTCGGCGGCGGGGGCATGGGCACGGTCTATCTGTGCCGCACGCCCGGTGGGCAGCGCCTGGCGGTCAAGGTCATCCGCCCGGACCTCGCCGGGCAGAGCGAGTTACGGCTGCGCTTCGAGCGCGAGGTGGCCGCGCTCCGCGAGGTGAACTGCCCCTACACCGTGCCGGTGTACGACGCGGAGACCCGGACGGCCCCGTTGTGGCTCGCCACCCGCTATGTGGACGGGCCCACCCTGGCCCTACGGGTCCGCGAGCAGGGACCGCTTCCCGCCGGGCTCGTCCGACGGTTCGGTCTGATGCTGGCCGAGGCGCTCGCCACGGTGCACGAACGCGGAGTGATCCACCGCGACCTCAAGCCCAGCAACATCGTCCTGGAGGGCGACGAGCCCCGGCTCATCGACTTCGGCATCGCCAGGTCGGCGGCCGAGGCGAGCGGACTCACCGCTCCGGGCGCCGTCCTGGGCACCGCCGGGTTCATGGCCCCCGAGCAGCTCGGGGGGCACCGGCCCACGCCCGCGGTCGACGTCTTCGCCCTCGGCGCGGTCCTCACCCAGGCGGCGACCGGCCGTGCGCCGTTCGGCACCGGCCGGGAGGCCAACCGCAGGATCCTCAGCGCCGCCCCGCCCGACCTCGACGGGGTGCCCGCGGACCTCGCGCGGCTGATCACCGCGTGCCTCTCCTACGCTCCCCGCGCCCGGCCCACGCCCCTTGAGCTGATGACCGCCCTGACCGCTCTGGCCGGTCTCGCGGACGTCCCGACCCGGCCGCGGCACGCGCCCCCGCCGAGCGGCCACCGACCGCACGCGGCTCCGGCGCCGAAGCCGCCGCACCGGTGCCACGCGCCGGGGCCGCCGGAGCCGGGCGGCGGCTGTGCGCTGCGGACCGCGGCCGTCCGGCTGCTGGAGGCGGGACTGACCCAGGAACTCATCCGGAAGGCACTCGCGCACCATGACCGCTGACCCCCTTGTCCCCCTGAGCGACGGCTGGGAGGCGCTGGCCCGCACCTGGGCACGGCGGCGCGGCGCCCGGGTCACCGCCGAACACGGCGCGCTCAGCGTCGACATCGCGGCCGGCCAGGGCCCCGGACCGGCGCTCGTCGTGGACTTCAACCAGGCCGGCGGGACGATCGTGGTCATCGTCACGGACGGCACCCTCGTGCCACCCGACCGGGTCGCTCCGACCGCCGCGGCGGCCACCGCCTGGAACGCCCGTGAGGTGACCCCCACCGCCGTGCTCGGCTACGACCGCACCGAACTCCCGCTGCTCTCGGCCGTGTCGACGCTGCCGCTTCCGGCGCACATGACCCCGGCCGGCTTCGACGCGACGCTGGACGCGGTGCTGGAGCGAGCGGCCCGGCTGCTCGCGGAGTGCCGGGACCTGGGACACACCCTGCGGTCGGCCGACGACCTGGCCGCACGGGGGTGAGCCGGTGCATCTCGTGTTCCAGACACTCATGGCGACGCTGCTGGCGCTGATCACGGTGGTGATGGCACTGATCTGGGTCACCCGCGGCCGCCCCGCCCGCCCCGCCCGCCGCCCGGCGAGGGGGCGCAGGGAGGGGAACGGGGAGCGGCGCAGGCAAGGGAACAGGAAGGGGCAGGGCGCGGGGAGCGGTCAGGGGCCCGAGGGTCGCGGCGAGGCGAGCGGTCAAGGGTCCGAGGGCCGCGGCGAGGGAGGTCGTCGGACCCGGCGGCGGGACAGGCGGGCGGACCGACGGGCGGACCGTGGGGGTCACGGCGGCGGTCGCACCCCGTCCGCCGGGCCCGACCGCCCTCGTCGGGGCAACCGCCCGGGGCGGGGGACGACCGACCGTCGGCTGCGCACCGATATGCGCCGGCTGCTCGGCCTCCCCGGGCGGCTACTGGAGTGGTCGGGCGTGGCACTGGCTCAATGGGCCCAGGCTGATCCGGAGCGAGGGAAGCGCGGCGGCTCGGGTGACCAGGACGGTTCGGGTGCCCCGGGTGGTTCGGGTGACCCGGGTGGTTCGGGTGGCCAGGGTGGTTCGGGTGAGTGCGGCGGCTCGGGTGAGACGGAAGGTGCTGAGGAGGTCGCCGCCATCGCGGGACGCGGCCCGGCCGAGGAGGGCGCGGGCATCGAGAGGCAGGGCCCGTTCGAGGCGGGCGGTACGTTCGAGGGGCGCGGCCCGCTGGAGGCGCACAGCCAGGGTGAGGGGAACGGCACGCCCGGTGGGCCGGGGCGGCGTCACGCATCCGGGCGGCTCGGGGAACCGGCCGGAGAGGGGCGAGCGCAGAGCCCTGCGGATCTCCCCGGGCTCCCGGTGCTTCCGCGGCTCCCGGGACACGGCAGGGAGCGGGCGGCCTCGAACCGGCCGGCCCTGTCGGCGCGCGAGCACCCGTACAGGTCGTCGGCCGCGCCGTACGGGCCGTCGTCGGTCCGGCCCGATCACACGGAACCCTCCGCCGCCTCCGACACCCGGCCCCCCTCCCCCGCGCCGCTCACGCCCCGCTCCACGTCCACCCCTCGGTCGTCGACCGCACCCGGCTCACCGCCCGACTCCGCCTCACCTGCCGGCCCCGGCTCACCGACCAGCCCCGCCGCACCGACCGGCCCCGGCTCACCGACCAGCCCCGCCGCACCGACCGGCGCCACCTCGGCGGCGCCCATGCCTCCGGCGCCATCCGACACCACCGTGTCGCCCAAGTCGCCCGCCGCTCCGGGGGCTTGCGCACCGCCGGGTGTGTCGCGCCTGCCCGGCTCCACCGAACCCCCCGGCCTCACCGGCCTCTCCGATCCCTCCGCTCCACCGGGCGACTCCCTCCCACCAGGTGGCGCCGTCCCACCCGGTGACTCCCTCCCACCACGTGACTGCCGCCCGCCCGGTGACTCCGTCCCGCCCGGATCCGGCGGGCGCCCGTCGGGGCGGACATCCGGGCGGGAGCCGGCGGTGGCCGAGGACGCGTCCCCGGCGCGGCCGGGTGTGGGGGTGGAGGGCTCCGGACCGGCGTGGGACGAGGCGTCCGGCGGTGAAACGCCCACCCTCTACCTCGGCTCGGGCAGCAGGATCGCGACCGCGGTCACCTGGTTGCGTCCGCAGGGATACGTGGAGTGGGAGGGCGTCCTGCGCCGTGCCCACTGGCACGGGCCCGCGGACGCGTTCCCGCAGCCCGGCAGCCCCGTCCGGATCAAGGTCACGGAGGCGGACGCGGACGCGGACCCGCTGTCCGATCCGCCGGTGCTGGTCGCCCGCCCGCTCCGCTGACCCCTTCCGTCCCGCCACCGAGCCCCTCGGTCCTCCTCCCCCCTTGTCCCCCACCGTCCTGTCCTTCCACAGCACCACGGAGAAGCCGTGACTCACAATCCTGGTTCCGACGAGGCCCAACTGCCCGTTCCCTACACGGGTTTCGAGTTCGACAGCGCCCAACGGCTGCCGCTGCTGCTCTGCCTGGACGCCTCCAGTTCACTCGCCAACAAGGGCGCCATCAACGCTCTCAACACGGCACTGACCTCCTGGGCCGAGAGCCTGGTGGACGACATGGCGCTCAGCGCCGCCGTGGACGTGGCCATGATCACCTTCGGGGGCCCGGAGCACATCACGGTGTGGCAGGGCGACGTACCGCTCGGCAGGACCGCGCCGGTGTGGCCGCACAGCCCGTTCGTCCCGGCCCACGAGTTCCGTCCGCCCCACCTGCGCGCGCACGGGGTGACCCTGCTGGACCGGGCCCTGCGCCTGGCGATGGACGTGGTCGCCGACTACAAGGCGGGACTGCGCACCTCGGGACTGACGTACTACCGGCCGCAGATCTGCGTCGTCACGGACGGGTACCCCAGCAATGAGCGCGGTCAGTTCTCGCACGCCTACCGTGATCTGCTGCCCGAGCTGCGCAAGGCCGAGGAGGAGCGCCGGTTCCGCCTGTTCGCGGTGGGGGTCGGGGAACGGCACAGCGGCGCGGAGGCGGTGCTGGAGGAACTCGCGCCGAACTACCACGCCTGGCTGGACGGGTTCCCGTTCAAGGAACTGCTCGCCGCGATGTCGCACAGCGCCCGCGCCGCTCAGGGCGGCGCCGCCGAGGCGGAGTTCCAGGAGATCTTCGCCCGGCTCAAGAGCAGGCGCGGCGGCGGGCAGGTGCCGGCGTGAGCGCCGCCGCCGGCTGGCGGGTGCACGGCACGAGCGTGATCGGTTACCGGCATCTCCAGGACCGGCTGCCGTGCCAGGACGCGCTGGACCACCGGCACACCGCGACGGGCCTGGTGCTGGCGGTGGCGGACGGGGCGGGCAGCGCCTCGCGTTCCGAGGAGGGCTCCCGGCGGGTGGTGGCGCTCGCGGTGGACGCGTTCACGGCGGTGGCGACGCCCTGGGCGGACCGCCCGGACGTCTACGCCCGCAAGAAGGAGCTGATCGATGCCTTCCAGCGGGTCCGGAAGACGTTCCTGGGGTGGTGCGGCGGCGCCCCCGCCCCGTACGCGACGACGCTGACGGTGGCGGTCCTGGCCGAGGGCTGGCTCGGGCAACTGTCCATCGGTGACGGGCTGGTGCTGCTGCGGACCGACGGGGGCGGGGCCCGGGGCTCGTACCATCTGCTGCCCCGCCCCCACGTCCGCAGCGAGTACGCGAACGAGACGGTGTTCGTGGGCTCACCGGGCGCGGTGGACCACGTCCGGGTGGACTGCGTGCGGGACGCAGGCATCGACGGGGTGCTGCTGTCCACGGACGGGCTGACCAACGCGCTGCTGAAGCGCACCCCGGCCGGCCCGCCGCTGCCGCACGACGCGTTCGTGGGCCATCTCTTCGAGCGGCTCGGCCACCCCTCGTACGACCGCGACGAGGAGGAACGGTGGCTGGCCGCCTTCCTGTCCTCGGACCAGATCACCAGGGTGACCGGTGACGACAAGACTCTTCTGTGGGCGATCCGCACATGACGACGACAGACGACGGCAGCCATGACATCACCGCTCTGGTGCTCGGCGACGGCACACCGGTCGTACGCGACGGGCAGCCGCTCGGGGAAGGCGGGTACGGCGACGTGTGGGCGTTGCGCGAACGTCCCGACCTCGCCGCGAAGATCTACAAACGCTCGCCGGACGAAGCCCAGTTGCGCCGGCTCACGGCCATGCTGCGGGCCCGGCCCCTGGCGGAGGAGGAGCTCCAACCGGGCCAGCCGCCGCTGCTGGCGTGGCCGACGGACCTCATCGAGTCGGGGGGACGGCCGGTCGGCTACGGCATGCCGCGGCTGGAGCCGTCGGCGCACACCCCGCTCAAGGGCCTGCTCCAGAAGCATGTGCGGCTGCACCGCCTGGACGGCGCCACCGACTGGAGGTTCCTGCTCGGGGTGGCCGCGAACCTGGCGTACATGACGGCCCGGCTGCATGTCGAGGGCTTCGTGGTGGGTGACCTGTCCAGCGCGAACGCGGTGGCGGACCGCAGCGGTTACATCACCCTGCTCGACTGCGACTCGTTCGCGTTCAAGGACGCGCTGACGGGCGAGGACTTCGGCTCCGACGCCTTCACGGACGACTACGCCTGTCCCGAGCGCCACAACGGGACGCAGCCGACCCGGCACTCGGACGACTTCGCCCTCGCGGTCCTCGTCTACCAGTTGCTCACCGCGGGGAACCATCCCTTCGACGGCGCCCCGAAGTACGGCGCGGAGGAGTCCACGCGGAAGGACAACATCCTCACCGGCACGTCCTTCCTGGTGCATCCCGATCGCGTGGTGCTGCCCGCCCAACTGCTGTCGTCCGAGGTGGTGCCGCCGGCGGTGCTCCGGTTGGCGAGGGCCACGTTCGGGCCGGGGCTGCGGGAGCCGGCGCGCCGGCCGTCCTCGGCGGCGTGGCTGGCCGCGCTCGACGACGTCCGCGAGGACGTGGCCCAGTGCTCCCGGGTCCCGGCGCACTCCTACGGTGGTCATCTCGACGCGTGTCCGTGGTGCCGCCGGCTCGCGGAGGGGCAGTCCGATCCGTTCACCCGTTCGCCCGGCCGGGCCGGTGCGGCGGGGGCGTCGTCCGCGTCGGCCTCCGCGAACGGGTCCGCCTCCCGGTCGCGGCCCGTCTCGTCACCCGCCGGGCGATCCCGTACGGGGCCTTCCGGCGCGGCGGCGTCCACGTCCGCCCGGTCCCGGCACACGGCGGCCGGTAGCCCCTCGTCCACGAGTCAGGCAGCGGCCGCGGGCAAGGCATCGGCCGGACCGCGTTCCGCCGGACCGCGTTCCGCCGGACCGGGTTCCCCTGCGCAGGGTTCCGCCGGGCCGTCGGGCCACTCCTCCACGGGCCGCTCCTCCACGGGACCCTCCCCCGCAGGCGCGACGCGCAACGGGACGGGACCGTCCGGCTCGGCCCAGGCCGCCGCGCCCCCGCCCTCTCCGCCCCCGCCGCCCACCAGGTCCAAGTCCGGCACGGCCCCGAACCCCGGCCCCGGCGTCGGCGCCGGGAAGGGCGACTCCCTCGCCTTGGCCGTCGCCTGCGGCACGCTGCTGGTGGCGCTCGCCGTTCTGGGGCTGATCGTCTGGGGCGTCGTCGCGGTGTTCTGACCGGGCACGGAACCGCGGGCCGGGGACGCCGAAGAGGACCGGAACACCCATCAGGGCGTTCCGGTCCTCTTCGGTGACGGCGGTCGGAGCCGCTCAGCGCCAGCTGTGCGGGGCCCGGAAGCCGGGTTCGCGCTCCAGGCGGCGCCAACCGGCGCGGGCGCGGCCGCGGTGGACGGGGGTCTCGGCGGGCCGGGCGGCCGCGCGGGCGAGGAGCAGCGCGGTGATCGCGGCCACTTCCTCGGGTTCGGCGTGGCCCTTCTCGACGCGAATGTCAGGCAGCTTCATGGATGTCAGTCTCCGTGGAAGAGGTTTCCGCAGGGGTACCGCGACGGAACCGGCGGGTTACTGCGGCGGGTTGCCGTGCTTGCGGGAGGGCAGGTCGGCGTGCTTCGTGTGGAGCATCGCCAGGGAGCGGATCAGCACCGAACGGGTGTCCGCGGGGTCGATGACGTCGTCCACGAGACCGCGCTCGGCCGCGTAGTAGGGGTGCATCAGCTCGGCCTTGTACTCCTTGACCATCCGGACGCGCATCGCCTCGGGGTCCTCTGCCTCGGCGATCTGCCGGCGGAAGATGACGTTGGCGGCTCCCTCGGCGCCCATCACCGCGATCTCGTTGGTGGGCCAGGCGTAGGTGAGGTCGGCACCGATGGACTGGCTGTCCATGACGATGTACGCACCTCCGTAGGCCTTCCGAAGGATCAGGGAGATCCTCGGCACGGTCGCGTTGCAGTAGGCGTACAGGAGCTTCGCGCCGTGGCGGATGATTCCACCGTGCTCCTGGTCTACACCAGGGAGGAAGCCGGGGACGTCCAGAAGAGTGACGATCGGGATGTTGAAGGCGTCGCACATCTGCACGAAGCGCGCGGCCTTCTCGCTGGCCTCGATGTCGAGGACGCCCGCGAGCGTCTGCGGCTGGTTGGCCACGATGCCGACCACCTGGCCGTCGAGCCGGCCGAGGGCGCAGATGATGTTGCGGGCCCAGCGCTCGTGGACCTCCAGGTAGTCGCCGTCGTCGACGATCTCCTCGATGACCTTGGCCATGTCGTACGGCCGGTTGCCGTCGGCGGGGACCAGGTCGAGGAGGACGTCGCTGCGGCGGTCGACCGGGTCGGACGCCTCCACGCGCGGGGGGTTCTCGCGGTTGTTCTGCGGGAGCATCGACAGGAGGTAGCGCACCTCGGCGATGCACGTCTCCTCGTCGTCGTACGCGAAGTGCGCGACACCGCTGGTCTCGGCGTGCACGTCCGCGCCGCCGAGTCCGTTCTGGGTGATCTCCTCGCCGGTGACGGCCTTGACGACGTCCGGGCCGGTGATGAACATCTGCGAGGTATCGCGGACCATGAACACGAAGTCGGTCAGGGCGGGGCTGTAGGCCGCGCCGCCCGCGCAGGGGCCGAGCATCACGCTGATCTGCGGGATGACCCCGGAGGCCCTGGTGTTGCGCTGGAAGATGCCGCCGTAGCCGGCGAGGGCGGAGACGCCCTCCTGGATACGGGCGCCGGCGCCGTCGTTGAGGGAGACCAGCGGGGCACCGGCCGCGATGGCCATGTCCATGATCTTGTGGATCTTGGTGGCGTGAGCCTCACCGAGGGCGCCGCCGAAGATACGGAAGTCATGGGCGTAGACGAAGACCGTGCGGCCCTCCACCGTGCCCCAGCCGGTGACGACACCGTCGGTGTACGGCTTCTTGGCCTCCAGACCGAAGCCGGTGGCCCGGTGCCGGCGCAGCTGCTCGACCTCGTTGAAGGAGCCCGGGTCCAGCAGCAGCTCGATCCGCTCCCGCGAGGTCAGCTTGCCCTTGGCGTGCTGCGCCTCGGTCGCCTTCTCGCTCGGGCCGGCGATCGCCTGCGCACGGATCTCGTGCAGTTCGGCCACTCGCCCGCGCGCGTCCGTCGGCTCACCCAGCGCCTCATCCAAAACGGTCATGTAGTGACCTTACGAAGTCGAACAAGAAAACCGGGCCGTTGACTCCGTACAGTCTCCGGCGCGTTTTCCTGGTACCCCTGAACAGAACTGTTCCGGCATGCAGCCGACCCGACTGCTCAGGGGTGTGCGGCTTGTCAGGGTTCCACAAACGCGGGGGGCCTCAGGCGAGAGTCACGTCACAGGTGTGGGTGGCGCAGGCGGTGCCGGGGGTCACGCGGAGCCGTACGCGGCGTCCTGTCGCCTCCAGCACCTCGACGGAGTCGTCGGCCCGGGACACCGAGCGGACCGGGCCGTTCCAGGTGATCTCGACCGGCTCGCCGGTGCGCGGCGGTTCGCTCACGCAGAGGGTGGCGGTGCGGCCCCGGCGCCGGACCAGGACGCTCGTGGCGGCCGAGACGGTGAGCGGTCCGGCCCTGCCCGCCGTCCAGAAGTTCGCCGCCGTCAGGCCGAGTGCGGCGACGTGGACCGCCTGGCGCGCGCGGTCGTTGGCGAGGACGGACAACCAGCGCCGGTCGGCGGCGCGGGCGGCGACGGCGCGGCGGGACGCCCCGGGCATGAGGACGTAGACGTAGGCGGCGTCGGTGGGGTCGGTGCCGTGGTCCAGCCAGAGGGTCTGCCAGCGCCGGGTGCGGCGTTCGGTGGTGCCGCCGGTGTTGATGTCGGACCAGGCGCCGGTGCGGTCCTCGCGGAGGGTGCGCAGGTCCGCCCGTGTGCGGTCGGGCAGGACCCAGCCGCCGTGGCCCGCCAGGTGGGCCCAGCCGGGGCCCCGGACGAGGGCGGGGGACGGGCCGGCGTCGGGGTGCCCCAGGTTGCGGTTGTCGACGACGGTCTCGACGGGGACGCCGTCCGCGCAGCTGATGCCCGCGCCGAGGCAGATGACGGAGTCGTCGACGCAGAACCACGACTTGTGTGCCCGGAGGGTGGAGCCGAGCCCCTTGAGGTGCTGGCCGATCGCCGCGTACTCGCCGTCGGTGGTCCCGCCGACCCATCGCACGGCCGGCTTCGGCGCGCCCCATTCGCCGCCCTCCTGGTCGGCGAGGCGCTTGGTGGAGACGGTCGTGCCGGGGAGCCGGTACCAGTCGACGGTCGGCCAGAACCAGTCGGTGTACTGATCGGACCGGGCGCTGTGTCCTGTGGGCCACCACAGGGTCATACCGGCCCCGGTGTGCCAGCCGCGCGGGTTCTCGCCGTTGCCGCACTCGTAGTGGGCGATGCGGTCGGAGGCCATGGCGAGGGCGGCCACGAAGCCGGGGCGGCGGTGGACGGCCCGGTCCATGGCGGCGAAGAGGCGGTGGCCGACGGGGTCGGGCGCGGGCGGTGCCGGGGACGCCGCGACGGCGTGGAGCCGGGCGAGGTCCGCGACCCCGAACTGTCCGGCGGTGAGGATCGGCGTCACCGTGTCGCGCTCGATCCACCCCTTGAGACGGGCGTGCCAGCGTTCGCGCTCGGCCGGGCCCGCGCCCAGCGCCAGGAGGGCGATCGCCGCGATCAGCGCCTGCCCGTGGAAGTGGTCGCCGCGCAGCAGGTGCCGGTCGTCGCTCTTCAGGAGGCCGCGGCTGATGGCCCGGCCGTTGACGGTGTCCATGACGAGGCCGTCGTGGACGAGGGGGGCGTACGCCCGCTCGACGCTGTCGAGGACGATCCGCCGGCCGGGGTCGGTGACCTGCCAGGAGGACCCGGCCAGCAGGGCGAACAGCCGCCCCAGCCCGTCGAGCATCACCTGCCCGTACGTCCCCGAGTAGGCGACCCAGGTGTGCTGTACGAAGGAGCCGTCGGCGTAGAGCCCGTCCCCCTGGGTGACGTACGGGAAGACGGGCGAGAGGGCGTCGCGGGCGAGGGCGATCTTCTCGGGGGCCCGGCCGAGGATGCCGCGCAGGGCGACGGAGCGGCAGAGGTCGACCCGGTTGGCGCCGGTGGAGGTGCCGGTGTACTCGCGCAGCATCGCGTCCGGGATGAAGTGGTCGATCGCCGCGCAGGCGGCGGCCGTCCGGGCGGGCGTCAGCTCGTCATGGAGGGCCGCGACGATGTCCGTCAGCAGGCGGGGGCTGCCGATCTGCCACTCCCACCAGTTGCCGTAGCGGGTGGTCGAGGGGTGGTAGACGGTCGCGGAGAGATGGTCGAGGCCGCGCACCGTGTCCGCGAGGAGGGCGGTGTCGCCCGTGGAGCCGGTGCCCGGCTGGGCGTACGCCTGGGTCATCGTCCACAGCCGCGCGTAGCTCTGGGTGATGCCGGCGGGCGGGTCGAAGGGGCGGTCGGGCCAGAGGGAGCGGGAGGCGGGCGCCATGGTCGCACGGAAGCCCCGGGCCAGGTCGCCGGTCTCGCGGAGGCGGGAGGCGTAGGGCTCGGCGGCGGGGTCGTAGCCGGTGCCGAGGGAGAGGGAGAGCCAGCGGTGACGGAGGGCCGCGAACTCGTCGGCCGCGTGCGCCGGAGTGGGGGTGGGGGTCGCCGCCAGGGTCGCGGCGAGGAGGAACGCACGGCGTGTGGGGGTCATGCCCATGCCGTATCACCACCGCGACGACAGATCAACGTTGCGTGACGTGATGATCACCCACTCGACACGGTTGAAAGTTGAACGGAATAGGACTACGGTGGAGCGTGTTCAGTTGAACATTGAACAACCTCACCTCAAGGAGCACGTCATGAGCATCTTCGGCCGCAAGAACGACACCACCGCCACCGAGACCGCCGTGGCGACCGCCTCTCCGGTGAACCCCGAGCTGGCCGCGCTGACCGGCGACTACACGATCGACCCGTCCCACACCACCATCGGCTTCGTGGCCCGGCACGCCATGGTCACCAACGTCAAGGGCGGGTTCCTCGACTTCTCCGGCTCGCTGCACCTCGACGGCACGGACCCGTCCCGCTCCACCGCCTCCATCGACGTCAAGATGGACAGCATCGACACCGGCAACGCCGACCGGGACGGCCACCTGAAGAGCGCGGACTTCTTCAAGACGGACGAGTTCCCGACGATGACCTTCCGCTCCACCTCCGCGGAGGCCCTCGGCGGCGACGACTACCGCATCACGGGCGACCTCTCCATCCTCGGCACCACCAAGCCGCTCACCATCGACCTGGAGTTCAACGGCGCCGCCAAGGACCCCTTCGGCAACGAGCGCGTCGGCTTCGAGGGCAAGGCGGAGATCCTGCGCTCCGAGTGGGGCCTCACGTGGAACGCCGCGCTCGAGACGCGTGGCGTGCTGGTCTCCGACAAGATCAAGCTGCGCTTCGACATCTCGGCGATCCGCAACGCCGAGTGACCCGGGCGCGGGAGAGCGACGAGGGCCGGCCGGCCACAACGGCCGGCCCTCCTCCATGTCGGCGACAGGAAGAACCTGGCTGGTTCGTACCTCTTGTGCGAGGGGTTGCGGCGTTCTCATAATCCAGCAACCGAAATTGATTTGAGCATGCCAGCTTGCAGCACCCCCAGGTGCTGTCCGATTTGGCATGCTCTCGTCAAGTCTGGGTTCGGTTGCACGAGTCCCCGCATGTCTGACCCCCCACGGAAGGCATCACCTTGAAGCGACTCATCACCGCCCTGAAGAGATGCGCCGCCGTCGGCGCCGCCGCGCTCGCGATCGCCAGCCTCCAGCCGGTCTCGGCGGCCCAGGCCGCCCCGTCACCGGTCATAGGCGGCACACGGGCGGCACAGGGCGAGTTCCCGTTCATGGTCCGGTTGTCGATGGGCTGTGGCGGCGCGCTCTACACACAGCAGATCGTCCTCACCGCCGCGCACTGTGTCGGCGCGACCGGGAACAACACGAGCATCACCGCCACCGCCGGTGTCGTGGACCTCCAGAGCACCAGCGGGCGGGTCCAGGTCCGCTCGACCAAGGTGTACCGGGCCCCCGGCTACAACGGCACGGGCAAGGACTGGGCGCTCATCAAGCTCGCCCAGCCGATCAACCTGCCGACCCTGAAGATCGCCACCAACACCCAGTACAACAGCGGTGACTTCACCGTCGCCGGCTGGGGAGCGGCTCGCGAGGGCGGGCCCCAGCAGCGCTATCTGCTCAAGGCGACGGTCCCGTTCATCAGTGACGCGACCTGCCGCGCCTACGGCGGCCTCTACAGCGGCCTCGTCGCCGGCGAGGAGATCTGCGCCGGCTTCGCCGCGGGTGGCGTCGACACCTGCCAGGGCGACTCCGGCGGTCCGATGTTCCGCCGCGACAACGCCGGCGCCTGGATCCAGGTCGGCATCGTCAGCTGGGGCGAGGGCTGTGCCCGGCCCAACGCGCCCGGTGTCTACACCGAGGTCTCGACCTTCGCCTCCCAGATAGCGTCGGCCGCCGCCACGCTCTGACCGGCGCTCCGGCACCGCTCGGTACGACGTCCACGGGCCCGGCGCGGGGAGCGCCGGGCCCGTGCCCGTGGCAGGGCGTGGTGCCGGGCGCGGCGTTCAGAAGCCGCCGCCGAAGTCCCCGCCGCCTCCGAAGTCCCCGCCGCCTCCGAAGTCACCGCCACCTCCGAAGTCACCGCCACCTCCGAAGTCACCGCCGCCGAAGCCGCCGGAGAAGTCGTCGGTGTTGAAGTCGCCACCGGAGATGTCACCGCCCTCGTAGCCGCCGGACGCGGCGAAGTCGCCGTATCCGGCGCCGTAGACGGCCGCGTAGGAAGGGGTGGCCATCATGCTGCCGAGCATCGTGCCGACGAGCAGGCCCGGGAGGATGCC
This sequence comes from Streptomyces sp. NPDC030183, assembly GCF_055573455.1. Taxonomy (NCBI): domain Bacteria; kingdom Bacillati; phylum Actinomycetota; class Actinomycetes; order Kitasatosporales; family Streptomycetaceae; genus Streptomyces; species Streptomyces sp. NPDC030183. The sequence continues at coordinate 48,468 of NZ_JBVIBK010000038.1, forward strand.
GCCGCCGAAGTAGCCGCCCGCCCAGGGGCCGTAGGCGGGGCCCGCGTCCCAGTAGGGGCGGCGGGCGCCGGAGACCGTCTCCACCTCGCGGACCAGGGGCTCCTGGCCGTCCGCCAGTCGGGCCTGGTCCGCCGCGCACACCGGGACCTCGCGGGAGGCGCCGCCCAGCGGCGGGGTCCACAGGACGTCGGCGACCGACGGGCCGTGGCGGGGGTCGAAGAAGCAGGGGGCACGGCGTTCGGGGAGCGGACGGCCCTCCCGTCGGGCGGCCAGCAGGGCGAGGGAGAAGCGGCCGTCCTCCAGCGCCTGGGTGACCGCGCGGACGTCCTCCGGGCGGGTGGCCGCCGCCATCAGCGACTTCGCCTGCTCGTAGGCGTCGAGGGCGCGCTCGTAGTCGGCGCGCATCGCGTCGTCCGCGCCCGCCTCGGCGGGGTGGAAGTCCAGCCGGTCGAGTTCCTCGCCGAAGGCGGTGATGTCCTCGTCGACCACCACGCGCAGCTTCTCCAGGGCCGCCCGGCGTTCCGCCTCCTCCCGGCGGCGCCGACGGCGGACCAGGGCGTACGCGCCGGCGCCGCCCGCGGCCACCACCGCGCCGGCGGCGGCCAGGGCACCGACGTCCACGCCCACGTCGCCACCGCCGCCGCTCCAGCCGGCCGGGGCCGTGCCGCCGGGGTTGCTGCGCAGGGCGGCGTCGACGAAGTCGTTGAGCTGGGCCTTGGTGTCGCCCGCGCCCTGTGCCGACGTGACCAGGTTGGAGACGGTACGGGCGCTCAGGACGCTGGTGTCGGCCCGCGCGTCGAAGCGGTCGCCGAGGCGGATGGCGTAGACGCCGGCGATCCCGGTCTCGGTGCGCAGGTTGTGGAAGAGGTCCTCGGTGGGGTAGCCCGCCGGGAGGACCGCCACGAGGATCGGCTCGTCCGCGTCCACGATCTTGTCGGCGAGCGCCTCGGCGTCCGACGCGGACAGCAGGCCGGAGGCGGCCGGGTCGACGTAGACGGGGCTCTCGCGCAGGGACGCGGCCACCGTCGAGAGGTCCGCGGCCGCGCGGGCGCCCGGCGCGCCGACCGTCAGCACCGCCAGGGCGGCGGCGACGAGCGGCACGATCAGGAGACGGGTCAGAAGCCGGACCGGTGCGCCCTTCATACCTTCGAAGCTACCTCGGTCACCGGCGAAACGGACGCCTGGACCACCCCGAAACGGAACCGGAGGGTTCGGCTCCCGCAGCTCCCGTCGGCGGCGGGACGCGGCATCCCGGATGGACACGGCCCCGAGGGCCCGGCTCTCATCGACGGCCCGCGCGCGACACCCCGGATGGAGACGCCCCCGAAAACCCGATGCCCGCCGACGACCGGGCGCTGCCTCCCGGGTGGACGGAGACCGCACCCCGGTCCCCCGAGGGACGCGGGGCGCGGCCTCGCGTCGTCGTTACTCCGCCGGGTCGACCCCGGCCCGGAGCAGGCCGTACGTGTAGGCGTCCTCCAGGGCCTGCCAGGAGGCGGCGATGACGTTCTCGGCGACGCCCACCGTGGACCACTCGCCGGCGCCGTCGCTGGTGGAGATCAGCACGCGGGTCGTGGAGTTGGTGCCGTGCTTGCCCTCCAGGATGCGGACCTTGTAGTCGACCAGCTCCAGCTTGGCGAGCTGGGGGTAGATCCGCTCCAGGGCGACGCGCAGGGCGCGGTCGAGGGCGTTGACCGGGCCGTTGCCCTCGGCGGTGGCGACGATGCGCTCGCTCTTGGCCCACAGCTTGACGGTGGCCTCGTTGGCGTGGCTGCCGTCGGGGCGGTCCTCCACGATCGCGCGCCAGGACTCGGTGGTGAAGTAGCGCAGCGGCTTGCCGGCCACCTCCTCGCGGAGCAGCAGCTCGAACGACGCGTCCGCCGCCTCGTACGTGTATCCCTTGAGTTCGCGCTCCTTGACCCGCTCGACGACCCGGCCGATCAGCTCACGGTCACCGCCGAGGTCGACGCCCAGCTCCTTGCCCTTGAGCTCGATGGAGGCGCGGCCCGCCATGTCGGAGACCAGCATCCGCATGGTGTTGCCGACCTGCTCGGGGTCGATGTGCTGGTACAGGTCGGGGTCGACCTTGATGGCGGAGGCGTGCAGGCCCGCCTTGTGCGCGAAGGCGGAGACACCCACGTACGGCTGATGCGTGGAGGGCGTCAGGTTGACGACCTCGGCGATCGCGTGGGAGATGCGGGTCATCTCGCGCAGGGCCCCGTCGGGGAGGACCTTCTTGCCGTACTTCAGCTCCAGGGCCGCGACGACCGGGAACAGGTTGGAGTTGCCGACGCGCTCGCCGTAGCCGTTGGCGGTGCACTGGACGTGGGTCGCGCCCGCGTCGACGGCGGCGAGGGTGTTGGCGACCGCGCAGCCGGTGTCGTCCTGGGCGTGGATGCCGAGCCGGGCACCGGTGTCGGCGAGGACGGTGGAGACGACGGCCTGGACCTGGGCGGGGAGCATGCCGCCGTTGGTGTCGCAGAGGATCACGACGTCGGCGCCGGCCTCGGCGGCGGTGCGGACGACGGACTTGGCGTACTCGGGGTTGGCGCGGTAGCCGTCGAAGAAGTGCTCGCAGTCGACGAAGACCCGGCGGCCCTGCTCCCGCAGGTGGGAGACGGTGTCGCGGACCATCTCCAGGTTCTCCTCCAGGGTGGTGCGCAGCGCCAGCTCCACATGGCGGTCGTGGGACTTGGCGACGAGGGTGATGACCGGCGCGCCGGAGTCGAGGAGCGCCTTGACCTGGGGGTCCTCGCTGGCTCTGCCGCCGGCGCGGCGGGTGGCGCCGAACGCGACGAGCTGGGCGTGCTTGAAGTCGATCTCCTTCAGGGCGCGGGCGAAGAACTCGGTGTCCCTCGGGTTGGCGCCCGGCCAGCCGCCCTCGATGAAGCCCACTCCGAAGTCGTCCAGGTGCCGAGCGATGGCCAGCTTGTCGGCGACGGTGAGGTTGATGCCCTCACGCTGGGCGCCGTCGCGCAGGGTGGTGTCGAAGACGTGGAACGAGTCGTCGAGCTCGCTGGTTTCCGTCATGGTGTTCGGCTCCTGATGTCGGATCTCGGTCTGTACCGGAATGACCGGCTCCACCGTCCTCCCATCATCCCGCGCGCTGCGTTCCCGGCTGGGGGTGGGCCAGAAAAGCGAAAAACCTCTCGCGGGTGCGAGAGGTCTGCGCGCGGGTCGAGGACGACGGTGTCCGCCCGTACGTGGTCGTACGTGGCGGTCACTGCGGACCGGCGCGCCTGCTGCCAATAATCATGGCGAACGAGAGCACGGCGGCAGTCTGGCACAGACCGTGCCCGTGCTCACCCTCCGTCTCAGGATGCGAACAGCGCGGAGGGGGCACGTGGTCGTGCGCCGGGTTCATCCCAGTGCCTCGTCCAGGAACTCCCGTGCGTGGGACAGGATCCGGTCGCGGTCGGCCCCGCGCAGCCCGATGGCCACGTTGATGGAGAAGCCGTCGAGCAGGGCGCGCAGCCGGGTGGCGAACCGGTCGGGGTCGACGGTGCGGAACTCGCCGCGCGACATGCCCTCCGCGAGCAGCGCCACCAGGTCCCGGTGCCAGGCGCCCTCGATGGCGGCCTGGCGGTCGCGGGCCTCGTCGTCGGCGTTCTGCGAGCGGTTCCAGACCTCCAGCCAGAGCGTCCAGTGGGGGTCGCGGTGGCCGTCGGGGACGTACAGGTCGACGTACGCGTCGAGCCGTTCGCGGGCCGGGGCGGTCCGGGTGAGGAGCCGGGCGCGCTCGGCGCCGAGCCGGCCCTCGCTCCACTCCAGGGTCCGCAGCAGGAGCTCGTCCTTGGAGTGGAAGTAGTAGAGGAGGTGGCCGCTGCTCATGCCGACCTCGCGGCCGAGGGCCGCCATGGTGAGCTTCTCCAGACCCCGCTCGGCGATCATGGCCATGGCGGCGCCGAGGACCTCCTCGCGGGGCGGGGCGGTGTTGCGGCGGCGGGTCACGGGGCGGCCACGCGGACGGCGTCGGGCAGGAAGTGGGTCTCGTAGGGGCCGGTGCAGCCGGCGAACAGCGTCGCGACCACCGCGCCGCACCCTCCGCACAGCTCGTTGGGCCCCGAGCGTCCCACCTCGCAGCATCCGGACTCCCGCACGGCCGGGTCGGGGGACAGGTACCGCCGGGTGTCCTCGGGGTGCACCACCAGGGTGCCGCGCGGCCCGGCGGACATCAGGCAGCCCGGCCCGTCGGGGTCCAGGGTCACCGCGTTGCCGGGGTGGGCGACGTCCATCCACTCGGGATCGGGGTGCGGAACGTACGGTGCCCCGCACGGCAGCGGATCCACCGCGTACGTCCCCAGCGGCACCGTCGACGGGGCGCCCCGCGAGCCGTCGGCGTTCTTCCGCCCGTCGTACTGCGGACATGCGGGCACCTCGGGCAGCAGGCGCAGCGGCCCGGTGAGGGGCCGGTCGCAGGCGGCGCAGCGCAGGACGTGGGCGGGTGCGCTCGGTGGTGTGGTCATCCGTACGTTTCTACCGGACGCCGGCCCTGGGCTGCTGCTGGGTGACGCAATGGATGCCGCCCCCGCCGGCGAAGATCGTGCGGGCGTCGACCAGGGTGACCGTGCGGTCGGGGAACAGCCGGCGGAAGATCGCGGCGGCTTCCTCGTCGCGGGGGTCGTCGAAGGCGCAGAGGACGACCCCTCCGTTGCACAGGTAGTGGTTGATGTAGGAGTGGTCGGCCCAGCGGCCGTCCGCCTCCAGTTCGGTCGGCGCGGGGATCTCGACGACCTCCAGGGGCCGCCCGTGCGCGTCGGTCCGGGCCCGCAGCAGTCCGATGATCTCCTTGGTGATCTCGTGGTCGGGGTGGGCGGGGTCCGGCTGGGAGTGGGCGACGACCACGCCGGGGCGCGCGAACGCGGCGACGATGTCGACGTGGCCGAGGGTGCCGTAGCCGCCGGGCGGATAGTCGCCGGTGAGGCCGCGCGGCAGCCAGATCGCCTTGCGGGTGCCGAGCTGGGCGTGGATCTCCGCCTCGACCTCCTGGCGGGTCCAGCCGGGGTTGCGTTCGGGCCCGAGCTGCACGGTCTCCGTGAGCAGGACGGTGCCCTCGCCGTCGACGTGGATCGCGCCGCCCTCGTTGACGAGCGTCGAGGCGTACGTCCGCGCCCCGGCGAGGTCGGCCACGTGCGCGGCGATCCTCGCGTCGTGCTCCCAACGGGCCCAGGGCTGGGCGCCCCAGCCGTTGAACCGCCAGTCCACGGCGGCCAGTCGGCCCCGGCCGTCGGTCAGGAACGTGGGCCCGATGTCCCGCATCCAGGCGTCGTCGAGGTCGCGTTCGACGGTGTCGACGCCGGGTCCGAGCAGGGCCGCGGCCTCGGCGGCCTGCCCCGGTCCGCACACCACGGTCACCGGTTCGAAGCGGCGGACGGCGCGGGCGACCGAGGCCCAGGCGGTGCGGGCGGCGGCGAGGTCGTCGGGGTCGTCGAAGGTGGGGTTGGGGCCGGGCCACGCCATCCAGGTGCGCTCGTGCGGGGCCCATTCGGGGGGCATGCGGAAACCGTCGGCGGCAGCGGACATCGACAGGGCCTCTCAGAGGAAGTACAGCCGGTTGAGGGAGACGGAGTCGGCCGGCTGCGAGCGCAGCGGCTCGCCGTCCAGGGTGACCAGGCCGGTGCGCTGGTCCACGTCGACCGATCCCGTACGGGAGTTGCGGATCAGGTCGGCGGGGCCGATGCCCCGGGTGCCGCGCACGGCGACCCTGCGGCGGCGGGTCGGCAGCAGGTCGGCGCCCGCGTCGAGCGCGGCGCGCGCCACGAACGCGACGGAGAGGTCGGCGGCCGTGGCCCCGTGCGCCCCGAACTGCGGTCCCAGCACGAGGGGTTCGCAGGCGTCGGTGGCCGCGTTCGGGTCGCCGACGACGCCGTACGCCGGGAAGCCCGACTTCAGCACCAGCTGGGGTTTGGCGCCGAAGTACTCGGGGCGCCAGAGCACGATGTCGGCGAGCTTGCCGACCTCCAGGGAGCCGATCTCGTGGGCGAGGCCGTGCGCGATGGCCGGGTTGACGGTGAGCTTGGCGATGTAGCGCAGGACGCGCTCGTTGTCGTGGTCGTCGGGGGCGCCCGACTCGGCCTTCATCTTCCCGGCCATGGCGAAGGTCCGGCGCACGGTCTCCCCCGCGCGCCCCATGCCCTGCGCGTCGGAGGAGGTGATGCCGATGGCGCCCAGGTCGTGCAGCACGTCCTCGGCACCCATGGTCCCGGCGCGGATGCGGTCGCGGGCCAGGGCGGCGTCGCCGGGCAGGTCCGTCTTGAGGCCGTGGGCGGAGACGATCATCCGGTAGTGCTCGGCGACGGCGTCCCGCCCGAAGGGCAGCGTGGGGTTGGTGGAGGAGCCGATGACGTTCGGCACCCCGGCCATCTTCAGGACGTTGGGCACATGGCCGCCGCCGCAGCCCTCGATGTGGAAGGCGTGGATCGTCCGGCCCTCCAGCACGCGCAGGGTGTCCTCGACCGACAGGCACTCGTTCAACCCGTCGCTGTGCAGGGCCACCTGGACGTCGTGCTCCTCGGCGACGCGCAACGCCGTGTCCAGCGCCCGGGAGTGGGCGCCCATGTCCTCGTGCACCTTGAAGCCGGAGGCGCCGCCCTCGGCGAGGGCCCCGACCAGCGGGGCCTCGTGGGACGACGAACCCCGGCCGAGGAAACCGATGTTGACCGGCCAGGCGTCGAACGCGCCGAAGGCGTGCCGCAGCGCCCATGGCGAGTTGACCCCGACGCCCCACACCGGCCCGAACTCCTGCCCGATGATCGTGGTCACCCCGGACGCCAGCGATGCCTCCATGATCCGCGGCGACAGCAGATGGACATGCGTGTCCACGGCCCCGGCGGTGGCGATGAGGCCCTCGCCGGAGACGATGGACGTGCCCGTGCCGACCACGACGTCGACCCCGTCGAGGGTGTCCGGGTTCCCTGCGCGCCCGACGGCGTGGATGCGCCCCTCCCGGATGCCGATCGACACCTTTCGTACGCCCAGCACCGCGTCGATCACCACGACGTTGCTGATGACCACGTCGCAGGTCTCGCGGACCGCCGCCGCCTTGAGGTGCAGCCCGTCCCGCGCGGTCTTGCCGAAGCCGGCGAGGAACTCGTCGCCGTACCGCTGGGCGTCGGACTCCACGCGGATCACCAGGCCCGAGTCGCCGAGCCGCAGCCGGTCTCCCGCGCGGGGGCCGTGGGTGGCGGCGTACGCGTACGGATCGACCGGGGTGGCCGCCGGGGTGCCGGCCGGGTCGCCGGTGGTCGGGGTCATCGCGCGGCTCCCAGGTATCCGCAGGCGGCGGCCCTGCGCAGGGCCTCTTCCTTCGCTCCGGGCGCGTCGAGGGGGCCGTCGACGAGTCCCGCGAAGCCGATGGCGATCCGCTCGCCCCCGATGGGGAGCAGTCCCACCTCGACGCTCTCCCCCGGCCCGAACCGCACCGACGACCCGGCGGGCACGGCCAGCCGCATCCCGTATGTCTCGGCCCGCGCGAAGTCCAGGCGCGGGTTGGCCTCGAAGAAGTGGAAGTGGGAGGTGACGGAGACGGGCACGGTGGCCGTGTTGGTCACCGTCAGCCGCACGACCGCCCCGGGTTCCGTGTGCGCGGGCCCCGGCAGCAGCGCGCCCGGCGCCCGCTCGCCGAGACCGCCGCCGAACGGGTCCACGACCACCGCGAGCCGTGAGCCGTCGTCGAAGACCGCCTCGACCTGCACCTCGGTGACGACGTCCGCGACCCCGGGCAGGACGTCGTCCGGCCCGAGCACCGCCCGCGCCCGTGCGATCGCCTCGTCGAGCCTCGCCCCGTCCCGCGCGGCCTCGCAGACGGTGTCCGCGACGAGCGCGGTCGCCTCGGGCACGTTCAGCCGCAGGCCGCGCGCCCGCCGGGCCCGCGCCAGCTCCGCGGCGCCGAAGAGCAGCAGGCGGTCGCGCTCGGTGGGGGTGAGTCGCATGGGCGGCGCCTCCTGGGACCGGAAGAATTAGAGCGTCACTCTAAACTCAGGACACAGGATGAGGGAAGGTCGCGGTAGGGGCTTTCGACGACTGTTTGAGTGATATTCAAAAACCGGGGCCGGAATGCGAAAGGGGCCGCCGCGGACGCGTGGTCCGTGGCGGCCCCTCAGCCGAGCCGGTGTGGGTGTCAGGCGAGGATGTGCATCCAGCCGTGCTTGTCCTCGACCGTGCCGCGCTGGATGTCCAGCAGCGCCTCACGGAGCTTGAGGGTGACGGGGCCGGGCTCGCCGCCGGACTGCTGCCAGGCGGCGCCGGTGCGCTTGACCGTGCCGACGGGCGTGATGACCGCGGCGGTGCCGCAGGCGAAGACCTCGGTGAGGGCGCCGCTCTCGGAGTCGGCCTGCCACTGGTAGATGGAGATCCGGCCCTCCTCGGCGGCGTAGCCGAGGTCGGCGGCGACGGTCAGCAGGGAGTCACGGGTGACGCCCTCCAGGATCGAGCCGGTGAGGGAGGGGGTGACGATGCGGTCGCCGTACACGAAGTACAGGTTCATGCCGCCGAGTTCCTCGACCCACTTGCGCTCGACCGCGTCGAGGTAGCAGACCTGGGCGCAGCCCTCGGCGGCCGCCTCGGCCTGGGCCAGCAGGGACGCGGCGTAGTTGCCGCCGGTCTTGGCGTCGCCCATGCCGCCGGGGACGGCGCGGACGTGGTCCTCGGAGACCCAGATGGAGACGGGCTTGACGCCGCCGGGGAAGTAGGCGCCGGCCGGGGAGGCGATGACCAGGAAGAGGTACTCGTTGGCCGGCTTCACGCCCAGGCCGACCTCGGTGGCGATCATGAAGGGGCGCAGGTAGAGGGATTCCTCGCCGCCGTGCGCGGGCACCCACGCCTTGTCCTGCTGGACCAGCAGGTCGCACGCCTCGATGAACGTCTCCACCGGCAGCTCCGGCATCGCCAGGCGCCGGGCGGACTTCTGGAAGCGCCGGGCGTTCATCTCCGGGCGGAACGTGGCCACGGAGCCGTCGGGCCGGCGGTACGCCTTGAGCCCCTCGAAGATCTCCTGCGCGTAGTGCAGGGTCATGTTCGCGGGGTCGAGGGAGAGCGGGCCGTACGGCACGAGCTGCCCGTCGTGCCAGCCGCGGCCCTCGGTCCACTTGATCGTCACCATGTGGTCGGTGAAGTGGCGGCCGAAGCCGGGGTTGGCCAGGATCGCCTCGCGCTCGGCATCCGAGAGCGGATGGGCGGACGGCTTCAGCTCGATCGTGGGCGTCGTCATGAGTGATGTCCTTCACCGGTTGTGTGTGACGGGCCGCGCTCACGTCCCGGACTGCCAGTGGCCAGTGTGAGGACGTCCGAGCATTCCCTCATGCCGCGGCACCTCGTTCGATTATCGCCCGGCGGGGGGCGTGGACGAAACGTGGTGACCGTGGACGAAAACGGTGCGCTGCGGCCCAGGGGTTGATGGTGACACCCGGCGGAGGCATGCGGAAGCCGCCGGGTGCGATGCGACCCGGCGGCTTTCGAAGGGCTCCCCCTGGTGGACCGGGGCCGCGGGGCTCCGGGTCCGGGGGAGGTTTCGAGTGCTCGGCGGGTCAGCCGGCTACTCGTACGGCGAGGGCGTCGCCGATCTCGTCCGTGCTGCGGGCGGGCTTGCCCACGCGCTCCGCGAGATCGGTGGAGACGGCCTCCTCGATGCGGGCGGCCTCGGCCTCGTAGCCGAGGTGGCGCAGGAGCAGGGCGACGGACAGGACCGTGGCGGACGGGTCGGCCTTGCCCTGGCCGGCGATGTCCGGGGCCGAGCCGTGCACGGGCTCGAACATGGACGGGAACTCGCCGGACGGGTTGATGTTCCCGGAGGCGGCGACGCCGATGCCGCCGGAGACGGCCGCGGCGAGGTCGGTGATGATGTCGCCGAAGAGGTTGTCCGTGACGATCACGTCGAAGCGGCCGGGGTCGGTGACCAGGTAGATGGTCGCGGCGTCGACGTGGATGTAGTCGGTGGTGACCTCGGGGAACTCCTCGGCCACCTTGTTGAAGATGTTGGTCCACAGGTGGCCCGCGAAGGTCAGCACGTTGTTCTTGTGGACCAGCGTGAGCTTCTTGCGGGGGCGGGCCTGGGCGCGGGCGAAGGCGTCGCGGACCACACGCTCGACACCGAAGGCCGTGTTCACGGAGACCTCGGTGGCGACCTCGTGCTCGGTGCCCTTGCGGATGGTGCCGCCGTTGCCGGTGTACGGGCCCTCGGTGCCCTCGCGGACCACGACGAAGTCGATCTCCGGCTGGCCGGCGAGCGGGGTGGCGACGCCCGGCAGCAGCTTCGACGGACGCAGGTTCACATGGTGGTCGAAGGCGAAGCGGAGCTTGAGCAGGAAGCCGCGCTCCAGGACGCCGGAGGGGACGCTCGGGTCGCCGATCGCGCCCAGCAGGATCGCGTCGTGCTGCTTCAGCGCGTCGAGGTCGGCGTCGGTGAGGGTCTCACCGGTGGCGTGGTAGCGCTTGGCGCCGAAGTCGTACTCCTTGGTCTCCAGCTTCACATCCTGCGGAAGGACGGCGGAGAGGACCTTGAGACCCTGGGCCACGACTTCCTGACCGATGCCGTCACCGGGGATCACTGCGAGATTGAGGCTGCGAGACATGTGCGGCACCGTACTCCTTGTCCCACGGGATGACACGGGCTGTCCGCGATATGGACGCGCCCGGGTGACCTCGGCACCGATCCGTTGACCGGCGTTCACCCGTGTGTTTGCCGGGAGTTGGCCTCTGCTGGGAAGTTGCCGAGCATGACTGCGCCATCCAGGGGGACGCCCCCCGGTCTCCCCACGCCCGATGTCGGCATCCCCGAGCGGCTGGCCCGCCGTCTCAGCATGCCGGAACAGTACGAGTACCTGCGCGCCAAGCTGACACGGCGGCGCACGCTGGTGACCGCGGGGGCGGTGGCCGGCGGTCTGCTGACCGGCTGCTCCGGCTCGGACTCGACGACCGGGCGCTCCCCCTCACCCTCCGCGACGGCCACCGGGCGGGTGCCGGCCTCGGCCGTCGTGCCCTTCGGGCGCCATCTCGCCTTCGGCGCCGACCCGAAGACGCAGATGCGGATCTCCTGGCAGCTGCCGGCGGCCGTGAAGAAGCCCTTCGTGCGGGTGGGGCTGCGCCCCGAGGACCTGAGCCGGCGCATCGACGCCGAGATCCGCGACCTGTACACCCCCGAACTCGAGGGCGTGCGCCCGGCGTTCGAGCAGTACTACGTACACGCGGCCCTGGACGGTCTGCGGCCCGGCACCACGTACTACTACGGCGTGGGCCACGAGGGCTTCGACCCGGCCGCGCCGGCCCACCGCAGGACGATCACCGCCTTCCGTACGGCGCCCGCGCGTCCGGAACGGTTCGTGTTCACCGCCTTCGGCGACCAGGGCGTCAGCAAGGACGCGCTGGCCAACGACCATGTGCTGCTGCGGGAGAGCCCCGCCTTCCATCTCCACGCGGGCGACCTCTGCTACGCGGACACCACGGGCCACGGGGAGAAGTCGGACTCCTACGACCCCGGCTTCTGGGACCTGTTCCTCAAGCAGAACGAGCTGGTCGCGAAGTCGGTGCCGTGGATGGTGACGACCGGCAACCACGACATGGAGGCGTGGTACTCACCGGACGGGTACGGCGGCCAGGTGGCCCGCTGGTCGCTCCCGGACAGCGGTTTCGACCCGCGCGGGGCGCCGGGCGTGTACTCGTTCGTCTACGGCAACGTCGGCGTGGTCGCGCTCGACGCGAACGACGTCTCGTACGAGATCCCGGCCAACCTCGGCCACACGGACGGCCGTCAGACGAAATGGCTCGACAAGCGGCTCCGTGAGCTGCGCGCCGACCGGACGGTCGACTTCGTCGTGGTCTACTTCCACCACTGCGCGTACTCCACCTCGCGCCACGCCTCCGACGGTGGCGTGCGCGCGGAGTGGGTGCCGCTGTTCGCCGAGCACCAGGTGGACCTGGTGATCAACGGGCACAACCACGCGTACGAGCGGACCGACGCCATCAAGAACGGCGAGGTCGGCAAGCCGGTGCCGATCGGCGGTTCCACCGACCCGACACGCGACGGGATCGTCTACGTCACGGCGGGCGGGGGCGGCAAGGAGCTGTACGCCTTCCCCCCGGGCGTGGAGGACAGCTACGAGGGCAAGGTCCGCGACCTCGACTCGATCGAGTCCTTCCGGTGGACGAAGTCCAAGGACCGCAGGACGGAGGTCGTGGAGTGGTCCCGCGTCCGCTACACCGGCTTCTCGTTCCTGTCGGTGGAGGCGGAGGCGGGTCCGAGGCCCCGGCTCAAGGTGTCGGCGCTCGCCCAGGACGGCAGCCGCGTCGACCACTTCGAGGTGCGGCGCGGCGCGTGAGCCGAGCCCCATGGCCCTGCCGCACCCCGGACGGGTGCGGCTCCCGGCTGGTGGGGCGGCTCAGTGCCCGGTGGAGCCGCCGTTGTCCCTGCGGTCGAGGGCGCGCTGGAGGGCTGCGGCGGCGTTCTTGCGGTCGGACTCGGTGGTCCGGGAGACGTGGCGGACTCGGCGGCGGACGGTCGTCTCGGCCATGGGGAATCGACTCCTTCGAGGCATTCCGGAGTACAGAAGCGGAGGGCTGTGAGACTCCCCCACTGCCCAAAGGGCGTACTAAAGGGCGTGGGAGGTGCCCCCAGATGGGCCGGGGAGCGGGGCCGCAGGGGTTGCCTGCCTAGGGCCTCCGGCTCACGACCGCCATTCGCTGGGTCGAGCGAGACGTTCGGCTCCTACAAAGCTAAGTGAGGCCGGGGCATCTGTCTCCACAATTAATCGGACTTCCTACTATCTGAGACGGTGGATTGGGTCACACCGCGCTGACCTGCGCTTTCTCTCCACAGCACACCACCGCCCCATCCACCCTTCCGGGTGAATGGGGCGGTGTCCTCGGACAGGGGCCGGTCAGCCCATGTGCGGGTACGTGTAGTCCGTCGGCGGGACCAGCGTCTCCTTGATGGCACGGGTCAGGGTCCAGCGCATCAGGTTCTGCGGGGCGCCCGCCTTGTCGTTCGTGCCGGAGGCACGACCGCCGCCGAACGGCTGCTGGCCGACGACCGCGCCGGTGGACTTGTCGTTGATGTAGAAGTTGCCGGCGGCGTAGCGGAGCTTGTCCATGGTGTACGCGGCGGCCGCGCGGTCCCCGGCGATGACCGAGCCCGTGAGGGCGTAGTCGGAGACCGACTCCATCTGGGTCAGCATCTCGTCGTACTTGTCGTCCTCGTAGACGTGGACCGCGAGGAACGGGCCGAAGTACTCGGTGGTGAACACCTCGTGCTCCGGGTCGGCGCACTCGACGACGGTCGGGCGGACGAACCAGCCGACCGAGTCGTCGTAGGAGCCGCCCGCGACGATCGTGCACGCCGGGTCGGACTTGGCGCGGTCGATCGCGCTCGTGACCTTGGCGAAGGCGCGCTCGTCGATGACGGCGCCGATGAAGTTCGACAGGTCGGTGACGTCGCCCATGGTGAGGTAGTCGACCTCGGCGGCGAACTCCTCCTTGAAGCCGTCGTTCCAGATGGACGCCGGGATGTAGGCGCGGGAGGTCGCCGAGCACTTCTGGCCCTGGTACTCGAAGGCGCCCCGGGTGAGGGCCGTCTTCAGCACCGCGCGGTCGGCGCTCGGGTGGGCGACGACGAAGTCCTTGCCGCCGGTCTCGCCGACCAGACGCGGGTAGGAGCGGTACTTCTCGATGTTGGCGCCGACCGTCTTCCACAGGTACTGGAAGGTCTTCGTGGAGCCGGTGAAGTGGATGCCGGCGAGGTCGCGGTGGGCCAGGGCGACCTTCGAGACCTCGATGCCGTCCCCGGTGACGAGGTTGATGACGCCCTTGGGCAGCCCGGCCTCCTCCAGCAGCCGCATGAGCAGCACGGCGGCGTGGGTCTGGGTCGGGGACGGCTTCCAGACGACCACGTTGCCCATCAGCGCGGGCGCGGTGGGCAGGTTGCCCGCGATCGCCGTGAAGTTGAAGGGCGTGATCGCGTAGACGAAGCCCTCCAGCGGGCGGTGGTCGAGGCGGTTCCAGACGCCCGGGGAGTTCGCCGGGGGCTGCTCGGCGAGCAGGTCGCGGGCGTACTTGACGTTGAAGCGCCAGAAGTCGACCAGCTCGCAGGGGGTGTCGATCTCGGCCTGCTGGGCGGTCTTGGACTGGCCGAGCATGGTGGAGGCGGCCATCGTCTCGCGCCAGGGACCGGCGAGCAGGTCGGCGGCGCGCAGGATGATCGCGGCGCGGTCGTCGAAGGACATCGCGCGCCAGGCGGGCGCGGCGGCGAGGGCCGCGTCGATCGCGTCCTGGGCGTCCTGCTGGGTGGCGTTGGCGTACGTACCCAGGCGGGCCTTGTGGTTGTGCGGCTGCACGACGTCGAAGCGGTCGCCGCCGCCCATCCGCCGCTCGCCGCCGATGGTGCAGGGCAGGTCGATCGGGTTCTCGGCCAGCTCCTTCAGCTTGGCCTCCAGCCGGGCCCGCTCGGGCGAGCCGGGGGCGTAGCCGTGCACCGGCTCGTTGACGGGGGTGGGGACCTGGGTCACAGCGTCCATGGGTTCCGTAACTCCTTACTGAGCGGGCGGTTTTCGGGCTCAGCCCTTGCTGATCATCGAGCGGACGAAGAAGCGCAGGTTCGCCGGCTTCTCCGCCGGCCGTCGCATGCTGTGTTCTTCCGGGGGACAACCCCCGGACCCCCGGCAGAACCTCGCGGTGACTGTCATGACTCAGCCTCGGCTCAGCATGCTGCGGACGAAAAAGCGCAGATTGGCCGGCTTCTCCGCCAGCCGTCGCATGAAGTACCCGTACCAGTCGGTGCCGTAGGCGGTGTAGACGCGCATGCGGTGGCCCTCGGCGGCGAGCCGGTGGTGCTCGTCGGTGCGGATGCCGTACAGCATCTGGAACTCGTACTCGTCGAGCTTGCGCCCGGCGCGGTGGGCGAGTTCCTGGGCGATCGAGATGAGACGGGGGTCGTGGGACCCGATCATCGGGTACCCCTCGCCGTCCATGAGGATCTTCAGGGCGCGGACGTACGCCTTGTCGATCTCGGCCTTCTGCTGGTGGGCGACGGAGGCGGGCTCCTTGTAGGCGCCCTTCACCAGCCGCACCCGGCTGCCGTTCGCGGCGAGCCGGCGAGCGTCGGCCTCGGTGCGGAAGAGGTAGGCCTGGATGACGCAGCCGGTCTGGGGGAAGTCCCGGCGCAGCTCCTCGTGGATGGCGAACATCGAGTCGAGGGTGGTGTGGTCCTCCGCGTCGAGGGTGACGGTCGTGCCGATGGCGGCGGCGGCCTCGACGACGGGGCGCACGTTCGCGAGGGCCAGCTCGTGCCCGCCCTCCAGCGCCTGGCCGAACAGCGACAGCTTCACCGACATCTCGGCGCGTTCGCCCAGCTCCAGTTCGCCGAGCCGGTCGATCAGCTCCAGGTAGGCGTCCCGGGCGGCGGCGGCCTGCTCGGGACGGGTGATGTCCTCGCCGACGACGTCCATCGTCACTTCGAGGCCGGCGGCGGTGAGGTCCCGGATGACGGGGACGATGTCGTCGACGCCCTCTCCGGGGATGAAGCGGTCGACGACCTGCTTGGTCACGGGCGCGGCCGAGATCAGGCGTCGCATCCGGTCGCTGCGCGACGCGGCGAGAATCACGGGACCCAGCACGGGGCACCTCCACAAACCAGCAGATAGAACCACCGTGAAACCTAAGGATCCCCCCGTTCGCCGACCATCGACAGCTGTCACGCATCCGTGCCGCAGATCTCAGACAGATGTATGAAGGGCGCCGGGGGATGGGGGAGAATGCCCTCGTGACGCCGGACGCCGCATCGTTCCACCACGTGGGTGACTACCAGGAGCTCGTCGACGAGATCTCGGCGCTGCTCGGCGCCCCGGCGACGCTGGAGAACCGCGACTTCGAGCTGATCGCGTTCGGCGCGTACGACAGCGAGGGCGATCTCGACCCGTCGGCCCTGGACCCGGTCCGGACCCGGTCGATCCTGACCCGCCGCTCGACGGCGGCCGTGCGGGAGTGGTTCGAGGGCTTCGGCATCACCCGGGCGACCGCCCCCGTCCGCATCCCCCCGACCCCCGAGGCGGGCGTCCTGCGGGGCCGCGTCTGCCTCCCCGTACGCCACCGGGGTGTCGTCCTCGGCTACGTCTGGCTGCTGGACGGCGATCCCGGCCCCACCGACGCCCAGCTGTCCGCCGCCATGGCGGTCGCCTCGCGCATCGGCGCGCTTCTCGCGGACGAGGCGCAGGCGGGCGCCGACCTCACCCGTGAGCTGCGCGCGGTGCTCACGGCCGGGCCCGACTGGGAGCGGGACATGGCGGTGGCGGAGCTGCGCGCCGCCCTCGGCCCGCGCGGCGACGGCGTCCACACGGTGGTGTGCGTGGCCCCGTGGCCGTCGGCGGACCCGGACGACGCCCCGTCCTTCCGTACGGTGCCGGGGGCGACGGCGCTGTGCACGGTGCCGTGGGGGGCGGCCGGCCAGAGCCTCGCCCTGCTGGTGCGGCTGCGCTCGGCGGACGTCGCGGCGCCGGCGCTCACGGCGGCCGGCCGGCTGCTGGAGCGGGCGGGCGCGCGGGCGGCGGCCGGGGTCGCGGGCGCCCGTACGGGGCTCGGTGAGCTGGGTGCCGCGTGGCGGGAGGCGTCGGCGGCGGCCCGCGCGGTGCTGGCGGAGCCCCGCCTCGGTCCGGTCGCCGAGTGGCGTTCCATCGGCCCGTACCGCCTCCTGACCTCCCTGTCCCCGCAGACCCCCCAGGACCCGGCCGTCCGCGCGCTGCTGTCCCCCGCCCACCAGGAACTGGCCCGCACCGCCGAGACGTTCCTCGACTGCGCGGGCCAGGCGGGGCGCACGGCCGCGGAGTTGGGCATCCACCGCCAGACCCTCTACTACCGCCTCTCCCGCGTCGAACAACTCACGGGCCTCGACCTGGACGACGGCGAGGACCGACTCCTGCTGCACATGGCCCTGAAGGGCGCACGACTCTGAGGGGCGCACCGCTCTGAAGGCGCACCGCTCTGAGGGCACGGCAGGCCGCCTAGGTGTATTGATCACGAGCGTTGTTGACACTGGCGGGTCTTGAACATGGCGAAGACCTCCGATGTGGTGGAGCTGTCTAGGAACACACCGC
>NZ_JBVIBK010000039.1:0-7954 GCF_055573455.1 Streptomyces sp. NPDC030183
GCCCACTCCCCCTCCCCCACCACCGCCTTCGCCCTCTCCCGCCTCGCCGACCCCGACACCCTGCACCACACCCCCATCGGCGTCTTCCGCTCCGTAGACCGACCCGTCTACGACACACAGATGGCCGACCAACTCGACAGGGCCGTCGAGTCGAAGGGCAAGGGCGACCTCGCCGCCCTCCTCGCCGGCAACGACACCTGGAGCGTCGGCCGTTCCACCCGTCACCCCCGCTCCACCACGACGGCCCGACCGTGACCGCCCGACCGTGAACCGCCCGCCCGTGACCGCCCGACCGTGAACCGCACCACCGCAACCGTCCGACCGCAGTTCCCCGGGGAGGGACAGCAATGGCCTATGTGATCGCTCAGCCCTGTGTCGACGTCAAGGACCGCGCCTGCATCGACGAATGCCCTGTCGACTGCATCTACGAGGGTCCGCGCAAGCTCTACATCCAGCCCGACGAATGCGTCGACTGCGGCGCCTGTGAACCCGTCTGCCCGGTGGAGGCGATCTTCTTCGAGGACGACGTCCCGGCCGAGTGGAGCGCCTACCGGACGGCGGACGCCGAGGTCTTCGCCGAACTCGGGTCGCCCGGCGGGGCGAGCGCGGCGGGGCCGCTCGCCGCCGACCATCCGCTGGTCGCCGCGCGTTCCCCGCAGGCCGCGTAACCCTCGCACCCCCCGGTGTCCGGGCTGCGGATGGCCCGTTCCCGCTGTGATCCAGCCCGGTTCCAGGCCAGGTACAGGCCGATACCAGTGTTCCAGGACACCGTGGAGGCGGTGGCGGAATCTTTTCGCCACCGCCCTGTGGCGTTGTGCGCGCCGGCCGTGCCCCGCGCACCCCGGGCCGTCCCAGAAGGAGCTCCGATGGACATCACCTTCACCTCCCAGCCCGCCGCGTCCGCCCCCGACTCCAGAGGTCTCGTCGCACCGCTCCACCTGCTGCACAGACCCGTCACGCCGGAGGGGTTCCTGCTGGACGCCACCGCTCCCGTGGAGCAGCACTTCGCGGTGTCCGCCGAACTGCCCAGCGGGCACGGGACGTTCAACGACGGGCCGGGCACCTTCCACGACCTGCTCTTCGTCGCCGAGACCCTGCGCCAGGTGACGCACTTCGTCGCCCACCAGTACTTCCGGGTGCCCGCCGACCGCCCCGCCGTCTTCGTCTCCAGCGGGCTCGACATCCTCGACCCGGCCCCGTGGCGCCGTACCGGCCGGCCGGCCCATCTGACGCTGGACATCACCCTGACCCCCACGGACGTGGTCAACGGCGTCCCGCGGGGCCTCGACTGCCGCGCCGACGTGGCGATCGACGGCGTCGGCTGTGGGAGCGCTTCCGCGCGGCTGCAGTTCCTGATGCCCGGGGTGTACCGGTCCCACCGGGAGGTGGGGCGTCAGGAGAGCCTGCGGAGCACCGCGCCGGTGGTGCGCCCACTGGCCTCGATGGTGGCCGCCCAGGAGGAGCCGGCCGCCGTGGCACCGGAGTCGGTCGGGCGCGAGGACCCGCGCAACGTCGTCGTCGGACCGCCGCTGCGGGCGCCCTACGGGGAGTTCGTCCTGCCCGTGGCCGCCGACCCCTCCCACGAGGTCTTCGCGGCCGTGCCCGGTGACCATGTGCCCGGGCCGGTGTTCCTGGAGGCGTCCCGGCAGGGCTCACTGCTCGTCGCCGCCGAACTGCACGGGCTGCGGCCCGCCCACGCCCTGCTGACCCGCTGGCGGGCGTCCTTCCGCGGGTTCGGCGACGCCGACCTTCCGCTGACCTGCACGGTCGTCGCGGAGGAACCGGTCCGCGACGAGGCGGGCCGGCCCACCGTACGCACCCGGCTCGCCTTCAGCCAGGGCAGCCGGGTCCTGTGCACCGCATCCGCCGTCCTGCTCCAGGACTGCTGACCGCACGACGCCGCCCGGACCGGCCGACGCTCTCCTCTCCCCTCGCCGTCTTGATCAAGGAGCTCTCCGATGCGTTTCCGGGTACTGGGGCCGGTGAGTCTGTCGCCCCGCACTCCCTCCGCCGCGAAACCGCGCGCCCTGCTCGCCACCCTGCTCGTGCAGGCCGGTGAGGTGGTCCCCGTGCACAGCCTGATCGACGAGCTGTGGGGGACGGAACCCCCGCGCACCGCGACCACCACCCTCCAGGTGTACGTCTCCCAGCTGCGCAAGGTCCTCGCCGACGCCGGGGGCTCCGCGCGCTCCGGGGAGCTGCTCACCCGGGCCCCCGGATACCTCCTCGCGGTGCCCGAGCAGGAGTTCGACCTGCCGTGCTTCGAACGGCTGCGGGCGGAGGGCCGCGCGGCCTACCAGGACGGCGACTTCGAACGGGCCTCGGGGCTGCTGCACGAGGCGCTCGCCCTGTGGACGGGGCCCGCGCTGTCGGGGATCCCGCACGGGGTGCGGCTGGAGTCCGCCGCCATCCGGCTGGACGAGCTGCGGATGGAGGTCCTGGAACAGCGGATCGTCGCCGACCTGCGGCTGGGCCGTCACCAGGAGCTCGCCGGGGAACTGCTGGCCCTCGCCAACGAGCATCCGCTGCGGGAGACCCTGCACGGGCACCTCATGGTGGCGCTGTACCGGACGGGCCGCGGATCCGACGCGCTGCGGGTGTACGGGCGGCTGCGCCACTCCCTCGTGGAGGAGCTGGGCGTCGAACCGAGCCCGGGTCTGTCCCGGCTGCACGAACGCGTCCTGCGCCGGGAGCCCTCGCTGGACTGGCAGCCGCCCCGGGACGCGCGCCGCACGGGCGGCGACCCGGCGGGCGGTACGGCCGGTGGGGCCGGCGTACCGGGACGTCCGGGGGCCGGGCGTGCTGCGGCCCCGGCCGACGGGCCGCGCCCCCTGCCCGTACCGCCCCCCGCGCTGCCGCCCGCGCCACCCGGCTTCGTCGGCCGCCACGAGGAACTGGCGCACGGGGAGCGGGCGCTGCGCGGCGGCGTCGGCCGGCCGCCGGTGCGGGTGCTGGCCGTGTCCGGGCCGGCCGGTGTCGGCAAGACGGCACTGGCCCTGGAGCTCGCGCACCGCACGGCGGACCTGTTCCCGGACGGCGGCCTGCTGCTCGGGCTGCGCGGCCCGCAGGGGCGTCCGCTGAGCGCCGCGCAGGCGGGCGCGGCCCTGCTGCGCCGGCTCACCGATGACGTCCCCGGTGTCCCGCCGACCGACCCCGAGGAGCTGACGGACCGGCTGCGGCGGGCCCTGCACGGGCGCCGGATGCTGCTGATCCTGGACGACGCCGCCTCCGAGCAGCAGATACGGCCGCTGCTCCGGGCCGTCACGGACGGCTCGGTGATCCTCACCGGCCGCCGCCGGGCCGCCGCACTCGACGGCGCGGAGCACCTGCGGCTGGACGCGGTGCGGCCGGAGGAGGCGGCGGAGCTGCTGCTCGCCGCCGGGGGCGAGCGCATGGCGCAGGACCCGGTGGCGGTCGCCGAGATCGCCCGGCTGTGCGGGTGCTTCCCCCTGGCGCTGCGGGTGGCCGCGGCGGCCCTGACGGCGCGCCCGCACACCACACCGGCCGCGCTGGCGGGCCGGCTGCGCGACGAGCGGACCCGGCTCGGTGTGCTGCGCGAGGGCGACCTCGACCTGCGTTCCAGTCTGCTGACGGGATACCAGGAGGCGGGTCCCGCGCTGCGGCGCGCCTTCCGTCTGCTGTCGCTGGCCCCGGCCGCCGACTTCTCGGGGTGGACCGTCGCGGCCCTGCTCGGCACCGGGCGGGCGGAGGCGGAGGAGACGGCCGAGGAACTCGTCCGGGCCCAGCTGCTGGAGGCCCGGAGCGACGGCCGGTCGGTCCGCTACGGCTTCCACTCGCTGCTGCGGGTGCTGGCCACGGAGCTGCGGGAGGCGGAGGCCGACGCCGGCCGGACGCGGCGGGACGCCGTCGAGCGGCTGGGCCGGGCGTACGCGGGCCTCGCCCGGTACGCGGACCGGCGGCTCGCCCCCGGACGGGACTGGCGTGCCCGGCCGGTCGCCGCGGAACCCGGGCTCGACGCGGCCGCGATCGTCGGCGCGAGCCCGCTGGGCTGGTTCCGCGAGGAGGCGACGGGCCTGGTGGAGACGGTACGGCAGACGTACGCGGCGGGGCTGTGGCCCCTGGTGTGGGGCCTCGCGGGCAGCGCCGCCGGGTACTTCCACGCCTGTGCCGCGTGGGAGGAGTGGGAGGAGACCCACCGGCTCGCCCTGGACGCGGCGCGGCGGGCCCGGAGCACCGAGGCCGAGGCGGCTGTCCGGCACTCGCTGGGCGACCTCGCCTGGCAGCGCCGCCAGGCCGACCGGGCCCTGCGCTACCACACGGCCGCGCAGCAGGCGTTCGAGCAGGCCCGTGACCGGACGGGGGTGGCGCGCTGCCGGATCGGCGCCGCCGACGTCCTGCTCGGCCAGGGGCTGCTGGAGCCCGCCGCCCGGCGCTACGGGCGGGCCTTGGCCCTGTGCTCGGCCGAGGGGGATCCGCGGGGCGAGGTGGCCGCGCTGAAGGGGCTCGCCCTGGTCAACCTGCGGCGTGGCCGCGTGGAGGTGGCGATGCGTCAGCTGGAGCAGTGCGGTCGGGCCGCGGAACGGCTCGGTGACCGCCGCTGGACGGAGTACGTCCGCCGCACCCTGTCCCGTCTGACACCGGACCCCGCTCGCCGCCCCTCCCCCGTCGGCCACGCGGTGGAGGTCGGCCCCGGCATGTGGCTCCTGGGAACGGCCACGGCTGCCTGACCCGGCGGGAAGCGGCGTGCCGTCTCCGGAGCGCCGTCGCCGAAGGAAGTGGTTGGACGCCCCCTGCGAAGGCCGTGTGGCGTCGCCACCGCCGGGCCGGGGGGCGGCGTCGGCCGTGTGGCGGTCGTCGCCGGGAGGGAGCCGCGTGACGTCCGGCACGCGGCTCCCGGACGGCCGGCGAGGGCGGTGGCAGGGGCCCGGTTCTCCACTCCGGCCCCCGCGCGGCCGGTCGTCAGCCGGTGGCCCGGCCCTGGAGGGGCTGGGCGCCCCGCGTGCGGGCCTGGGCACGGCGGGTGCGCAGCAGTTGCCGCCACTCCTCGGGGCTGAAGCGGGCGGGGCGGGTGCGGCCGATGAAGTCGTGGAGCACACCGAGGAAGCGTTCCGGGTCGGTGTGGAACGGGAAGTGTCCCGCCTCCTCGAATATCTCCAGCCGGCTGCCCGGCATGGACACATGGCCGAGCCCGGCGTGCAGGGCCGGGACCACCATGTCGCGTCCGCCCCACACCAGCATGGTCGGCATGCCCTGGGTCAGATAGCAGCGGTCGAGCAGCGTGCCGACCTGGCCCCGCCAGTCGACGACGGCCCGCAGGGTCCGGACGAACGCGCTGCGCGAACTCGCGTCCGGCAGGGCGTCGACCACCCGCAGCAGATCCGGCGCGTCGACCCCGAGGCCCGTGTTCAGCGTCTTCATGATCCGCACGAACATCTGCAACTGCCATCGTACGGTGGGGAGTTGAAAGGCCGACAGCAGCAGTTCGGCGCCGGGCAGCGTGGCGGCCCGCAGCAGCGGGGACACCTGGCGGCCGATGCCGCCGCTGCCGACCAGGACCAGCCGCTCGGTGCGCTCGGGGAACTGGTAGGCGAACTGGGCGGCCACCGCGCCGCCGAGGGAGTGGCCGACGAGGGTGGCCCGTTCGATCCCCAGGGCGCTGAGCAGGTCCCGCAGCCCGTTGGCGTACGCCCCGGGGGAGTAGTCGCCGCGCGGTTTGGCCGACGCCCCGTGGCCGAGCAGGTCGGGGGCGAGGACCCGGTAGCGGGCGGCCAGGCCCGGGATGATGTCGGCCCAGGTCGCGGAGGAGTCGCCGATGCCGTGGATCAGCACCACCGCGGACTCGCCCTTGCCGGCCATGCGGTAGGCGAAGCGGTAGCCGTGCAGCTCACGGGTGCGGACGCGGACCTCGTTGCGGCCCACCGCCCGCGGCCTGGGCCGCCCCGGCTGGTGGCTGGGCCGGAACGGCGAGCGGGCGGTGAAGGGGTCGTCGGCCATGGGTCAGGCCTCCTGCGGGATCGGGTGGTGGTCACGGACGGGGCGGCGCGGGACCGGCGCGGACTCGACGACGCCCGGGGTGCCCGGGGCCTCGCCGCCGACGGCACCGGCACCGCCGTCGGCGCCGGTGCCGGGGACGTGCCGGGTGAGGAAGAGGGCCGGGTCACCGGGGACGCCCTCGGGGTCGGGGTCGAGGCCGAGCGAGGTCAGGGAACGCCAGGGCTGGGCCTGGCCGGGTGTCCTCGTCCGCCAGGGAGCGTGCGTCTGGGCCGGGGAGGAGGGAGCGCGGAGGGTGTGCACGGAGGACATGACAGCCACCTCTGGGTAGGTGTGCGAGGAAGCGCACCGGAAACGGTCGCGGTTCCGCCGCCGACCGGTGGGGGCGGCGCCCGGTGCGGGGGCGCCGGCGGACGGGTGCGGGACTCTCACTCGACGGGGGACCGGCGCGGCTGACGGGGCACGGCGTGGGCCAGACCGACGCCCCCGGGGCCGGAGGTGTCCGCCGCGCCGGAGGGACCGGACGCGCCGGACACGCCGGACGTGTCAGCGCCGACCGCACGGGACCGGCCGGACGAGCCGGTCGCGCCGCCGGTCACCCCCGGGTGCCGGCCCGCGCCCCCGGCCGGCAGGGCGCGGCGGCCGCTGAGGCGGTGGGTGACGCGGGCCCGCAGGAGTGACGCGATCAGCCACTTCCGCATGGCGCCCAGGTGCGCCGGGGAGCCGTGGACGTCGTCGAACTCCTTGAAGCGCACGCGGGGCAGCGCGGAGGCGAGCAGCTGCCGCTCCGTGCCGGGGATGATCTCGTCCCGGGAGCTGACCACGTACCCGACGGGGATGTCGACCGCGCCGAGGACGTCCGGCCCGAGGGGGAAGTCCGCGAGCAGCTCGCGCAGCGCGTCGTCGTCCCTCGCCCCGGTGAGCCGGCGCAGTGTGGCGACGGTGATCCCGGGCACGCGCGGCCACCAGCCGGGATCGGCGAAGAACCCGGCCACGGGGGCGCCGACGGTGTGCACGGAACGGATGCGGGGGTCCTCGGCCGCCGCGCGCAGCGCCAGATGGCCGCTGAAGCTCAGGCCGAGGACGGAGGTGTCGGTCACCCGGGCGCGGCCGGCCAGACGGTCCATCAGGAACGGCAGCAGCCGCCAGGACCCGGCGTGGTAGCGCAGGGTGTTCTCCCCGACGCCGGGCATCTCGGTGACGACGGCCGCGTAGCCGAGGCGGGCGAGCCGGGGCAGCAGGGGCGCCCACTGTTCCTTGACGCTGACGATGCCGCCCATGACCAGCAGCAGGGGCCGGCGGCGACGGGCGTCGAGACCGCTCGCCCAGCAGGCGATCGTGCCGTCGGGGTGGTCGAGCACCAGGCGTTCGACGCCCCTCCGGCGCCGCCAGTCGTCGAAGGTCCGTACGCAGTTGTCCTGGGCCCGGCGCCGGACGTCGTCGCCGTGGTACGGGAAACGGGCGAGCGCGTAGTGCCGGCAGGCGTCGAGCGGGCGGCCGGCGACGGCCAGCCGGTCGGCCTCGGCGGTCCACACCCGGGCCCAGGACGCGGGGTGTCCCGGCTCGTCGTTGGTGATCCTCGGCAGTACGGCCGCGACCCGGCGTTCACCGATGCCCTGGCCGCGGGCGTGCAGCCGCGCGAACTCCTTGAGCTCTGCGAGATGGTCCATCGCTGTTCTCCGTCTCCTCCGGGGTGCGGGGGCCGATGCCCGGGGGATGCGGCCGGAGGGCTCGGGGCCTTCCTGGTCGTACCGGCGGCGGGCGGGGCTGTCCGGTCGTACGCGGGCGGGCCTGCCCGGCCGGGAGCGGGGGATGTCCCCCGGCCGGGTGGCCCGCCCGGAGAGATCCTGGCCGCCGCCCCTTAAGCCCTGCTGGCGCATGGGTTGCGCCCCGCTAAGCGCCGCGCGCCCCCAGCGCACGCGCACGGCGGCGGGGGGGGGGGGGGGGGGGGGGGGTGGGGGGGTGGGGGGGGAGGGGGGGTGGGAGACGCTCTGCATCGCCA
>NZ_JBVIBK010000039.1:7963-62827 GCF_055573455.1 Streptomyces sp. NPDC030183
TCCCCCCCCCCTCCCCTCTCCCCCCCCCCCCCCCCCCCCCCCCCCCCCCCCCCCCCCCCCCCCCTCCCTCCCCCTCCCCCCCCCCCCCCCCCCCCCCCCCCCCCCCCCCCCGCCGTCGGCCCTCACCCGGCCCTCACCCGGCTCCTCACCAGTCCAGGAGGCCGTCCCCTTGCCCGGTCTCGTCCTCGGGCTCCGCGTCGTCGCCGAGGGCCTCGGACACGGCGGCGACCACCCGCGGGTCGAGCATGGTGCGCGCGGCGGTGTCCCGGGTGCCGCCGAAGCCGGCGTCGCTGACCGCGACGCTGGCGACGTAGCCGTCGTCGACGGAGAACGTGCGGAACTGCCATTCCACGCCGGTGCCCGGCGCCCCGTCGGGAGCCAGGACCCGGGCGGGCCGGCCGTCGCCGCTGAAGCCGAAGTCGGTGAAGCGGAACCGCAGGCCCTGTCCGATCGCCTTGCTGTACGCCTCCTTGAGGGTCCACATCCGTACGAGCGCGGCGCCCCTGCGCTGTGCGGGGAGCCGTTCCAGGACGGTCAGTTCGTGGGGCGTGCAGACGTGGCGGTGCAGCCCGCGCGTGTAGAGCGGGCGGTCCGCCCGCTCCGCGTCCACCCCGATCAGTCCTTTGGTGGTGAGCCCGATGAGCAGCAGGTCCTCGGTGTGGCTGAGGCTGATGTCCACCGCGTCGTAGCCGCGCAGATAGGGGCGCCCCGTGGGGCCGTACCCGAGTTCGACGGCCTGCGGGGGCACCCTCAGCGCCACCGCGGCGGCGAACTTCAGCAGCACCCGCGACGCGGCGAACCGGGTCCGCACGTCCGGGTGCGTCATCTCCAGGTAGCGGTCCCAGTCCCGGCCCAGCAGGGCACGCAGCCGCGGGGCGCCCGCCCGGTCCGGCCGCCAGTCGGCGAGCCGGGCGTGCAACAACGCGACCTCGTGCTCCTCCAGGTCGGCGCGCACCTGGTCCCAGGCTCCGTCACGGCCGGAGATCCGCACCGGCTCCCCGAGCGATGGGCTGGGTGCCGTCCTCCTCCGCGTCATCGAAGCCCTCCAATTCCTGCTTGAGATCACCCAGTACGTCGGCGGCGGCCGCGCCGTCGACGATCCGGTGGTCGAAGGTGAGTCCCAGCCGCATCACCGGGGCGACGGCGATCAGCCCGTCCTTGACGACGGGCCGGTCGACGACGCGCCCCGCGCACAGGGTGACGGCGGTGCCCCCGCTGGAGTGGAAGCCGTCGACGGGGCGGTGGCCGAGCGAGCTGACCGCGACGGTGCCGAGGACACCCGGCCGTCTGGCCGGGTCGCGGGTCGCGGCGGCGAAGGCCAGCCGGCCGAGCGGCACCGGCAGCCGGCCGAGCGTCCGGACCCCGCGGAACTCGTCGAGCCGCTCGATGCCGGGACCCCGGTAGCGGTCGACGCGTGCCTGGATCTCGTCGAGGTCCGCGCGCTCCAGGGCGGGCAGCAGCGCGGAGAGCACGGTCCGTTCGCCGTCCACGGTGCGGTCCAGCGCCAGCTTGGCGGTGACCCCGCTGAACCGGAGGGTCCGCGGTCCGCGCAGCCCGAACAGCCGGGCCGGGGCGAGGGCCGCGTTGGCCTCCGGGTGGCGGTGCAGGACCCGGCCGGTGGCGTGCAGCAGATAGGTGACGACGGAGTAGCGCCGGCCGGCGGCGCGCGCGGCCGCGCGATGGGCCTGGATCCGGGTCATGTCGATGTCGGTGTCGAGGTGGACGGGCCGCTGCCGGGCGGCGAGCTCCAGGAAGTACAGGGTGTGCCGGCGGCGGCGCTCGGGGTGCGCCCGTACGGGGGCCGGCGGTGTCCCGCCGGCCCCGGGCCCGGTCATGTCCGGGCCGCCAGCTGGTAGATCTCGTGGAGACTGCGGGCCTCCAGCAGCCTGCCCACGGGCAGGCTGCGGCCGGTGGCCTGTTCCAGCGCGGTGACCAGTTTCAGCAGGTACAGCGAGTCCCATTCGGGCAGCTGGTCCAGGTCGGCGGAGACCTGGTACTCCTCCAGCGGCATGCCGAGCTCGTCCCTGACGAGGCGGACGAAATCGTCGATGGTGTGCATTCTGTACGGCCCTCCCAGGGGCGGGTGTGTGCGGACGTCAGATCTTCTCGAGCGCGAAACCGGACTTGATCCACTTGCTGGACTCGACGGCGACCGCCAGCGCGCGCTGCCCCTGGCCGATCTTCCCCAGCAGCGCCTCCAGTTGGAGGAAGGGCAGGGCGTTGCCGTTGTTCCCGGTGTCCGCGACGCAGGACACCTCGACGGCGTCGGGCAGGCCGAGTTCCTCCGTGATCCGCCGTGTCATCCGGCCGGACAGCTGCGGCGGCAGCAGGAAGTCGACCTGCTCCGGGGTCCAGTCGACGTCCTCCAGGAGTTCCCAGAGGATCTCCACGGCCATGACGGGGACGGACTCCTCGATGGCCTTGTAGTCCTCCCGTACGGCCTGCCGGTCGTCGTAGCGGTCGGCGAGCCCGAACCAGTCGATGACCTGGCCGGGCTCCCGGCCCAGTCCGGTGAACCGGTTGAGGACGGCGCGCAGGGCCAGCCGCTCACCGCGCGGCGCCGAGGTGACGACGGCGGCGCCCGCTCCGTCGCCGAAGAGCACGTAGTTGACGAGGTCGCTGGGGGCGGCCGAGGACAGGTCCCGGTCGAGGTCGAGGTGCTTGCTGCAGACGTCCCCGCCGATGACCAGCCCCGCCTTGTGCCCTCCTCCGGTGACGAGGGTGTGGCCCAGTTGCAGGGCCTGGACGGCGCCGGCGCAGCCGGACTGGAGCTGGTAGGTGGGGATCTGGTCCAGACCGAGCTGGTCGACGACGTGGTTGACGGTGGCGGGCATGAGGTGGTCCGGGGTCGCGGTGCCCATGACCACGAAGTCGATCTCATGGGGGGCGAGCCCGGAGGCGGTGAGCGCCTGTTCGGCGGCGCGGGCGCACAGGTCGGCCAGCGACCAGCGGACCTCGCCCGTCTCCAGGTCGCGGGCGAAGTGCCGGGTCCGGGTGCCGATGAACACGTCGATCCACTCTTCGTTGACGCCGAGCGTCCTCGCCAGCGCCGCGTTGTCGACGGGGTCGCCCGGCAGCGCGGTGCCGACGGCGGCGAGGTAGGAGACCGGCCCGGGCGGGGCGGGGCGGAGCTGGGGTGAGTGTTCCGACTGCATGGGAGCGGTCCTTCCGTGGAGTGCGGTGCGGGAGCGGCGGGCGCCTCGGTCTGCGGGCCCCGTCAGGCGACGGCCGAACCGGCGCGGTCCTGGAGGTAGTCGGCGAGGTCGCCGACGGAGGACAGGCGCGGGAGGAGGTCCTGCACGCTGATCGTCTCCAGCCCGTCGAGCCGTTCCTGGAGCCGGTCCTTCAACTCCATGATCATCACCGAGTCGAAGCCGAGGTCCTCGTAGAGCAGGGACAGCCGTGAGACCTCGTCCGTGGCGTATCCGCCCACCTCGGCGACGGCCTCGATGACGGCGCGGGCCACCGGGTCCACCGCCGTGTCGTCCGCGGCGGCGGGCAGGACGGCGGTGAGCACGGCGCCGTGCTCGTGCGCGGCCGGCTCGTCCCCGGGGCGCGGCGACGCGGTGTCCGTGCTGTGGGGGCTGTCGGGGACGACGCTGAGGTCCGCCGCCGGAGCGGCCCGTACGGCGGTACGGGTCCAGAACCGGTGGGCGTCGGAGAAGGCGTAGGGGGCGAGCCGCTGCGGCAGCCGCTCCTCCTGCGGGTACACGGCGTCCCACCGGGGGTCGAGCCCGCTGCGGAAGAGTTCGGCGAGCGCCTCGGCGAACGTACGGCCGTCGGCCTCCTCCCCCGACACGGGGGCCACGCTGTGCACCCCGGCGCCGGCCTCGGAGCGCAGGGCGCGCGCCATGCCGCTGAGCACCGGGCGGGGGCCGACCTCCACCAGATGGGTGGGGCCCGCCTCCAGCAGCCGGCTCATCGCGTCGCCGAACAGCACGGGGGCGCTGATGTGCTCGGTCCAGTACTTGGCGTCCATCGGCTCGGCCTCCAGCAGCCGCCCGCGCACGGTGGAGTACACCGGGAGCCTGGGCACCCCGCCGCCGACCTCGTCCGCGATCGCGGCGAACGTGTCGAGCATCGGTTCCATCAGCGGGGAGTGGAAGGCGTGGGAGACCTCCAGGCGACGGGTCCTGACGCCCTGTCGTCCGAGCGCCTCGTCGATCCGCTCCAGTGCCGCCAGGTCCCCGGACAGGACGGTGGCACGGGGGCCGTTGACGGCACCGATCCCGACGAGGGGCTCCGCGTCCACGAGTTCGACCAGATCCGCCAGCGGTGCCCGCACGCTGAGCATGCCGCCGCCCTCGGGCAGCCGCTCCATCAGGGCGCCCCGCGCGGCGATCAGCCGTGCGGCCTGCTCCAGCGGGAAGACCTCGGCGAGGACGGCCGCGGCGTACTCGCCGACGCTGTGGCCGAGCAGCAGCGCGGGCGGCACCCCCAGTTCGGTCAGGCTCGCCGCCAGGGCGTACTCGACGGCGAACAGGGCGGGCTGGGTCCAGCCGGTGCGGTGCACGGCCTCGTCGCCGGAGAGCAGCAGGTCGCGTACCGAGCCGCCGACGTGCGGGGCGAGCGCCTCGTCGGCCTCGTTGAGGAACCGCCGGTACAGCGGCGACTGAAGATACAGCCGCCCGGTCATTCCCGGGTACTGCGAGCCCTGCCCGGTGAACAGCAGTCCCACCTGGGGCTTGCCGGTGGCGTTGCCGACGAGCCGGGCCAGCAGGTCGTCGTCGCCGGCGGCCTCGCGCAGAGTCGCGGCGAGTTCGCCGGTGTCCTTGGCGGGCAGCGCGAAGCGGTAGCGGTGCCCGGTCTTGGTCCGGTTGCTGCTCCAGCACAGCGGGCCGGCCGGGACCCGGCGCCGTTCCAGGGCGTCGGCCTGGACGAGCAGGTTGCGGCGGAGCGCGGCCGTGGAGGGGGCGGTCAGGGTGAAGACGCCGGCGCCGAGGCCCGAGGCGCCGGTGGTCCGGCCGGTGCGCCCGGAGTCCGGGTCCCGCTCCTCGGGGCGGGCGGCGTACGGCGGCGCGGACTCCAGGACGGCGTGGGCGTTGGTGCCGCCCATGCCGAAGCTGCTGAGGCCGCCGATCGCCGGCCCGGAGCGCAGCCGCAGCGGGGCCTTGAGGAGCCGTATGCCCTGCTTGGCGAGTTTCAGGGCGGGGTTCTCCTTGGCGGCGAACCGGCTGGCGGGGACCGTCTTGTGGTGCAGTGACAGGGCGACCTTGATGAGGCCCGCGATGCCCGCGGCCCCTTCGGTGTGCCCGATGTTGCCCTTGACGGAGCCGAGGGCCAGCGGGCGTCCGGAGCGGCCGGAGTGCAGATGGCCGAGCGCCTTGATCTCGATCATGTCGCCGAGGACGGTGCCGGTGCCGTGGGCCTCGATGAAGGTGACGTCGGACGGTTCGACACCGGCCCGGCGGTAGGCGGCGGCCAACACCTCCTGCTGTGACCAGCGGTTGGGGGCGGTGATGCCGTTGCTGCGGCCGTCCTGGTTGACGGCGGTGCCGCGGATCACCGCGTACACCGGCTGGCCGTCGGCGATCGCGTCCTCCAGCCGCCGCAGCACCACCGCGCCGACGCCCTCGCCCCGGCCGATGCCGTCGGCGTCGGCGCTGAAGGGCTTGCAGCGGCCGTCGGGCGCGGACAGCCCGGCCTGGGTGTAGAAGATGCCGAGCGCCGGGGTGAGCGCCACGTTGACCCCGGCGGCGATGGCGGTGTCGCACTCCCCCGCCAGCAGCGCGTTGCACGCCAGGTGGACGGCGACGAGGGAGGAGGAGCAGGCGGTGTCGACGGCGAGGCTGGGGCCCTTGAGGTCGAGGTGGTACGAGATCCGGTTGGCGGTCATGCAGTAGCCGTTGCCGGAGCCGAGCTGCGCGGTGACCTTGGCGTAGTCGGTCATGTGCAGGTGCGCCCACTCGTTGCCCATGATGCCGACGAAGACGCCGGTGTCGGTGCCGGCCAGCTTGTGCGGGGCGATCCCGGCGTCCTCCACGGCGCGCCAGGCGCACTGGAGCAGCAGTCTCTGCTGCGGGTCCATGGCGGCCGCCTCGCGCGGGGAGACGGTGAAGAACTCGTTGTCGAAGGCGTCCGGGTCGGAGATGAACCCGCCCTCGGTGGTGTTGGAGTGTCCTTCGGCACCGGAGCGGGAGTGGAAGTCACGGGCGTCCCAGCGCTGCCGGGGCACCTTGTCCACCCCGTCCCCGGAGCGCATCAGCATGTCCCAGTAGGCGGCCGCGTCGGGCGCCCCCGGGAACCGGCAGTCGATGCCGACTATGGCGACGGGCCTCATCGATTGTCTCCCCCCATCTCCCCCAGCTCCTCGACCAGGTGCCCGGCCAGCGCCTCGACGGTCGGGTAGTCCCAGGCCACGGTGGGTTCGAGGACGAGGTCGAAGTCCTCCTCGATGTCACCGCACAGGCTCAGCGCGGCCACCGAGTCCAGCCCGTACTCGGCCAGCGGCACGGTCGGGGAGATCTCGGACGGCGTCCGCTTGAGGTAGAGGGCGATCCGGTCGGCGAGCCAGCTGCTCAGCGACTCGACGGTGTGTGCGGTGTGCTCGTTGTTCGCGGTGCGGTCGGTCGCGGGAACAGACATGGTGTAACTCCTCGTGAAGGCGCGTCAGGTCCGGTCGGCCGGCGGTCAGCCGGCCAGCGGGGTGTCGTAGAGGTCGTAGCTGCGGCGTTCGTGGAAGCGCCGGAGCACTTCTTCGTGCACCCGGCCCTCGCACCCGGGCGGCAGGTCGGCGGGGCGCTGCCCGAGCCGTCGCGCCAGCCGGTGCAGTGCGGCGGCCACCCAGGCCGGGTCGGCCAGGAAGGGGTCGTCGCCGCCCTGGGCCCCGCGCCAGACACCGAGCACGGACGCCGCCGCGAGGAACACCGCGTAGCGGTCGGCGAGCGCGAAGCTGGCGGGGCTGGCGAGGGCGGTGCGGTCCTGCGGGGACAGGTTGAGGCTGTCCTCCTGGATCTGGCGCAGCTGGTCCAGCATCCGCATGACGAGCGCCTGCACGGCGAGTTCCTCGGGAGAGCCGCTGGGCAGGTCGTCGGCGGCGGCGACGAGGGAGGCGCTGAGGCTGTCCCGGCCGCTGGCCAGGGCGAGGTCCTCGAAGGGGATGCCGGGCAGCCCCTCGCGGGGGCGGAACAGGCTCCGCGGGGCCTCGTCCCCGGAGAACCAGGCGCGCCGGGCCAGCCGGGACAGCTGGGGGATGATGGTGGCCTGGCAGGCGGCGGAGCCGGCGTGGCCGAGGCTGAGCACCGGCAGGTCACGGACGTGCTTCTGGAAGAGGCCGAACTCGCCCTCCCGGACGTAGAACCGCGCGCCGAGCACGATCGACAGGTCGTACATGGTGTCGGTGAGCATCTTGGGCACCAGGTACTTCACGGCGGCCGCGTACACGCTGGTCTCGTCGGGCAGCAGATGCACCGCCCGGGTGCCGACCGTGGCCATGCTGTCGCAGATCAGCAGGTCGAGGAAGGCGCCGGTGAGGGTGGCGGAGGCGTGCGGGATCTCCATCACCGAACGCCGGTACAGCTGGCGTCCGAGGGCGAACCGCACGACCGTGCGCAGGCTGGTGTCGAGGGCGCCGACGGCCATGCTGGGCACGGCGCTGCGGGTGATCTGGAAGGATCGCAGCGCCAGTTCCACGCCCTGGCCGCGGGCGCCGACGAGGGTGCTGTCGGGCACCGGGCAGTCGGTGAAGTCCAGCCCGGACAGGCGGCAGCCGCGCACACCGACCGCGTTGTAGCGGGGCAGGACCGCGAAGCGTTCCGCGTCGAGCTGGTCCCGCTCGACCAGCAGCACGGAGTGGCTGCGGCTGCCGGGGCTGTCGTCGGTACGGCTGAACAGGGCGTAGGCGTCGGCCCGGTCGGCGTTGTTGATGACCTCCTTGCGGCCGTTGAGACGGAAGCCGCCGGGTACGGGGTCGGCCCGGAACTCGTTGCGCACGAAGTCGTTGCCGTGCGGCAGCTCGTGGTAGGCGACGGAGACCTTGGAGCCGCCGAGCAGCAGGTCCGCCGTCCGGCGGCGCTGCTCCTCGTTGCCGGCGGTCCACACGTTGACGGCGGCCATGAAGGACGTGATGCCGTAGCCGAGGCCGAGCGCCACGTCCCGGCGGAACACCTGGCGCATCACGCGGACGAGTGTGTCGAGCCGGTCGAGTCGCCCGCCGAGGTCGGTGGGCACGAACTCGGCGTTGAGCACCACGTCGTCGAGGAGCCGCTCACCGGCGGCGGGCAGTTCCCCGGCCTCGTCGGCGGCCAGCAGTCCGACGGCGCCGAGCGGGTTGGCGGGGTCCTGGGGGTCCCCGAAGCGGCTCTCCAGGTCGGCGATCCGGGCCTGGACCTCGCTCTCGCGCGCCCGGTGGGCGGCCTGGTCGGTGGGTGCGGTGCCGTTCGGGGCTGCCTTGCCGTGCAGCCCCTGGACCGCGGGATCACTCAGCATGACGTCCCCTCGGATGTCCGGGCGCCGCCGACGGCGACCCGGGTGGCGGTGTGTGCGGGCGGTGCGGCGGCCGGCGAGGCGCCCTCGCCGCCGGGCGCGTGGGAGGGCGCTGCGGTAGCGCCGGGTGCCCCGGTGGGGCGGTCGGTGGGGCGGCCTGTGGGAACGTCGATGGGAACGCCGGTGGGGACGTCGGCGGGCCGGTGCAGGGTGAACGGGAGCAGGGAGAACAGCTCGCCCGCGTCACGTGCGGCGCGCAGCCGCTCCAGCAGCGGGGGGTAGGCGTCGGGGTCGCCGGCGTCCGGTTCGCCCAGCCGCGCCAGCAGCCGGTCGAGGACGGGCCACAGCCACACCCCGTCGCGCCACAGCGTCCCGGTGCGCCCCGCCTCCGCGGCCCGGTGGTTGTGCGTCCACAGGCCGAGGCAGGCGGCGCCGGCCAGGCACAGGCTGTACTGCCGGGCCACGTCGAACGCGGCGGGCGGGACGTCGGAGACCACGGCGCGGTGGGCGTCCATCGCCTCGTGGACCCGGCCGGTCACCGCGAGCAGCCGCTCCGCCGCGCCCAGCGCGCCCTTGAGTTCGGGCCGCCCGGCGGCCTCGGCGCGCAACGCCGCGACCGACGCCGGGAGGGTGGCCATGATGCCGCTGCCCCGCCGGGCCACCAGGGAGAGCCGCTCGGGGGCGAGCGGGGGCAGCGGCTCCGCGAGGTCGAAGGCGCGGGCGGCGCCTGCCGTGTCGCCGCTGCCCCGCAGCCAGCCACGGGACAGCGAACGGAACTGGTTGACCAGGGAGTTGAGGTTGACGAGGGTGTTGCCGTCGAAGAGGCCGACGATGCGGTGGTCGCGGTCGACCTTCTGGAACATGCCGAGGGCGTGGACGTCCTTGAGGAAGGCCCGCGCCCCGAGCAGCCGGGTCAGCTCGGCGATCACGCCCTCGGTGCCGGTGGGCACCAGGTACTTGGTGACGGCGGCGGCCACGCTCAGCTCGTCGGGGACGGTGTGCACGGACCGGGCGGCGACCGTGGCCAGCGCCTCCCCGGCGAGCACGTCCGCGGCGGCCGAGGCGAGCACGTGCCGTGCCTGCGGCAGGTCGACCAGGCGCCGTCCGAACAGTTCGCGCCGCTCGGCGAAGTCCAGGGCGATGTTCAGCGCGTGGTCGGCCGAACCCAGCGACAGCGAGGCGCACATGGTACGGGTGAGCTGGAGGGCCTTGAGGACGGTCTCGACGCCGCCGCCCTCCCCGCCGACCGCCGCGTCCGCCGGCACGGGGGCGCCGTCGAAGGTGATGCCGCTGATGTCGGCGCCCCGGATGCCATGGGTGTGGATCTTGTCGACGTGGCGGTAGTGCTCCCCCTCGGTCAGGGGCCGCTTGTCGACGAGCAGCACCGTGAAACCGCGCGGCCCGCCGTCCTCGGACGTTCGGGTGAGCACGGAGAGCAGGCTGCCCCGGGTGGCGTTGTTGATCAGCCACTTCTCGCCGCTGACGCGCCAGCCGCCCGCGCCGTCGGCCTCGCCCCGCACGTCCCCGGCGAGCAGGTCGCTGCCGTGGGCGCGCTCGGTGAGGGCCAGCGAGACCGGCACGCCCGCCCGGATGTCCGCGGCGAGCCGGCGGGCCTGCTCGGGGGTGCCGGAGATCCAGACGCACACCCCGCCCAGGTACGTCTTGCCGTGGCCGACGGCGACGGTCAGATCGCGGCGGGCCACCACCCGCATGACCTGCATGACGGTCTCGTAGTCGGTGAGCCTGCCGCCGTACTCGGCGGGGATGTAGAACTCCTGCAGCCCCCAGCCCTCCAGCACCCGGCAGATGTCGGACGGGAACTCCTCGTTCTCGTCCAGTTCCAGGCAGCGGGCGTGCGAGAAGGGTGTGCGGGGGTCGTCGGGGTCGCCGAGGAGCGACTCCAGCTCCTGTGCGACGCGGTAGGGAGGATGGTCCATGGTTCAGCCCACCGGTGCCATGGCCGCGTCGGCGGCCGGGGTGTCCGCCGCGCCGGACGCGGACGCCGCGGCGCCCGCCGCGGTTTCGACGAGGGTGCGCACCGACGGGTCGAGCACGGAGTGCAGCGCGGTGACGGCGCCCTGGAGGAACAGCTTGCGCATCAGGGTCCGCTGGATCTTGCCGCTGGTGGTCCTGCGGACGGTGCCGGGGCGGACGAGCAGGACGTTGCCGGCCGGTACGGCGAACTCCAGGCCGATGTGCCGCTGGATGTCGGTGGCGATGCTCTTGAGGTCGTCGCCCGCGGCGGCGGCCCGGATCTCGTGGATCACCACGAGGTGCTCCTGGCCGCCGGTGTCGACGGCGAAGACCGCCCCGGCGCCGATCGCCGGGTTCAGGCCGCGGACCGCGCTCTCCACGTCGTACGGGTAGATGTTGCGGCCGTTGATGAGGACCATCTCCTTGAGACGGCCCGTCACGAACAGCTCACCGCCGCCGAGGACGCCCATGTCGCCGGTGCGCAGCCAGGCGCCCAGCTCCTCCTGGCCGGCGATCCGGGCGCCGAAGATCTCCGCGTTGACCTCTGGCCGCTCCCAGTAGCCGGAGGCCACGCTGGCGCCGCGCACCCAGATCTCCCCGACCCGGCCCTCGGGCTGCTCGACGAGCGTCTCGGGGTCGACGATCCGCACCTCGAAGTCCTCGGCGAGCGCGACCCCGCTGCTGACCAGGGTGCGGCGCGGGGCGCCCAGGAACGGTCCGGCGAGGGTGCCCTGTTCCAGGCCGGCCGCGTCGACCTCGCGCAGCAGCGCGCCCCGTGTCTTGGGGGTGCCGGTCACCAGCAGGGTCGTCTCGGCCATGCCGTAGCAGGGGAACATGGTCTCCGCGCGGAAGCCGTGGGGCCCGAAGCGCTCGGTGAACGCCTGGAGGGTCTCGGCGCGGACGGGTTCGGCGCCGTTGCAGGCGGTCCGCCACGTCGACAGGTCCAGGCCCTCCAGCTGCGCGTCGGTGACGCGGCGGACGCACAGGTCGTACGCGAAGTTGGGGCCGCCGCTGGCGTTCACCCCGTACTCGCTGACCATTTCCAGCCAGCGGGCGGGCTTGCGCAGGAACGACACCGGGGGGATGAGCACGCTCGTGGTGCCCAGCCACAGCGGCTGGAGGATGTGCCCGATCAGGCCCATGTCGTGGTAGAAGGGCAGCCATCCGCCGATCATCGTGTCGGGGGTGTTGCCGGTGGAGCGGGCGATGGCCGCCTCGTTGGCGAGCAGGTTGCCGTGCGAGACCATCACGCCCTTGGGGGCGCTGGTGGACCCGGAGGTGTACTGCAGGAAGGCCAGGTGCTCCGGGCCCAGACCCGGGTCGCGCCAGGCGTCCGCGTCCCCGACCGTGCCCTGGTCGGTGGGCAGGCAGACCACGTCGGAGAAGCCCTCGGCGGCCAGCCACGCCTCCACCTCCGGGGCGTGCTCGGCGAGGGTCAGCACGGCGCCGACGCGGGCGTCGCGGACGATCCCCGAGACCCGGCGGAAGTGCTGGCCCTGCTCGGAGGGCAGGGGCGCGGGCACCGCGACGGCGCCGGCGTAGAGGCAGCCCACGAACGCCTTCACGAAGTCCAGGCCCGAGGGGTACAGCAGCAGGACCTGACGTCCCGCCAGACCCCGTTCCTGCAGCCAGGACGCGATGTCCTTGGCCGACCGGTCCAGGCTCCGGTACGGCAGTCGCTCGGGCTCCTTGCCCCGTACGCCGTCCGCGAGGAACAGGAACGCGTCCTTGTCACCCCGTTCGTCCGACCGCGTCAGCACGAGCTCCGCGAATGAACCGAATTCCGCCACCGTCTTTCCCCTCGCCTCGAAGCGACTCGTATCGCGTGAAAACCGCTGAACCGGCCGAACCGGCCGGACCCGCCAGTCACCCGCCCGACCTGTCGTGCCGATCGTCGGGTCCGTCTCTAAAGCCCCTCTTGCGGCCGACGTCACTCCCGCCGGCCGGGGCCGTCCTCCACCCGGCCGTGGCCCTCCAGCTGCGCCCACAGCTCCCGTTCACGCGGGGACAGCGGCACATCGGCGACCAGGCGCTCGGGATGGGCGGGCGGCGGCTCGTCGAGCGGGAGCGCGCCGCCCCGGACACCGGGGCCCGGATCCCCGAGCCACCACTGCTTCGCCTGCTCGACGGAGGCCGGCGGCACCATGCCGAAGATCATGGCCAGCGCGCCGAAGCCGTCCACGAAGAACGTGACGACGCCCCGCCAGACGCGGCGCGGAGACCACCACATGCCGGGCGGGGCGGCCACGTCACCCCGCCTCAGGACGAGCGCCGGGCGAAGTCCGCGCTCAGGCGGACGTGCGCCGGCGGCGTCGGCAGGTGGTCCTCGGACAGGTCGTGCCGGAACGACACGGTGCCGTCCGCGTCCTCGCCCGTCTCGGCGAAGCCCAGCGACGGGTACAGCTCGCGCACCCGGTGGTTCTTGGCCGTCGGCCGGTAGCGGGCGTGCACGGCGCCCGCCCCGCGGGCCCGGGCCTCGCGCAGCAGCGCGGCCAGGCACGCCTGCTCGATGCCGCGGGAGAACACCCGGCAGCTCAGCAGCACGTTGTCGATGTGCCACTCGCCGGCGGTGCCGCCGGCCGGGTCGACGCCGCTCACCAGGACCGCGCCCACGAGGCCGTTGTCCCCGAACCGGTCCGCGGAGCGGATCGCCAGCACCAGCGTGTCGGCGGACTCGTGACGGGCCCGTACGTCGGCCTGCTGGAGCCGTTCGGTGGTGAGGTTGAACTGGTTGGTGCGCAGCGTCACCTGGGAGACCCGGGCGATCTCGTGCTCCCGCACGGGCGAGAAGGTGACCTCGACCCCCAGTTCCGCGAGGTACTCCTCCATGGACTCGGCGCTCTCCAGGAGGTCCTGCCGTGCCACCTCGGTGCGGTACTGCGTCGTCCGGGCGCGGTCCTCGGCGGTCAGCTCCCGTACGTCGAACCAGCCGTCGGCGAGCAGCCGTTCGATGTGCAGGGCGGGTTCCTCGTCGAGCCGGACCACGGCGACGCCGGGCAGGCTGCGGGCCACCAGCCCGCACTCGAACGGGGAGTCGTCGGCGAAGACGAAGCTGTCCACGCCGAGGTTGAGCCGCTGGGCGATCTCCAGCAGGTTGCGGTCCTTGGGCTCCCAGTTGGCGGTGACCTGGACGAAGTCGGTCTCCCGCAGGGCCATGTCGGGGTGGTCGCGCAGCACTCCGCGGACGGGCTCGATGTCGTTCTTGCTGCACACCGCGAGCAGCACGCCCTGGGCGCCGATCTGCCCGACGGCCTTCTGGAACCGGCCGAACGCCTCGCCCCGGTAGGTGGTGGCGGCGGCGATGCCGTCCGGGCCGTCGTCGCCGAGGATGCCGTCCCACAGGGTGTTGTCCAGGTCGACGACCAGCACCTTCTTGGTGCGGCCGCGCAGCACGCGGGCCAGGTGGCCGACCTCGCGGGCGTAGCCGGCGAGCAGTTCCTCGCCGAACTGCACCTTGGCGTAGGCGGCGAGGCGCGGCTCGTTGACCGGGCCGCCGGCCGCGACCAGCGGATCGAGGTCCACGACGTGGACGCGGTCGTGGACGGCGGCGAGCCGCAGCAGCCCCGCGTTGAACTCCCGCCAGACGACGCCGAGCCGGGCCCTGGACCGGGCGTCGACCAGGCGGCGCAGCTGGCTGCGGAGCAGGGGCACGGTGTTGAGCACGAGGGTGCCGGCGCCGCGCGTGACATAGCGCTCGGCGAGCGAGCCGATCAGGCTGAGCTTCCCGGACAGGACGCGCTGGACGTCCTCCACCGACCAGGGGTGCGGCAGCTCGGCGAAGACGATCTCGGCGTCCAGCACGCACAGCGCGAGATCCGCGGCGTACACGTCGCTGGAGATGTCGTGGAGGTCGCGGCGCCAGGCGCCGTAGTCGCCCTCGGTCAGCTTCGCCAGCAGGCCGTGCCGGGCGAGTTCGGCGGTCAGCGGTGCGGTGAGCCCCGTCAGCGTGGAGCCGCCGGTGACGGCGACGGTGATCGTCTCGGTGCCGGGGTGCTCGCGCAGCACCTCCTCCCGGTCCAGCCGGGCCAGCAGCTGCCCGGCCCGCGCCAGGTCCGGCGCGGGCGGCCCGGCGGGGTCCCCGGCCGCGGCCAGCTCGGCCAGCAGACCGGGCACCTCGTCGTACGCGTCGGCGAGGCGTCCTTCGGCGTGGAGGGCGCGCAGCCGGTCCAGCGGTCCGGTCCGCTCGCCCACGGCGGTGCTCACAACCGTGGCCATGGTGTCTCCATTCACTGAATCGCCCGTCGCTCGGCGCTCGCGGTGGTACGAGAGCG
The DNA here is from genome assembly GCF_055573455.1 of Streptomyces sp. NPDC030183. Lineage (NCBI taxonomy): Bacteria > Bacillati > Actinomycetota > Actinomycetes > Kitasatosporales > Streptomycetaceae > Streptomyces > Streptomyces sp. NPDC030183. Next base: position 22,633 of record NZ_JBVIBK010000039.1, read on the forward strand.
CCGCTGCGGACCCGCGCCCCGATCCGGACCCGGACCCACCACCACTGCCGGTGGCCGCACCGAGCCTGCCGAGCGCCTCTTAAGCGCCCCTTGCGCGAGGAGCCCGACGCGGGGCGCGAACGCGCCACAGACGTCAGAGCGCGGTCGGCGTGGGCGGCACAGCGCGGTCGGGGTAGGCGGCACGGCGTGGGCGGCACGGCGCGGTCGGCGTGGGCGGCACGGCGCGGGCGGCACGGCGCGGTCGGCGTGGGCGGCACGGCGCGGTCGGCGTGGGCACGGGCGCGCGGCCGACGGGGGTCGGCTCCGATTCGGGCGGCGTTCCATGTGCGCGCCATTCGAGTGAGGCGCAGACTGGCCGCAGGGGTCGATGATCTGGAGGCGCCATGCGGCTGAGCAAGGAGATCGACTGCACGGTCCGACTGGGGCTGCACGACATCAGCGATCAGGACGTGGCGACCCTCGTCAGCGGCGTCCGGAGCAGGGAGCACGAGGTCGCCATGCTCTGGGAGCCGGGGGCCGACTGCGCGCTGACCGTGGATTTCGGCGACGACCTGGAGGGCGCACAGGCGCTGGTCGAGGCCGCCCAGGAACTGGAGAAGAACTCCGGCGACCAGGGGTGAGCCCCAGGCCGACGCGACCCGCGGAACCCCTTCCGCGGGCGGAGCCTCCATGTGCCCGGCAGACGGCTGTGGGCCCGGCGCACGGCGCGTCGGCCGCAACCTCGCAGGTGGTTGCGGCCGACGCGGATCGTGGCCCGGCTGTGCGGCGAACCGTCACGCCCAGGGGCTGACCGCCTTGAAGGAGCTGTCGGCGCGGAACGTGGTGGTGTCCTGGAAGGGATCGACGCGCAGCTCGTAGTTGTAGTGGCGGAGGTAGCGGCCGGGGTAGTTGTACGCCTCCAGGCTGACCGAACCGGTGGCCGAGCCCGGCCGGGCGCAGAAGGTGGCGTCCTTGTTGAAGAGCGTCGTGCCGTTGCTCGCGTCGGCGCGGACACGGAGGTCCTTGTGGCGCAGATAGCGGCCGGACGCGTCACGGAACGAGTAGCAGTTCCCGTCGGCCAGGCCGGGGACGATCGTGAAGGTGGCGCTCTGCTTGACCGCCGTGGTGCTGGACGACGTCACCGGGTCGAGGTAGCCGAGGCTGTCGGAGCGTACGACGGCGTAGCGGCCGGGGAAGTTGACCGACTGGAGCGAGCGGGTGGTGTGCACCGGCAGCGCGGTGCCGCCGGTGACCGGCTCGATGCCGCCGAGGGTGGGGACGACCTTCTTGATCAGGCCGTCGGCGTCGAACTCCAGCTTGTCGATGGTGGTTTCGCGGTGGGTGCCGTCTCCGCCGGGGATGGCGAAGCGGTGGTAGGCGATGTACCAGTCGTCGGTGCCCGGCACCTGCACCACGGAGTGGTGGCCGGGGCCCTTGATACCGAGCGAGAGGTCCTTCTCCAGGATCACGCCCCGCTTGGTCCAGGGACCGGTGGGCGAGGAGCCGGTGGCGTAGGCGACCCGGTAGTTCTCGTCACGTGTGTCGTTCTCCGACCACATGAAGTAGTAGGTGCCCTTGCGCTTGACGACGAAGGAGCCCTCCCGGTAGCCGCTGGGGGTGATGTTGGTGACCTTGGAGGCGTCGAAGGAGACCATGTCGTCGTTCAGGGGAACCACGTACGCCTGGCCGTTGGCGAAGTAGAGGTAGGACTGGCCGTCGTCGTCGGTGAAGACCGCCGGGTCGATCATCTGGCCGGAGTAGGTGCCGCGGGCGATCAGCGGCTTGCCCAGCGGGTCCTTGAACTGGCCGGTGGGCGAGTCGGAGACCGCGACGCCGATGTTCCCGTCGGCGGAGTAGTAGAAGTAGTACTTCCCGTTCTTCGCGGTCATCGTCGGCGCCCAGGCACGGCTGTTGGTCCAGCCGATGTCGGGGCCGAGGTCGAGGATGACGCCATGGTCCGTCCAGTGGACCAGGTCCTTGGAGGAGTACGCCTTGAACTGCGTAGCGCTCCAGTTCGCGAACCCGTCGGTGGTCGGGTAGATGTAGTACGTGTCGCCGAAGCGGACGATGTTCGGGTCGGCGGTGAGCCCCGGCAGGACCGGGCTCCTCATCACCAGCGCCTCCACCGTCCAGGTGCGCTTGGCGCCGTCGGAGCCGGTCACCTCGTACGTCACCGGGCTGGTGAAGTCACGTGGGGTGCCGGAGGCCGGGCTGATGGACGCGCCCTGGACGAGGGTGAACTGCGGGGCGAGCGCGGTGAGGTCCGTGCCCTCCTTCATCGGCAGCGTGATCTTGCTGTTGGCGTCGTCGATGATGGCGTCGATCTTCAGCGAGGGGTGGGTGGCCTCGGCGATGGCCGTGGTGTTCCCGCTGATGTCGAAGACCTCGCCGGGCGCCAGCGCGCGGTTGTAGACCCGGAAGTCGCGCATCTTGCCCTTGAAGAGCTTGTCACCGCTGTAGAGCGACTTGCCTATGTAGTTGGCCGTGGTGATGCCCGATCCGATGGAGCCGGGGGTGAGGGTGACCGACGAGTTGCGGGCCACCTCCACGCCGTCCTGGTAGAGGATGCCCGTGGTGCCGGTCTGCGTGTAGGTCACGTTCTTCCAGACCGAGCGCGGCAGCGCGGCGGAGGTCCGGGTGTTCTGCTCGGTGGAGAAGCCCCCGGAGGCGATGGCGGTCCGGAAGGTGTTGCCGGTGGTGAACAGGTACCCGTTGCCGGCGCCGTTGCTGGTGTTGCCGAAGCCGTAGAGGAAGTACGGCGTGGCCTGGTTGGCGTCGATCTGCACGTCCATCGAGACGGTGATCGAGTTCATGCCGCTCATGATGTTGTCCGGCACCTTGATGTAGGTGTCGGAGCCGTTGAACGTGAGCCCTTCCCCGGAACCCGACCAGCTCGCGGTGCCGTTGACGGTGCCGTCCCTGCCGTTGCCCGAGGAGTCCGCCGCCACGGCACCCGAGGTGGCGTCGAGTTTGTACCAGAGAGCCAGGCCGTCGGTGATCTCCGCCGCCTGGGCGGGGGCCGCCGGGCCGGCGACGCCCACCAGGAGCGAGGCGGCGGCCACGGCGGCCAGAGCACCGGCCCGGAATCTCCCGCGGCCCTGAGGTCTCACGCTGTGCATGGGTTCACATCCCGTGATGAAGACATGCTTGAGGAGGGGGCCCGTGCACCTCGACCGAGGTGGTGACGTGCCGCCCGTATGACATCGCGTTGCGTGAGTGTGAAGTGAACCGCGAGGGAGCGTCAACACTTTACGAACAATGTCCGATACGTCGAACAACTTTCTTCGGGGTCAGGGCCGTTCGGCGTCAGGTCCAGGGCGCCACGAGGACGAAGGAACGGCTGGCCCGGTAGGAGGCCGTGTCCTGGGAGGGGTCGATCCAGAGCTGGCCGTTGTCCCGGTGGCGGAGGTAGCGGCCGGGGTAGTTGTACGACTCCAGGGAGACCGAACCGGCCATGGAACCGCTGCGGGGGCAGAAGGTGGCGTCCTTCCGGAAGATGGCGGATTCGTCGTCCGTGTCCAGCCGCACGCGGAAGGCGTAGTGCCGCAGATACCTGCCCGTGGCATCCCTGAGGGAGTAGCAGCGGGGGTCGGCCAGGCCGGTGACGAAGGTGAAGGTGGCCGCCTGCCGGGTGGCCGCGGAGCTGTCCGCGCCGACCGGGCCCATGACGCCGAGTCGGCCGGACTGGCTCACGTAGTCGCCGGGGCTGTCGACCGACCGCAGGGCGTGCGGCCCCGAGATCCGCGCCTCGGCGGCCGTGGCCCGGGTCGCCGTCGGCGTCGCGGTCGGCGCCTTGGTCGGTGTGGTGGTCGGTGCCGGTGTCCGTGAGGCGGACGTCTTCGAGGAGGACGACGGCACGGACGAGGCGGCGGGCGGTGACGGCGCCGCCACGGCGGGCCGCGGGGCCGGCTCGTGCGATCCCCCGGCGGCATACCAGGCCACCCCGGCCACCCCGGCCACCGCGAGGGCGACGGCACCCGCGGCTGCCGCGACCGCGGGCTTGGCGGCCAGCCCGCCGAGCGCCCGCGCCATGTGGCTCGCACCGCCCGCCGTGTGTGCGGCCGCGCCCGCGCCCGAACCCGCGCTCGTGCCCGCGCCCGAACCCGCGCCCCCGCCCGTGCCCGCGCCCGAAGCCGCGCCCCCGCCCGTGCCCGCGCTCGAACCCGCACTCGCGCCGACGGTCCCCCCGGCCGAGCCCGCCTCCAGCGTCCTGGCCAGTACCAGGCCGGTCAGGCCGGCCGGCACCGGCACCAGCGCGAGACCGGCCAGCAGCCCTTCCGCCGGTATCAGGTCGGACGAGTTCGACAGGCACTGCGGACAGTCGCGGACATGGCGTGCCAGCCGCTTGCGCCACAGCCCGGACGGCCGCCCGTCCCACGAGGCGAGCACGGCGGCCAGGTCCGGGCAGCGCGGCGAGGCCGTCACGGCCCGTACGACGGTGCGCGCGGTCTCCAGCCGTTCCTTGACCCGCTGGACCCGGACCGCGGCGTGCTGCGGGGTGAGGCCGCATGCCTCCGAGAGTTCGCCGCGGGTCAGTTCACCGGCGCTCTCCAACCACCACAGCGAGAGCAGTTCACGTTCCTCGTCGTCCAGCCAGCGGGTCGCCTCCACCGCTTCACGCCGCTGGCCCGACAGCGCGAGCCGGAGAAGCGTCAGGTCGGCGAAGTCGGCCTGCGGGTCCGCTTCGTGGGCGCTCTCCTCCAGGGGTTCCGCGGCGAGCCCGGTGCGCCCCCTGCGCCACCGGTCACGGATCTGTCGCACGGTGATGGCGACGAGCCAGGACCGGAAACGATCCGGCCGCTCCAGCCCGGGCAACCCGTCCAGGACCCGCACCATCGTCTCCTGGACCACGTCGTCGACGTCGCTGTGCCCGTCCAGCGCCCGCCCGACGATGTTGTATACCAACGGCAGGAAATCCCGTACCAGCTGTTCCGACGCCTGCCGGTCCCCGGCCCGCGCCGCCATGACGACGGCGACGTCCAGCCGTTCCTGCCTGTTCTGGGAGCGCACCCCGCCCCACCGTCCCGTCGCCTTTGCCGATGTGTGGAGGGCGACAGTTTGCCAGGAGCGCGTCCGCGGGCTTCGCGTGGGCCGCCTCTCCGGTGCCGCCGCGCTTCCTCGCCCGTCGCGGCTTTTCCGTTATCCACGGCGCGCCGGTGCGTCTCCTTCAGTACGGACCCGCCCCGAGGACTTTTCACAAACTTCACGCCTCTTGACACCCACTTTTACCTCACTCTAACTTTTGGCCGACTTCACGAACGATGTCCGACATTCCGAACAACTGGTTCGGCAGACCCCGTCAACAACGGCAAGTGCGTCGCCGTCGCCTCGACCGCGTGCCCGGCCCCGCTCGGACAACGCACACGCCTCCGCCACGGGCTCCCCGTGGGCCTTCGTCCGACACCGCCTCCCGATCCGTCCCCGCACCGGCGACGAAGACAGGAAACGCACATGGCAAGACTCCTCACCCGGCTCGCGGCGATATTCCTCGCCGTCGGCCTCTTCTTCACCTCCCAGTCCTTGGCCGCACCGCAGCGGGCGGCCGCCGCCGACCCGGGCTACCTGATGCTGCACTTCACCGGGGAGGGGTCTGCCGGTCAGCAGATGTACCTCGCGCACAGCGCGGACGGCCTCCACTGGAACGACCTCAACGGCGGAGCGCCGATCCTGCGCTCCACGGTCGGCACCAAGGGCGTGCGCGACCCCGCACTGGTGCGGTCCCCTGACGGCAGCAAGTACTGGATCATCGCCACCGACCTGTGCTGGGGCTGCGGCTCGACCGTGGACGGATCCATCAACAACGGCAGCCGCAGCATCGTGGTCTGGGAGTCGACGGACCTGGTCAGCTGGTCGGAGCCGTGGCTGCTCAACGTCGCCGGCGCCATCCCCGACGGGCGCAACGCCTGGGCCCCCGAGGCGATCTGGGACCCCGAGACCAACGACTACGTCCTGTACTGGGCGACGAACGTGCCCCTCGACGGCAAGACGAAGCACCGCATCTTCTACGCCCGCACCAGCGACTTCCGCACCATCACCACCCCGCAGATCTACATCGACCGCCCCGGTACCCAGGAACTCATCGACACCCAGATCGTCGAAGTCCCGGCCGGCGTCGGCGACTACCGCTACGTGCGCGCCTCCGGTGACGGCCAGATCACCATCGAAGGCAGCAACTCGATCCTCGGCACCTGGACCAACCTCGGCAACCTCTCCGGCATCGGCCTGACCGGCGCCCAGGTCGAGGGCCCGATGTGGATGAAGTTCCGCGACCGCAACGAGTGGACCCTGTATCTCGACCAGTACGCCTCCCGCGGCGGGTACATGCCGGTCACCACGGTCAACCCCTCCGCGGTCGGCACCTACCAGCTCCCGGCATCGGGCAGCTTCAGCCTGGGCGTCAACAAGAAGCGCCACGGCTCGATCATGACCCTCACCGCCGCCGAGGAAGCCCGGGTCCTCGCCCGGTACGTCAACACCCCCGCCAAGCGGCTCCAGTCCTTCAACTTCCAGGACCGGTACGTACGGCACGCCAACTTCGACGTGCGCATCGACCAGAACATCACCAGCGACGACGCCAAGTTCCGGATCCGGCCCGGTCTCGCCGGCACCGGCACCGTCTCCTTCGAGTCGGTGAACAACCCCGGCTACTTCCTGCGCCACGCCAACTACGACTTCCAGCTGGTCCGCAACGACGGCTCCGCCCAGTTCGCGGCCGACGCCACCTTCCGCCAGGTCGCCGGCCTCGCCGACGCCACCTGGTCCTCCTTCCAGTCCTACAACCACCCCGACCGCTACATCCGCCACTACGCCTACCAGCTCCGCCTCGACCCCATCAGCACCACGACGGCACGCGCCGACGCCACCTTCCGCGTGACCAACTGACCTCGAGACAGGAAACGCAGATGCGTACGCTCATATCCCGGCTGGCGGCGGTACTGGTCGCCGTCAGCCTGCTCTTCACCTCCCAAGCCCTGATCACACCGGACCGGGCGGCCGCCGCCGAGCCCGGCTACCTGATGACGCACTTCATCGGGGAGGGCTCGAACGGCCAGCAGATCTACTTCTCGTACAGCACGGACGGTCTGAACTGGACCGATCTCAACGGCGGCGGAGTAGCCCTGCGCTCCACGGTCGGCACCAAGGGCGTGCGCGACCCCGCACTCGTGCGGTCCCCCGACGGCAGCAAGTACTGGATCATCGCCACCGACCTGTGCATCAGCTGCGGGCAGAACTGGGAGGCCGCCGTGTTCAACGGCAGCCACAACCTGGTCGTGTGGGAGTCGACGGACCTGATCAACTGGTCGGAGCCGTGGCTGCTCAACGTCGCCGGCTCGATCCCCGACGCGCGCAACGCCTGGGCGCCCGAGGCGATCTGGGACCCCGAGACGAACGACTACGTCCTGTACTGGGCGACGAACGTGCCTCTCAACGGCAAGGCGAAGCACCGCATCTACTACGCCCGCACCAGCGACTTCCGCACCATCACCACCCCGCAGGTCTACATCGACCGCCCCGGTACCCAGGAACTCATCGACACCCAGATCGTCGAGATGCCGGCCGGTGTGGGCAACTACCGCTACGTGCGCGCCTCCGGTGACGGCCAGATCACCATCGAAGGCAGCAACTCGATCCTCGGCACGTGGACCAACCTCGGCAACCTCTCCGGCATCGGCCTGACCGGCGCCCAGGTCGAGGGCCCGATGTGGATGAAGTTCCGCGACCGCAACGAGTGGGCGCTCTACCTCGACCAGTACTCCTCCGGACGCGGTTACATGCCGGTCACCTCGGTCAACCCCTCCGTCCCCGGCACCTACCAGCTGCCGGCGGCGGGCAGCTACAACATGGGCGTCAACAAGAAGCGCCACGGCTCGATCCTGAACCTCACGGCCGCCGAGGACACCCGTGTCCTCGCCCGCTGGACCGACACCCCGGCCAAGCGGCTCCAGTCGTTCAACTTCCAGGACCGGTACGTACGGCACGCCAACTTCGACGTGCGCATCGACCAGAACATCACCGGCCCCGACGCCCAGTTCCGCATCCGGCCCGGCCTCACGGGCACCGGCACCGTCTCCTTCGAGTCGGTGAACTACCGCGGCTACTTCCTGCGGCACGTCAACAACGACTTCCAGCTGGTCCGCAACGACGGCACCGCCCAGTTCGCCGCGGACGCCACCTTCCGCCAGGTCGCCGGCCTCGCCGACTCCACCTGGTCCTCCTTCCAGTCCTACAACCACCCCGACCGCTACATCCGCCACTACGCCTACTACCTGAAGCTCGACCCGATCACCACCGCGACAGGGCGCGCCGACGCCACCTTCCGCGTGACGAACTGACTGACCCGACCTCCGAAAGGGATGCCGGCGCTCTCTCCTCGAGGCGCCGGCATCCCCTTGTCGACGTCCGACACGGTGAAACCCGGAAAGGAAGTACCGTGATCCTCCGCCATCTCAGGTTGTGGCTGACCGGCGCTGTGGCCCTGCTCATGGCGCTGGCCTGCGCACAAGGCCCCGCGTCCGCGGTGGACGGCCGCCCCTACACGAACCCGCTCAAATCGGTGAAGGGTGCCGATCCCTGGCTGGAGTACTACGACGGCAACTACTACCTCGTCACGACGACGTTCACCGGTGTCCTGGGCATGCGCAAATCGCCGACCCTCGCCGGTCTCGCCACCGCCCCCAGCGTCCAGATCTGGTCGGACACCACACCCAGCCGCAACTCCAACATCTGGGCCCCGGAGATCCACTTCTCGGACGGCCACTGGTACCTGTACTACAGCGCCGGGCAGAGCGGCACCCCGTGCTGCGGGGCCACCGGCACCCAGCGGACGCATGTCCTGGAGAGCGCCGGTACGGACCCCATGGGCCCGTACACGTACAAGTCGATGATCAAGGGTCCCAACCTGTACCCGACCGACTGGCTGATCGACGCGAGCGTTCTGCGGGTGAACGGCCAGAACTACCTGGTCGGCAGCGGAAGAACGAACAGCAGCACGCCGCCCGGTCTGGTCATCGCCCCGATGACCAACCCGTACACCGTGAGCGGGAACTGGACGGTCATCTCCACGCCGACCCTCAGCTGGGAGATCCACAAGGCGGCCATCAACGAAGGTCCGGAAGCCCTGCAGCACGACGGCCGCACCTTCCTCATCTACGCCGCGAGCGCCTGCGACACCCCCGACTACCAGCTCGGCCAGCTGGAACTGACCGGCAGCGACCCGTTGGACCCCGCCGCGTGGACGAAGAAGCCGACACCGGTCTTCCGCCGCGACGACGCGGCGAGCGTCTACGGCCCCGGGCACAACGGCTTCTTCACCTCTCCCGACGGCACCGAGAACTGGATCGTCTACCACGCCAACGACTCCACCACCGACCGCTGCGGCAACGAACGCACCACCAGGGCACAGAAGTTCACCTGGAACGCCGACGGCACACCGAACTTCGGCACTCCCGTGGCTCTCGGCACCACCCTGCCGGGCCCGTCCGGAGAGACGGCGGCCACCCCGACCGCGTACACGCTCGTGAACCGCAACAGCGGCAAGTGCCTGGACGTGGCGAGCGGCAACACCGCCGACGGCACCAACATCATGCAGTGGACCTGCAACGGCGGCGCCAACCAGAAGTGGCGGATCGAGGACCTGGGCAACGACACCAACCGGCTGGTGAACGTCGCGACCAACAAGGTGATGGACACCGCGAGTTGCGGCACGGCCGACGGCACGGACATCCGCCAGTGGTCCTGGCTGAACAACAACTGCCAGAAGTTCCGCCTGGTGTACACGGCCACCGGTGACCACGTACGGATCGTGAACGAGAACAGCGGCAAGGTCGCCGACGTCGCGAACTGCGGCACCGCCAACGGGACCGACGTCCGCCAGTGGACCTGGCTGAACAACAACTGCCAGCAGTGGCGGATCGTGCCCACCACCTGACCGCCGACGGGGACGTGGGACTCCTGTCACGTGGCGTGCGGAAGCTGCCCGTGTGCCGTGAGTCCAGCCATGTGACTGGTTTTGTCGGTGACGCAGACCAGGTTGAACGTTGAAGATGCTGGAGCCGCCACCGCATGTCGGTGCTGCCGCTCTGCACCTCCGCACGATGCTCGACTGATCCACAGATCGAGGCACGTCAGCGTTCAGTAGCCCGAGGCATCTTCTCCCCACACAGCCAGGAGGTCTGTGAAGCATGCCCCTGAGCCATCTGTCACCCCGAGACAGGGTCCTGTTCCGGCAGTTCGGCCACGGTCCCGAAGTCCCCGTCCCCGATCCCCTCGTCCACCACGCCGTCGAACGGCGGGCCGCCGCCGCGCCGCACACCGTCGCCGCCGAGCACCAGGGCACGACGATCACGTACGGCGAGCTGAACCGTCGTGCCGACCGGCTCGCGGCCAGACTCGTACGGGAGGGCGTACGGCCGGGCGACCACGTCGGCCTGTTCGTACGCCGCTCCATCCCGATGCTCGTCGGACTGCTCGGCACGCTGAAGGCCGGTGCCGCGTACGTCCCGCAGGACATCGGCCTCACCCCCGCCGCCCAGCTGCGGCACGTCATCCGCACCGCCGGAACCCGGATCGTCCTCACTCAGTCGGAGCACACGCTGCGGGTGCCTCCGGCCGGGACGGGACACCGGCTGATCACGCTCGACGACGACGGTCCCGCCGGACCCTCCCCACAGGGCCCGGTCCGTCTGGAGCGGCCCCTGCGCCCCGACGACGGGTGCTACGTGCTGTTCACCTCCGGCACGACCGGCAAGCCCAACGGGGTGAAGGTCACCCACCGCAACGTCGCGAACATCCTGCTCACCGCACCCGGTGACCTGGGCATCCGCCCCGGTGACCGGGTCGCCCAGCTCCTCAACATCGCCTTCGACATGGCCGCCTGGGAGATCCTCGGCTGTCTCGCCCACGGCGGCACGCTCGTCGTCCGCGGCAAGGACGTCGCGGCCGCGGCCCGCACGGCGGACGTGCTGATCGCGACACCGACGGTGCTGTCCGGGATCGACCCGGCGGACTGCCGCCACGTACGGACGGTGGCGGTCGCGGGCGAGCCGTGCCCGCGCCCGCTCGCGGACGCCTGGGCCCGGCGGTCCGCCTTCCACAACTGCTGCGGGCCCACGGAGACGACGATCGTCAACACGATGCGCCACCACCACGTGGACGACGCACTGCTCACGATCGGTCGCCCCACCCCCAACAACACGGTGTACGTCCTCGACGAGCACCGGCGTGCGCTGCCCATCGGGGAGGTCGGCGAGATGTGGGCCGGGGGCGACTGCGTATCGGCGGGCTATCTGAACAACGAGGCGCTGAACACCGAGCGGTACGCCCCCGACCCCTTCCTCGGCGGCGGGCGCCGTATGTTCCGCACCCGCGACCTCGGCCGCTGGACACCGGACGGCCAACTCGAACATCTGGGCCGTACCGACGACCAGGTCAAGGTCCGTGGCTTCCGCGTGGAACTCGACTCCGTCTCCTCCGTGCTGGAGTCGGTGGCGGGCTGCTCCCGCGCCGTCACACTCCGGCGGGACGCCCGCAGCCTGATCTCCTTCGTCTGCCCGGCCGACGTCGACCCGGACACGGCCCGGCGCGCGGTGGCCGACGTCCTGCCGTACTACTGCGTGCCGGCCACGGTCCTCCCGGTGGCCGCGCTGCCGGAGACGGACCGGGGCAAGGTCGACCGGGCGGCTCTGCTGCGGCTGGCGGCGGAGCGGGAGGAGGCCGCACGGCACGCCGCGCGAGTGGTGCCGGCGCACGGCGAGGAGACATCCCTGCTACGGGTGCCGGCGCCGCGAGAGGGGGCGATCCGATGACATCGCCGGTGGAGACCTCGTCCTCGCACACGGACCGTCCCGCCCCTCCCGCTCCTCCCGCCCCTGCGGCGGCTCTCGCCGAGCTCCCTCCGCTCACGTCCGCGCCCCGTCGCCTCCTCAAACACCCCCTCCTGATGCACTACAACCGTCTGGCGGCCCTGGTGATACTGGCCAACGCGGTCCTCCTGGCGGTGGTGTGGCCACCGAACGCGGAAGCCGTCGGCCACGCGGCGCTCGGGAACCTCGCCCTCGCGGTGGTCGTACGGCAGCAATACGTCATCAACCTCTTCTTCCGCCTGGCGACCTGGGCTCCGACGAGCTGGCCGTTGAAGGCTCGGTGGACGCTCGGCAAGGTGTACCACTTCGGGGGACTGCACGTGGGCGGGGCGCTGGCCGGAGTGGCGTGGTTCCTCGCCGGGACGGTCACGGCGACCGTCGAGGGCACCAACAGGCCCCTGATGGCCGTCAGTTGGACACTTGTCGCCCTGCTCGCCGTCATCGTCGCCACCGCCCTGCCCGCCTTCCGCTCCCGCTTCCACGACCGCTTCGAGAAGATCCACCGCTTCGGCGGCTGGAGTGCCCTCGTCCTGTTCTGGACGCACACCCTGCTGGGCGGGCAGGGGCCGGTCGCCCTCGGGGTGCTGGCCGTGGTGACCTTCAGCGTCGCGCTGCCCTGGCTGCGACTGCGCAAGGTGGACGTACGGATCGAGAAGCCCTCCCCGCATGTGGCGCTGGCCCGGTTCGACTACGGCGTGACCCCGTTCGCGGGTTCCTCCACCGCCATCAGCCGCAACCCGCTCACCGAGTGGCACTCCTTCGCCAACGTGCCCTCACCCGGCGAACCCGGCTTCCGGCTGACCATCTCCCGTGCGGGCGACTGGACGGGATCCTTCATCGACGACGCGCCCCCGAAGGTCTGGGTCAAGGGCATCACCACGGCCGGGGTCGCCAACATCGAGACCCTGTTCAGCAAGGTGATCTACGTGGCCACCGGCAGCGGTATCGGCCCCTGTCTGCCGCATCTGCTGGCCGCCGAGGTGCCGTCCCGGCTCGTATGGGCGACGCGTGATCCCCGCAGGACCTACGGCGACGACCTGGTCGACGAGATCCTCGCCGTCCAGCCGGACGCCCTGGTCTGGGACACCTCGCGGCACGGCAAACCGGACATGGTGCGGCTCGCGTACACCGCGTACCGCGACTTCGGTGCCGAAGCCGTCATCTGCATCTCCAACAAGAAGCTGACCTGGCAGGTCGTCCACGGTCTGGAGCGGCGCGGCATCCCCGCGTACGGCGCGATCTGGGACTCATGACGAACCGCCAGAAGAGGTGTACGGGAGGAGAACAGATGAACACCCTCAAGATCGAGCGTCACGACCGCGTCGTCACCGTACGACTACACCGGCCGCACGTCCTGAACGCCCTCAGCGGTGAGCTGCTGGCCGAACTCCTGGAAACGCTGCGCCCGTTGGACCGCGACCCGGAGGTCGGCTGCTTCGTCGTCACCGGTTCGGAGAAGGTCTTCGCGGCCGGTGCGGACATCAAGGAGATGGCCGGGAAGTCGGCCGTGGACATGGCCGCCGAGGACTACTTCGCGGGCTGGGAGGAGTTCGCCGGCTTCCGCACGCCGAAGATCGCGGCGGTCAACGGCTACGCGCTGGGCGGCGGTTGCGAACTCGCCATGATGTGCGACCTCGTCATCGCGGGCGAGTCGGCGGTCTTCGGCCAGCCGGAGATCAAGCTCGGGGTGATCCCCGGCATCGGCGGCACCCAGCGGCTCACCCGTCTGGTCGGCCGGGCCAAGGCCATGGACCTCATCCTCACGGGCCGCACGATGAGCGCCCGCGAGGCGGAGGTCTCGGGCCTGGTGTCGCGGGTGGTCCCGGACGACCGCGTCCTCACCGAGGCCACGGAAGCCGCCGCGGCCATCGCCTCCTACGGCCACCCGGCCGTCCGGGCGGCCCGCGAGTCGGTCGACCGGGCCCTGGAGACCGGTCTGCGCGACGGGCTCCTCTTCGAACGCCGCGTGTTCCACGCGCTGTTCGCGACCGAGGACCAGAAGGAGGGGATGAGCGCGTTCATGGAGAAGAGGGCGCCCGTGTTCAAGGGACGCTGACCGCTTGAGCCCACCCCCGCGAGCCGGGGCGCGACCGGAACCCCGGCCGCCGCCCCGGCCACGGCGGTGCCGTGAGGCGCCCCGGCGGAGCAGCGTCACGTGGTTGATGCCCGCAGGTCATGGGCGCCGGGGCGGGCCAGGGCCTCGGGCCGGAGGAGAAGGCTCAGTTCGTCGGAGGACAGCAGGCCCCGTCCCAGCACGACCTCGGCCACCGAGCGGTGTGTGGTGAGGGCTTCCTGGGCGGCGGCGCCGGCCTGGGCGTAGCCGATGTACGGCGTGAGGGCGGTGATGATCCCGATGGTGTTGTGGACGACGGCATGGAGGTGTTCCCGGTTGGCGGTGATGCCGACGACGCAGCGTTCGGCCAGGGTCAGGCAACCGGCCTCCAGGTTGGCGAGACTCTCGAACAGGCAGTGGGCGATGAGCGGTTCGAAGGCGTTGAGCTGGAGCTGACCGGCTTCGGCGGCCATGGTGATGGCCATGTCGTTGCCGATGACCTTGAAGGCGATCTGGTTCACGACTTCGGGGATGACCGGGTTCACCTTGCCCGGCATGATGCTGGAGCCCGCCTGTCGCGGCGGCAGGTTGATCTCGCCGAGGCCGGCGCGCGGGCCCGACGAGAGCAGCCGCAGGTCGTTGCAGGTCTTGGAGAGCTTGACGGCGATGCGTTTGAGCACACCGGACAACTGGACGAAGGCACCGGCGTCCTGGGTGGCCTCGACCAGGTCGGGGGCGACGGACAGTTCCAGGCCGGTGATGTCACGCAGATGCGCGCAGGCCAGCGCGGCGTAGTCGGGGTGGGAGTTGAGACCGGTGCCGATCGCGGTGCCGCCCAGGTTGATCTCCCCCAGCAGGGCACGGGCCTCGGCGAGGCGCTGCTCGTCCTCGCCCAGCGTCCGCGCGTAGGCCCCGAACTCCTGGCCGAGGGTCATGGGCACCGCGTCCTGCAGCTGGGTACGGCCGGTCTTGACGACGTCGGCGAACTCCTCGGCCTTCGCCTCGAAGGCATGCCGCAGTGTGGCCATGGCACGCTCCAGGCGTCGAGTGGTCTCGTGCAGGGCCACCTTGAGGGCGGTGGGGTAGGCATCGTTGGTGCTCTGCCCGGCGTTGACGTCGTCCAGGGGGTGCAGGTGCCGGTACTCGCCGCGGCTGTGCCCGAGGAGCTCCAGTGCCCGGTTGGCGATGACCTCGTTGGCGTTCATGTTGGTGGACGTGCCCGCGCCGCCCTGGAACACGTCCACGACGAACTGGTCGTGGAGCCTTCCGGAGCGGATCTCCGCACAGGCGCTGATGATCGCCTCGGCCTTCGCGGGGTCCAGCAGGTCCAGGTCACGGTTGGCCGCCGCCGCGGCCTGCTTGACCGCTGCCAGTCCGTTGACCAGGTCGCGGTAGGCGGAGACGCGGATGCCGGTGATGGGGAAGTTGTGCACCGCCCGGAGGGTGTGTATGCCGAAGTAGGCGTACTGCGGTACGGGTTCGTCGCCGAGAAGGTCGTGCTCGATGCGGAACGGTTCCTCCGCCATGATGCGTACTCCTGAATCCGGCCGCGCGGGCCGGGCTTGGGGTGAGGGCCGGCGTGGTGCCGCTGGGACGTGCGGCCGACACTGCGACCGATCGGCCTGTGGTTCGGGTCAGACGGAACCGACCGGCTCGGCCGCCGGAGCGACGGCGGTGTCGCCGCCCTTGGTGGTCCCGGTCCTCCGGCCGCTGCTGATCCTGCGCCGCAGCCACTGGGCGACGGCGTCGAGCGCCATGTTGAGGAGGATGAAGATCGAAGCCACCACCATGGCCGCCGGGATGACGTTGGAGAAGTTCGCTGCGATTCCGTTCAGGCCGCGGTCGACCAGCTCGTCGTAGCCGACGATGAACCCGAGGGCGGAGTCCTTGAGCAGCACGACGAACTGGCTGACGATGGCCGGCATCATCGCGGTGATCGCCTGCGGCAGCAGGATGAGGCGCATGACCTTGCCCTTGCGCATGCCGAGCGCCTGCGCGGCCTCCATCTGACCCGACGGCAGGCTTTTCACGCCCGCTCTGAGGGTCTCCGCGATGACCGAGCCGTTGTACAGGGTGAGGCCGAAGACCACGGCGGTGAACGGGGAGACGTTGACCCCGATGATCGCGTAGGAGCCGAAGAAGGCGAAGAAGATGAGCAGCAGCAGCGGCACCGCGCGGAAGAACTCCACGATCGCCGCGGCGGGGACGCGGATCCAGCGGTGCTCGGACAGCCGGGCGGTGGCGAACACCAGCCCGAAGGCGGCCGAGAACACGATGCCCAGCGCCGCGGCCTGGAGCGTGCCGAGCAGGCCGGGCACGATGAAGGTCGTCCAGACCTCGCCCCGCAGCAGGGGCCGCCACTTCTCCGCCTCCCACTGCTGCTTGGCGTCGAACCGCGTGTAGATCACGTACGTCAGGGCGGTCAGCGCGACGGCGATGACCGCGGCCAGCATTCGGTTGCGGCGCACACCCCGCGCGCCCGGGACCTCGTACAGGTTCGCGTGGCTCATCGGGCCACCTCCAGGCGACGGGAGAGCCAGCCGAAGAACAGACCGGTCGGGAGACACAGCACGACGAAGCCGGCGGCGAACCCGAGGAAGATCTGGATCACTTGGTCGCCGTACACCTCGATCATCTCCCGCATCCGGACGGACGCCTCAGCGACACCCGCCACCAGGGCGATGGTCGTGTTCTTGGTCAGGGCGATCAGGATGCTTCCCAGCGGCGTGATCACCGCACGGAACGCCTGGGGCAGAACGATGAGCCGCAAGGTCTGGACGAAGCTCAGCCCGGCCGCCCGCGCCGCCTCCGTCTGCCCCAGGGGGACGGTGTTGATGCCCGCCCGCAGGGCCTCGCACACGAACGCCGACGTGTACGCGGTCAGGCCGACGACGGCGAGCCAGAAGTTGTTGGTGTCGACGCGTTCGGAGAACTCCACACCGAGGTTGGCGCCCACACCCAGGCTGGTGAAGAGCAGGATCAGAGTGAGCGGTGTGTTGCGTGCCACGGTCACGTACGCCCGGACCGCGGCGCGCAGTACCGGAAGCGGGGAGACGCGCATGCCCGCGAGAACGGTACCGAGGGTGAGGGAGCCGAGCGCGCTGAAAGCGGTGAGTCGCAGGGTCATCCAGAACGCGGCGAGGATCGTTTCTCGCTCGACTATCAGTGCGTCCATCAGGGCCTTACTTCGTCGGGGCGGGCAAGGGCCGGGCAGTTGCCTGCCGCCACCGGTCGCCCGCCGTCCAGCGGTTGCCAGTCAGTACCGGTCGAGGCTCGGGGTCTGGGCGACCTTGAGACCGGACTTGCCCAGGTTGGAGTCGACCGCGGCCTTCCAGCCGCCGCCGGCGAACATCTTCATCAGGGCGTCGTTGATCGCGTCCCGGCCCTTCTTGTCGCCCTTCTTCAGGCCGATGCCGTAGTTCTCGGTGCTGAAGGTCCTGCCGACCAGCCTGAGCTTGCCGGGGTGCTGCGACGCGTAGCCGGCCAGGATGGCGTTGTCGGTGGTGATCGCGTCGAGCTGACCGCCCAGCACCCGGTCCACGCAGGCCGAGTAGCTGCGCTCCTCCTGGAGTTGTGCCTGCTTGGCGTAGCTGTCCTTGATCTTCTGGGCCGAGGTCGAGCCGGCGACCGAACACAGCTTCTTGCCGTTGAGCGAGCCGGGGCCGGTGATGGACTTGTCGTCGGCCCGCACCAGCAGGTCCTGGCCCGCCACGAAGTACGGACCGGCGAAGGAGACCTTCTGCTTGCGCTCGTCGGTGATGGAGTAGGTGGCCACCACCATGTCGACCTGCCCCTGCTCCAGGAACGCCTCGCGGTTGGCGGACACCGTCTCCTTGAAGGTGATGTCCTTCTGGTCCACGCCGAGCTCCTTGGCGACATAGGTGGCCACGTCGATGTCGAGGCCCTTGAAGCTGCCGTCGGGGGTGCGCAGTCCCAGACCGGGCTGGTCGGCCTTCACACCGATGACGAGCTTCTTGTCGTTCTTGGCCTTGTCGACGACGGACGCGTTGCTGTTGCTTTCGCCACCGCCCCCGCAGGCGCTGGTGCCCAGCGCGACCATCACGGTGGTGAGAGCGGCGGCGATCAGTCTCTTGGACATGGTGAATCTCCTGGTGTGCGTGGTGAGTGGACAGGCGTGGCCGCATGGGCCCGAGGGCCGGCTCAGTGGGTGAGGATCTTGTCGAGGAACGACTTGGCGCGTTCGCTGCGCGGGTGGGAGAAGAAGGCGTCGGGGCTGTTCTGCTCGACGATCTGGCCGTCGGCCATGAACACCACGCGGTCGGCGGCCCGGCGGGCGAAGCCCATCTCGTGCGTGACCACGAGCATCGTCATCCCGTCGCGGGCCAGGGAGGTCATCACGTCGAGCACCTCGTTGACCATCTCCGGGTCGAGCGCGGAGGTCGGCTCGTCGAAGAGGATCACCTTGGGGTCCATGGCCAGGGCCCGGGCGATGGCCACCCGCTGCTGCTGACCTCCCGACAGCTGGGCGGGGTACTTGTCGGCCTGGCTGGCGATGCCCACACGGTCGAGCAGTTCGCGGGCGCGCCGCTCGGCGGCCTTCCGGTCCTGCTTGAGGACCTTCACCGGAGCGAGGGTGACGTTCTCCAGGACCGTCTTGTGGGCGAAGAGGTTGAACCCCTGGAACACCATGCCGACCTCGGCGCGCAGCCGCGCCAGTTGCCTGCCCTCGGAGGGCATGGGCGTGCCGTCGACCATGATGATGCCCGAGTCGATGGTCTCCAGCCGGTTGATGGTGCGGCACAGAGTGGACTTGCCGGACCCGGAGGGTCCGATCAGCACGACGACCTCACCCCGGCTCACCGCCAGGTCGATGTCCTGCAGAACGTGCAGTGGGCCATAGTGCTTGTTGACCTTGTCGAGCACCACCAGAGGGGTGTTCGCCTCCTGCTGCCGTCCTGCCGGCAGGTTCTTGGTCATGGGCACGCGCCTCTCCCTTACTGGTGGTCCGCCGCCGCGATGCCGTTCCCGGTGGCGATGGCGATACCGTAGGAGCGGCTTTTCGCCGCAAGGGAGTTGTGCGCCTTGTGCTCAGCGCGAGGGCGCCGGAGGTGTGGACGGGGCACTCCCGCCCTGGCCCGGCGGCCGTACGGAGTCGGGGTGTCCGCTCGTCGTTCCCGGCGGGGCCGGGCAGGCGGAGGCCGGGCCCGCGGCCGTTCCCCGTGGGAGCGGCCTGTCGCCGCGAGGGAGTTGCCTGGCCCTGTGCTCAGAGCGAGGGTGACGGCTTGGCGGTCCTGGGGGACACGCCCATCACGCCGATGGTGCTCCGGAAGACCTCGTCCCAGCGCCCGTCGGTCAGGAAACGGCGGATCAGGCCGTTGAGATGGTCACGGAAGTCGCTGTCGCCGCGGCGTATACCGATGCCGTACGACTCCCCGCCGAAGGGGCTGCCCAGCAGCCGTACGGAGTCCGGGTGTTCGCTCATCAGCCCCAGCAGTATCGAGTCGTCGGTGCTGATCGCGTCGATCCGCCCCTCGAGAAGGGGGGACACACACTCGCTGTAGTTGTCCACCACCACCAGCCGGGCCTGCGGAAGCCGGGCCCGCAACCGCTCCAGGGGAGTGGAACGGGCTGCCGTGCACACCGTTCTGCCGACGAGGTCGGAGACGGTGTGCACGTCCGTGTCCGTGCTGCGGACCAGTACGTCCTGCCACGACCGGTAGTAGGGGTCGGTGAAGTCCACCCGCTTGCGGCGCTCGTCACTGATCGAGTACGTGGCCACGACGATGTCCACCACACCCCGGTCGAGGAAGTCCTCCCGGTTGCGGGGCATCGTCTCGATGAACCGGATGTTGTGCTCACTGCCGGTGAGGTCCCGGGCCACCATGCGCGCGACGTCCGCGTCGAAACCGGTGATCCACCCCGTCGAGGGGTCCTTGTACCCGAACAGCGGCAGGTCGAACTTGATGCCGGCGGTGAGCACGCCCCGCTCCCTGATGCGGGCCATGGTGGAGTCCTTGGGGAACCGTGCCGCGGAGCCGTCCCGGTCCGCCGGGACGCAGGCACCGAGCACCAGGCCGCCCAGGGCGGACAGCACGGCTCTGCGGACGATCACGGCGCCCACAGCCGGTAGCGGTGCTGGGGCCGGCCCGTCGCTCCGTAGCGCAGGCTCTCCTCGACCTGCCCCTGCTCGGTGAGGTACTCCAGGTATCGCCGGGCGGTCGCCCTGCTGATCCCCACCGCCTCGGCGGTCTCCTGCGCCGAGAGGTCCGACTCGGCGGCGGCCAGCGCGTCGAGGATCGACTGCTCGGTGGGGGCCGAGACCTTCTTGGGGCGGTTGACCGGGTCGAGGTGCAACGAGCGGAAGATCCGGTCGATCTCCTGCTGTTCCACCGCTCGCTCGCCCCAGGACAGGTGCGCCAGGGCCGCCGCGTACCGGTTGAGCGTCTGCTCCACCGTCCCGGTCCGGGTCGGCTTGACCAGGTAGTGCAGGGCGCCGCGCTGCATGGCCGCGCGCACGGCGGTCGAGTCCCTCCGGCCCGAGATCACGATGATGTCCGGCGACGGGCGCCCCGGCCGGTGCAGCTGGTGCGCCATGTCGAGCCCCTGCATGTCGGGCAGATGGAGATCCAGAAGGATCAGGTGCGGAGCGAAGCGGCGGGCCGCCGCCAACCCCTCGCGGCCGGTGTGGGCGATCGCCACCACCCGGAAACCGGGAATGCGGTTGACCTGCGCACGCAGGGTGGCGGTGACGACCGGGTCGTCGTCCACGATGAGAAGGGTGATGTCCCTCACCGCCATCGCCATGCTCCTCCCGATGTGGCGACCATGCCGACGCTGCGGGGCAACAGGATTCCGGACCGGGGGCGCGTCCGGGGCCTTTTGTGCCTTGTGCTCACGGCGTCGCGCCAATTGTTGACGGTCCCCATTAGCATCTGGCAACACTCGCCGCACGACCGCGGCGCAACCGTTAGGTCCACCCCTTCCGCCGGAGGTGAGCGCACTGGGATGGCGATCTGCCGTGCCCGGACGGCGCGCGCCCGCTCGGTCCGGTCGAAACGGTGACGGCGACCTGCGCTGGCTGTCGGCGGTGGCCCTGCTGTGGGTCCTGCTCGGCCTGCTCCCGCTCGGCCTCCTGACCTCGTCCAGCATCAGGCTGTCCGATCGGGCGGTACGCAGTGAGGTGCGCGACCGGGTCCAGACGACGGCCTCGGTGAGCCAGGTCGTGGTGGAGCAGCAGATCGGCTCACTGAAGCAGCTCGTCAGCGCGTACGCCGAACGACCGGGCGTCCGCTCCGCCGTCGCGCCTGGCTTCGGAAGCCCCAGGGCGGCCCTGGCCGACACCCTTCGGGAGCTGGCGCGGACGCGGGCCGGCATCAGCGGCGTGATCGTCACCCGTGCCGACGGGCGAGTGGTCGGCGCGCAACCGTCCAGCGAGCTGATGTCGGACGTGCGCGGCACCGACTGGTACCGCGCGGTCAGCAGTCGGAAGCAGGTGTATGTGTCCCAGGCGTACACGCCGGCCATGCCGGGCGTGTCGCGGGCCGTTGCCGTCGCGGCCCCGATCCGGGACACCCGCGGTCGGCAGGTCGGCGTCCTGGCCGCCGTCTACAGCCTGGACGCCGTCCAGACCTTCGCCTCGGAGGCGGCCGCGGCCCAGGGCATCCGACTGCTCATCACGGACCAGACCGGTGTCCTGGTGGCCGACCCGAGGGGCAAGCTGTACGCGCTCACCTCCCTGCGCGAGGATCCCCGGGTGGACGCGGCTCTGGCCGGCCGTACGCTCTTCACCACCCGGCGCGGTTTCGACGGGCTGGTGCTGTCGGCCTCCCGGCCCATTCCCGGCATCGGCTGGACGGTCACCGCGGAGGTGCCCGCCGACCAGGCGCTGGCCTCCGCCGCACGGCTGCGCGACCGGGTGCTGACCGTCGCGGCCCTGCTCGCCGCGGTGATCCTGGTCGGGCTCGCGTTCCAGATCCACACCAGCCGCGGCCGGCGGCGGGCGCAACGGACCCTGGCGCGGTATGCCCGGGCACTGGCCCGGGCCCGGGACGAGGCGGTGACCGCGTCAGCGGCGAAGTCGGAGTTCCTGGCCAAGGTCAGCCATGAGCTCCGCACACCGATCAACGGCGTCCTGGGGATGAACGCCCTGCTGCTCGACACCCGGCTGGACGACGAGCAGCGGCACTACGCGGGAACCGCCCAGGAGTCCGCGCAGAACCTCCTCCATCTGCTCGACGACTTCCTCGACCTGTCGAAGATCGAGGCCGGCCGGCTGCGCATCGAGGCGGTGCCCTTCGACCTGCCGCGGCTGTGCGACGAGGTGGTGGCGCCGTTCGCCCCGCTCGCCCACCGGCAGGGGCTGTGGCTGACACTGCGCCTCGCCGAGGACCTGCCCCAGCACGTCCTGGGTGATCCGGTACGGCTCCGGCAGGTGCTGACGAACATCCTCGGCAACGCCCTGAAGTTCACCTTCCAGGGCGGTATCGACCTGGAGGTCGCGCTGGAGGGGTCGTCCTCGGAGCCGGACGCCCCGCCTGCCGCCGGCTCGGCCGTCCTGCGGTTCACCGTCACCGACACGGGCATCGGGGTCGGTGACGAGGACCGTGAGCGCGTCTTCGAGACCTTCCGCCAGGTGGACTCTCCCATCACCCGCCGCACCGGCGGCAGCGGTCTGGGGCTCGCCATCAGCCGGCAGCTGGTCGAGCTGATGGGCGGCAGGATCGGGCTGGACAGCGTGAAGGGGGTCGGAAGCCGCTTCTGGGTGACCCTGCCGGTGCCCGTCCTCACCTGGACCGCCCCGGCCACCGGCCGGCTCGACGGCCGCCGTGCGATCGTCGCGGACGCGGACGACGAGAGCCGCGCCCTGGCCGACCGCATGCTGACCGGCGCGGGTCTGGTGGTGGACCAGGCGGCGGACGCGGCGGCTGCCCTGGCGGCACTGCGCACCGCGGCTGCCGACGGGGCACCCTACGACCTGGCCGTGATCGACCTGCGGTTGACGCTCGACGGGGACGGCTCGCTCGCCGAAGCCGTCCTTAACGACGTCCTGTTCGATGCCACCGGTGTCATCGTGCTGCTCAGCCCGGGACGCACCGGGGCCGCATGGCCGGCTGCCTCCCGTCCTCAGGAGCGGGCCGTCCAGTCGGTCACCCGCCCGGTGAGCCGCCGCCGACTGCTGGCGGCGGTCGAGAACACCCTTGGTGCGGAGAGCGGCCGGAGGGGCCACCCGGCCCTCCCCCAGCACGGCGCGCCGGCACCGGGGCACCAGTCGTCCCCCGCCGCGGAGACGACCGTTCGCATCCTGGTCGCCGAGGACGACGAGGTCAGCTCCGAGGTGGCCCAGCTGGTGCTGCGACGGGCCGGCCACCATGTCGACGTGGTCGGTGACGGTGAGCAGGCGGTGCGGTCCGCGCTCCACGGCGGGTACGACCTCGTCCTCATGGACTGCCAGCTCCCCGGGATGGACGGCCTCGCGGCCACCACCGAGATCCGGCGGCACCAGCCGGACGACGAACGCGCCGCGATCGTCGCCATGACGGCGGCGGCCATGCCGGACGACCGTGCCCGGTGTCTGGCGGCGGGCATGGACGACCATCTCACCAAACCCGTGGACTGGCAGCAGGTGCTCGCCCGGGTCCCCCTCTGGACGGGGACGCGCACCGGCGGGCCCACCGGGCCGGAGGAATCGGAGATCACCGCACAGCTGTCGGACCTGCCCCCGGAGGCGGTCGCCGAGATCGCCGACGCCTTCGCGACGACGGCCCCGGAGACGTTGCGGCGGCTCCGGGACGCCGTGGGCTCGGGGGACTTCCACACGGCGGGCATGGCGGCGCACCGCCTCAAGGGCAGCTGCGCCACCGTGGGAGCCGCCCGCGCCGCGGACCTGTGCCGACGCCTGGAACTGGCCGCGCACACTCGCTCCCCGATGTCGACCGACGACGAGGCCCTGGTACGCCTCGACCACGAGCTGCACCTGGCCGTCGACGAACTCCGGGGCCTGGCCGGGAGGGGCCGGGCCGGCTGAGTCCGCGTTCGGCCTGTTCCGCCACCCGCGGACCGAGATCCGTCGAGGCGGTCATGAGGCCGGTGTTGGCAGAGCCGTTCGCGTCTCACCGACTGCCCACCCGCGCGCAACCATGCAGCTCGGCCGGAACCGCCGCATGGACGTGCAGGCCCCCTACGCCGGTTCGGTGAACTGGTCGAACACCATCACCGCGGCCCGGGTGGCGAGGGACCAGCGGTCCTTGGCATCACCACACCCTCCGACCGCTTCGCCCTGGCCGGACTGGTCGTCGTGATCGCCCTGGCCCTCGGGGCGCTGTACCGGTGGAGCCGCTTCGGCCTGGCCACCCGCGCGGCCTCGGAGAACGAACAGGCCGCTCTGCTGGCGGGCCTGTCGCCCAACAGCGTCTCGATGGCCAACACGCTCCTTGCCGCCCTGGTCGCCGGGCTGCTCGGTGTCCTGGCCGCGCCCATCGTGCAGGTCGACTCCATGACGCTCCCCCTGCAGGTGGTCCCGGCCCTGGCCGCCGCCCTCTTCGCCGGGTTCACCTCGCTGTGGATCGCCTGCACCGCGGGCATCCTCATCGGAGTGCTCCAGTCGATCGTGTACTACCTCTCCACGCAGAGCTGGTTCCCGACCGACAACGGCAACGCCATGCCCGGCCTCCAGCAGCTCCTCGTCTTCGCCCTGATGGTCGTCGCCCTGTACGTGCGGGGTGCCGGTCTGCCGCGCCGCGGTGAACTCGTCGAACAGCGACTGCCCGCGATGCCCCTGCCCGAACGGCTGCTCCGTCCCGCCCTGATGGCCACCGCGGTCGCCGCGGCCGCACTGGTCGTGCTTCCGTTCGACTTCCGTCAGGCCCTCACGAACTCGTTGATCGGCATGGTCATCGTCCTGTCCTACGTCGTCATCACCGGCTGCGTCGGACAGATCTCCGTGATGCAGCTCGCGCTCTCCGGCACGGCGGGCTTCCTCCTCTCCCACCTCTCGGTCCGGTGGGGGATCCCGTTCCCGTTCTCCGCCCTCGGCGCGATGGTGCTGGCCACCCTGCTCGGAGTGGCCGCGGGCGTCTCCGCCCTGCGGGTGCGCGGCGTGAGCCTGGCCGTCGTCACCCTGGCCGCGGCCCTGGCCATGGAACAGGCGCTGTTCAACAACACCTCGTTCGGCGGAACGGCCGGAGTGTCCGTACCCCCGCCGCGCCTGTTCGGGATCGACCTCGGACCGAAAGCGGACTTCCGCGGCCTGGACGGCAGCGAACCCAGCCCCATGTTCGGCTTCCTCGTCCTGGCCGTCACCGTCGCCCTCGGACTGTACGTCGCCCACCTCAGGCGCACCGGACTCGGCCGGCGGATGCTCGCCGTCCGCTCCAACGAGCGCGCCGCCGCGGCAGCCGGAGTCGACGTACGGGCCGTGAAGATCGCCGCGTTCACCATCAGTTCCTTCATCGCCAGCGCCGCCGGCACCCTCTACGGCTACAACTTCGGCTCGGTCAGCGCCGCCCGGTTCACCGCGCTGGCCGCCCTCGGCCTGATCGGTTTCGCCTACATCGGCGGCATCACCATGGTGTCCGGTGCCGTGATCGCGGGACTGATGTCCACCGAGGCGCTGCTGCCCCACGCGCTGGACAAGTGGTTCGGGATCAAGGGGACGTGGGCCCTGCTCTTCGGCGGCGTCTCCCTGATCGTCACACTGATCGCCAACCCCGACGGCATCGCCGGCGCCGCCCACCGCCGGAGGACGGCGAGGAGGGCGAGACGCGCGGCGGCCACGACGGGACCACCGGCCGACCACGCGTCCGCCGTCGGTACCCCGCAGATCCACCTCGGCATCACCACTGCCGACGCCAAGGAGGTCGCACCGTGAACGTGCTCTCTGTCCAGCAGCTGGGCGTCAGCTACGGCGGCGTCCACGCGCTCAGCGATGTCTCCCTGGAGGTCGGCGAGGGCCAGCTCGTCGGGCTCATCGGCCCCAACGGGGCCGGCAAGACCACCTTCGTGGACGCGGTCACCGGTCTCGTCGCCGCCCGGGGAAGGGTGGAACTGGACGGCAAGGACCACTGGCCGTCGACGCCTACCTCGCCGACCCCATGTGCGGCTTCAGCCTCGACGCCCAGGCATGGCTGACATCACCGCCGCCTCGGCGTCACTCGCCGAGCCCAAGGGCATCCCCGCGGATCTGCCCGTCTGCGTCCTGGTCGGCGATCACGACCCGCTGAACGCCGGTCTCTCACTGAGCGACCTGCTTGTCGAACGCTACGGCGAGGCCGGCCTCGTCGACGTCACCTGTCTCAGTTATCCGGAAGCCCGCCACGAGCTGTTCCACGAGACCAACAAACAGGAGATCATCAACGACCTGCTGACCTGGCTGAACCGCGTCCTCGCCCGCTGACGGGTCGCGGGCCTCGGCAAGCCGCACCGGGGGATGGGACGCGAACCCCGCCGCCCTCAACCGCGTTGCGCGGAAAGACGGATGTAGGCGTTGGCGG
The DNA here is from genome assembly GCF_055573455.1 of Streptomyces sp. NPDC030183. Lineage (NCBI taxonomy): Bacteria > Bacillati > Actinomycetota > Actinomycetes > Kitasatosporales > Streptomycetaceae > Streptomyces > Streptomyces sp. NPDC030183. The sequence continues at coordinate 48,975 of NZ_JBVIBK010000039.1, forward strand.
CGCCGTAGCCGTCGTAGCCTCCACTGCGCTGGACGACTTCGAAGAAGACCCGTCCGACGGTCGTGGTGTAGAAGTGGCGGAACTCCCCGCCGTGTTCGTCGCGCTCGTAGAGGATGCCGAACTCCCGGTAGGCGGCCAGCTCTGCCGGGTCCAGGTCGTGGCGGGCGTCGAGATCGTCGTGATAGTTGGCGGGGATCGCCAGCGACTCGGCACCCGCCGCCCGGAACCGGCGGGCGACGGCCAGGATGTCGTCGGTGACGAACGCGATGTGCTGGGCCGGCTGGTCGTCGCCGTCGGAGGCGGGCGCCAGGTTGAGTACGAGACGCAGGCGGCCGTCGTCGGTGGAGAGCGCCCGGCTGCGCACCAGCCCGTAGGGGTCGGCCACCTCCACGCTCTCCTGCGGTCGCAGCCCGAGCACGCTGCGGTGGAAGAGGACCGCCTGGTCGAACTGGGCGCCGGTGTGGGTGAGCGACACGTGGTCGATGCCGAGCAGTGCGCCGGTCTCGCCGGTCCCCACCTCGCAAACCCCGGTCGCACGGTCGTCGGTGGCGCACAGGAACAGCTTCCTGCCGTCCGGGGCGCTGATGGCGTGGGAGGAGACGTCCCGCTCCCCGCGCCGCCGGGCCGGCACGGGCACCAGCAGCGACGCCGCGCGGTCGACGAGCGCGCCGGGGTCGGCGCTGCGCAGCCCGATGCCGGCCAGCGAAGTACCGTCGCGCCGGGTGGCGGAGCCGCTGTCGACCAGGACTCGGGCATCGTTCGACTCCCACAGCTCCGCCCGGTTTCCCGCCGCCTGCTTCCTGGTGCGTCTGAATCCGAGGGCGAACAGAGTCGCGGTCACGGGCTGTGGGTCCGGACTGGCGATTTCGGCGAAGGCGATCCCGGAGGGCTGCGTGACCGAGGCCGACGGCGCGCGGATGCCCGCGCTCTCCTCCAACGCGATCAGGGAGCGCAGGGCGTCGGTGGCGGTGGGGCCCGCTTCGGACTGACGGAAGACGTCGTTGAAGACCTCGAGGGACAGCGGGCCCCGGTAGCCGGCGTCGACCACGTGACGGACCAGGCCGGCCACATCGAGCCCGCCCTGGCCGGGGAAGCAGCGGTGGTGGCGGCTCCACTGCAGCACGTCCATGGCCAGGACAGGAGCATCGGCCAGCTGGAGGAAGAAGATCTTCTCCCCGGGAATCCGCTCGATGCCGGTGGGGTCCGAGCCACGGGAAAGGATGTGGAAACTGTCCAGGCAGACGCCGAGGGCCGGGTGGTCCGCCTGCTGGACGATGCGCCAGGCATGGTCATAGGTGCTGACATGCCGTCCCCAGGCGAGCGCCTCGTAGGCGACGCGGATGCCGTGTCCGTGGGCGTGTTCGGCCAGGAGGCGCAGGTGCTCGGCGGCGAGGGCGTCGTCGTCCACGGCGTGCCGGGAGACGTTGGAGCACACCAGCAGCAGTTCGGCGCCGAGCCGGCGCATGACCTCGAACTTGCGCTCGGCGCGGCGCAGATTGCGGGTGAACTCCTCGTCACAGACGGCCTCGATGTCGCGCATCGGCTGGTAGAGCTCGATGGCCAGTCCCAGGTCGGCGGCACGTTCGCGGACCTGTTCGGGGCTCAGCCGGCTGGCGAGCAGATCGTTCTCGAAGATCTCCACGCCGTGGAAACCCGCGCGGGCCGCGGCGGTGAGCTTCTCGCTCAGTGAGCCGCTCAGGCAGACGGTGGCGATGGACTTACGCATCCGCCCCTCCGAACCCTCCGACGCTGATCCAGGTCTTGCCGGCCCGCCGGCCCGCTCCGGCGAAGGCTTCCTGGGCCTGCTCCAGCGGGTACCGGCATTCGACGGCACGTCCGGGCCGGGCAGTGGCGAGTTCGGCCATGGCGTCGGCGAAGTCGTGGGGGTGGTCGTAGATCATGGAGCCCCTGATCACCAACTGGCGGCGGACCAGGTCGTCGGTGGTGAGGGGGAGCGGATCGGCGTTGAGGCCGACCAGCACCACGGTGGCGCCGGGCGCCGCCCGGTCCAGGGCGGGGCGCAGCGCGGGTGCGTGGCCGGACGTCTCGAAGACGAAGGTGAATCCGGTCCGTCCGTCGTCGGCGAGTGCGCCGAGACGCTGAGCACGGGCGGCGCGCTGCGGATGCGGCTCCACGACCACCGGCCGTGTGCCGAGGCGGGCGAGGATGAGGCAGACCAGCAGGCCCTGCGCCCCGGCTCCGACGACCAGGCAGCGGTCCCCCGCCGTGACCCCGCTGCGCCGTACGGCGGACCGGGCGACGGTGTACGGCTCGGCGCTGGCGAGGTCGGCGCCGGACAGGGCGTCGGGGACGGGGTGGGCGAAGTGCCCGGGGAGCGCGATCCGTTCGGCGAGGACGCCGGGGGCGTTGAGGCCGACGATGGTGCGGTGGGGGCAGGCGGAGGTCAGGCCGCGGAGACAGTCGACGCACTTCAGGCAGGCGTAGTTGGGCTCGACGACCACCGTCTGTCCGACCGTGCGGTCCCGCACCTCGGCCCCTGCGGCGACGATGCGGCCGAAGCCCTCGTGCCCCATCACCCAGGGCATCGCGGGGGGCCGGCGCTTGCCGTGGAAGACGGCGAGGTCGGTGCCGCACAGTCCGACTCCGCCCACCTCCACCACGACGTCGTACGGTCCGCAGGAGGGCTCCGGCCAGTCGTCGACCGTCTCTATACGACTGGTGCCCATGAGAACCGCTGCTCTCATCATCTTCTCCCTGATCCTCTCCCCCATGGTCCGCTCAATGGACCATACGATCCGAACAGCGGTTTTACCAGAGGGGTGTCCACGTCACGCAGCGGAAACAGCGCCGCCGTACGCCCCCGGCAAGGGACGTACGGCGGCTGCGATCGTCGGCCGACCCGTCCGTCAGACGGTCTCCGCCAGGGACTCCTTCGGGGCCGCGACGGGAGCCCGGTCCCGTCCGCCGCCCATGCGCAGGGCGACCAGGAGGGAGATGAGGCAGCCGAGGGTGAAGTAGCCGGCGACCAGGTACCAGCTGCCGTCCGCCCAGAGGACCAGGGAGCTGAGGACGAAGGGCGTGAAGCCGCCGCCGACGACACTGGCGAGCTGGTAGCCGACACCGGCGCCGCTGTAGCGGTACTCGGCGCCGAACATCTCCGTGAACAGGGACTGCTGCACGGCAACGGCCATGTCGTGGGCGCCGTTCACCAGCAGCACCGCGCACACGATGATCAGCACCATGGAGCCGGACTCCAGGGCCCAGAAGAAGGGGACGGAACCGGCGATGCCGAGGGCGGCACCCCACACGTAGACCGAACGGCGGCTGAAGCGGTCGGCGAGGTAGGCGAAGGCCGGGATCGTGAGGATCGCCAGCGCGCCCACCGCGAGGTTGACGTTGAGCAGGCTGTTGCGGTCCAGGCCGAACTCGGCCGTGCCGTAGCTGAGGGCGAAGTTGGTCACGCCGTAGAAGGTGAACAGCTCGACCATGCGCAGACCGACGATGGCGAAGAAGCCCTTGGGGTTGGACTTGAGCGCGGCGACCAGGGGCATGCTCGGCTTCTTGCCCTCGTCGAGCGTGGCGACCTCCTTGGTGAAGACCTCGGACTCCTCGACCTTGGCCCGGATGATCAGACCGATGATCACGATGACCGCGCTCACCAGGAAGGGAACGCGCCAGCCCCAGGTCCTGAAGGCGGCGTCCGACATCCCGCCGGAGGTGACCTTGGTGATCAACGTGGCGAGCAGCAGACCGACCGACGCACCGACCTGTACGCCGCTGCTGTACAGCGAACGCCACTTGGCGGGCGCGTTCTCCACGGCCATCAGGGCAGCCCCGCCCCACTCGCCGCCGACGGCGAAGCCCTGGGCCGCCCGCAGGACGACCAGGAGGAAGGGCGCCCACAGACCGGCCTGGGCGTGGGTGGGCAGCACGCCGATCAGAGTGGACGCCAGGCCCATGATCAGCATGGTCAGGACCAGCATCTTCTTGCGGCCGAGCCGGTCCCCGAAGTGCCCGAAGACGATGCCGCCCAGCGGACGGAACAGGAAGCCCACCCCGAACGTGGCCCAGGCGGCCAGGGTGCCCACGGCCGGGCTGACGTCGGGAAAGAACAGTTCGTTGAAGAGGAGGCCGGCGACTATGCCGTAGAGGAAGAAGTCGTACCAGTCGACGACCGCTCCCATGAAACTGGCCACGGCCGCTCGCTTCGCCGCACCGGGATTCGCGGTCCCGGCGCCTGCTGCCGGGCTGGGGATGCTGCTCAACTCACACACTCCATTGGATGCTGTGGTTCACCCGCCGGCCGAGGGGCGCGACAGGACGAGAGACGGGAGGACACAAGGACAGGCGGCTGCCGTGCGTACGGGTGTCGGGTCGAACGGCGGGTACTCCGGGGTGGGGAGCCCGCCAGGTCGGCCGACACCGGGCCTGCCTGACGTGACGGCGAGGTCCCGGACCATCCGGTCCGCTTAATGGATCGAACGGACCGATTGGCGGGAAGATACGGCCCTGGCCCCCCGCAGGCAAGAGTTACCGCAGGATTTCGAGCACGCTTCCGGTTCCTCCGTTCCACAGAACGGACTACCGTCAGAGATGAAGGCACGGCACCGGCGGGACCAGGTACGCTCCCGTGGGCGACCGACAGGGGAGGCTGAAGAGTGACGAGCAGCGACGCAGGGGCCGACCCGGAGAAGGAGCCGAACGGCACCGGGGTCCGTAGCGTGCGGCGCGCTCTGGACATTCTCGGTCTGCTCAGCGAGGAACGGCCGCTCATCACACTGCGTGAGATCACCGAAACCACCGGTCTGCCGAAGACCACGGTGCTGCGCCTCGTGCAGACACTGGAGGAGTGCGGCCTGCTGTGGTCGGACGGCGGCGGTTACATCGCCGGCCCCGGCCTGTGGCACTGGGCCTACCTGGCCCGGGGCCAGTGGGAGATCCCCCGCGCCACCCGCAAGGTCATGCGCGACCTGGCGGACCGGCTGGGCGAGACGGTCAACATCTTTGCCCCCCGCGACCTGTACCGCGTCTGCGTGGCCCACGAGGAGAGCCCCCACCCGCTGCGCCATGTCGTCGACGTGGGCGACGAGCAGCCGCTGTGGGCGGGCGCATCCTCGAAGATCCTGCTGCGCGACGCCCCCGACACCCTGCTGCGCCGACTCGCGCTCGCCTCCTCCCACGACGAGACGTACGCGGACCGGCTGCGCGCCTCGGCGCAGGAAGCCGCGCGGCGGGGCTACGCGGTCAGCAACAGCGAGTGGGACGAGGGTCTCACCGCCGTCGCCGTCCCGATCACCGGCGCCTCCGGCGCCGTCATCGCCTCACTGTCCGTCAGCGGACCCAACCACCGCTTCCCCTATGAGGCCATCGAACGCTTCGCCGCCGAACTGACGGACGCGGCCCGCCTCATCTCCGACCAGGGCTTCAGCGGCCCTCTTGCAGGACCGCGAAGAACGTAACGGGGGCGGTGGGGTCAGCTCGGGGAAGATTCCCGACGCGCACCGGCACGGCACCAACGTCCTGGTCCGCACTGACAGCGCCGGATCCGCGAAAGCCGTCCTCGACACGATCGTGGTCGGCGTGGACGACCGTACGCCGATCGCGGCGGCCAAACCGTCTCTCCGCTGCCCGCGGCACAAGTTGTGGAGCGGGTTCCTTGATCGTTTCAGACCCACGCACGAGGCGGAGATCGCTGCTTTCGTGGCGGTCGTGCGAGGCGAGCGGGCCACACCTGCGACGGGCGTGAGGCGTTGGAATCGCTGCGGTCGCTGAGGCCCTCGAGTTGTCGCGCCGGGAACGGCGGCCTGTGGTTCTCGGGGAAGCTTCGGAGGACTGAGCGGGGATGCGCCACATCGACCCCGGCGCCCGACCACTGCTGGTGGCCCCTTGGTCTACCGGGACCGGCCGGCGTGCCGGTGCGTCCTGGCCGACATCCTGCGGCTCGGCGACTTCCGATTCCCTGCGCCCCATCAGCGTCCCAGCATCCGCCCTCGCCCACCGAACAGACCGTCGACTCCAGCCCTCGAAAGCAACCGCACGATGCATAGCCGAAGGCCAACGAAGCGCCCAAGTGCGGACACCGCATCGCCGATGAACTCTGATCGTCTTCGCCGCCGCAACACAGCCAACACGACCGCCACACAGTGCTTGCACAAGTTACCCTCCTGCCAGTACGGGCAATCGCACCATCCCATCGGCGACGGCACCATGACCTGGCTCGACACCCCGCCAGACGTCCTCGCCAGACGGATTACTGGAACCCGACCGCGCGGTCCGGCTCAAGAAAGTAGCGGCCTCCACCTGGAGCACCCCCTCAAGCCGCCAGGGCCTGTCCGGTATCCACTCCCCGCCGATCGGCCAGGCCCTGGACCACACAGCTCCGCGACCGCAACCAACGTGAAGATACAAAAGATCTTGTATCTTGATATGCTCCTCCTGATACACCCAGCGGAGGAGGTCACCATGAGTCGAACGGTCATCGATCTCGACGACGATGCACTGGAAGCAGCCGCCAGGGAGCTCGGCACCTCTACCAAACGCGACACCATCAACACCGCGCTGCGGGAAGTCACGGCCCGCTACCGGCGCCTCCGGGCACTCGACGAGGCCCGCGAACTGGTGGCCGAGGGCGCTCTGGACATCGACCTGCTGCTGGACAAGCGCGCATACCGCCCCACGAGCACGGACGCGGCCCGCGATGACCGCGGCGGAGCGGACGCGTGACCGTCGCCGACTACCTCATCGACACCTCCGCTCTCGCCCGCGTCCTGCTCCGCCAGAACACCGTCGAATGGGACGACAGGATCGCCGCCGGCCTCGTCGCGATCTGCGACCTCACCGAACTGGAAGTCCTCTACTCGGCACGTTCCGCCACGGACCGCACCCGTTTGAAGGCTGCACTCGACGCCGCCTACGCCTGGTGCCCCATGCCAGACGGCGTCTACCGCCGCGCCCGCATAGTCCAGGAACAACTGACCGCCAAGGGAGAACACCGCAGCGCGGGCCCCGTCGACCTCCTGGTGGCCTCAGCCGCGGAAGAAGCGGAACTCACCCTCCTCCACTACGACCGCGACTTCGAAACCATCGCCCGCACGACAGGGCAGCCGGTCCGCATGATCGACCTCAGGCAGTAGAGCGCACCGCACCGACGAACACCGAGCTTCCGACCGACCCGGCCGCCTGAGGTCAGTCCGCGGCGGCCTGGGCCGTCTCCCGACACCCAGGGTCACCGGGCACCACCTTCGAATCCTCGCGTCCAGCCAGCGTCCAGAATTCGACGTTCAGACGCTTGCACAGCAGCCCACCCACGACGCCATCCCTCAGCCAGTGGCTGATACGTCTGCTCAGGTCAGAGCGATCCCAACGCAACGCTCGGACCCGGAGTTGAACTCAAGAGCAGCGGATTCAACCCCGGGCCCAACACCCTGAATCCGCACCTTCTCCGAAACACGCTCATATACGGATGGCCCGCCGGAAGCAGACTTTCCGGCGGGCCATCCGTACGAGCCCGCACGGCCATGGCCGCCACCTCGGCCGCCGCCGTCATCCTGGCCGGCATCGGCTGGTGGGTACACCACGACGTCTACCGCGCGAGCACAGGAACCGCCCAAGGACAGACGCAGAAACAGTTCCTGGCTCTCGTCGATCAGCTGGAGAAGGGTGCGGTTCCCGCTCGCCGAAGCACCGTGCCGTACGAGATCGTCGCGACCGGCCGACGCGCCGCCGTCGCCTACGGCGGAGGCATGGAGGAGTTCGATCCCGGCACCCGCCACGTGCTGCCCGCCCCACCGAAGGCCGAGTTGCCCGCCCCACCGGACGAAGGGCGAACTGGGGCTATACGACCCGTCCCGTGCGCCTGCCGGCGTGCCCCGGCTCCGTGCCCGGGGACCGGTTCGGCAAGGACGGCGGAACCTACCAGGTCATGTACGACGATGTCAGGGCCGATGATCTGAGCAGCGGCAGGGTCGCCGCTCTGGGTGTCGCCGCCGACGCCCAGCTGCGGGTCTATGTGGTGGTGCTCCCGCACGCAGCCGAGGACATCGCCGGGACCATCACCGAGGCCACTGACCGCCTGCTGCTGCGGGCCGCTCGTCAGCCTCGTACTGATCGCCGCCGTCGCCTACTTCGCCGTCCGTATCGCGCTGCGACCGGTCGAAGCCATCCGCGTCCTCACCGCCTCGGTCACTGCCTCGACCCGGTATCCCTCTGTGCCGCCCCTGCCCCCATCGACTCCAGTCCGGCTGCGCATTCCCGCCATCGGCGTGAATGCCCCAATGACGGAACTGAGCCTCGACGACACAGGAGCACTGCGCCCACCATCGGCCAATATGCCCGGCTTTGCCGGGTGGTATGGCGCCGGTACACCTCCTGGCTCAGTCGGCACAGCCGTCACTACGGGACACGTGGACACGCCGCAAGGCCCCGGAGTCTTCCACCGCCTCGGAGAACTAGCCAAGGGCGACACCATCGAGATCATCAGGTCTGACCGGCGGACAGCCGTCTTCACGGTCGACGCTGTGGAGCTCTACGACAAGAAGGCGTTTCCGGATGAGGAGGTCTACGGCAGTTCCCACCGGCCCGAACTGCGCGTCATCACCTGTGGGGGTCCATACGTCGAAGAAACCGGCTACCAGGGAAATGTCGTGGTCTTTGCGACGCTGACCGCGGCGGAGAACGATGGCAGTGCCGCTGGGCAGGCCGAGGTGCGTCCTCGCCTGCCTCCGACTCCGGGAACGCCTTCGCGTTGAGCTCGCGCATCGCGCGGGTCTGCCGCCGCACCGCTTGGGCGTGCTCGGTATCGCACGGGTGCAGGATGCGCAGGTCAGCGGTCATCATGCGGCGGCCGACCGGGCGGGTGCAGTCGTCGACGACCGCCTGCAAGATCTGTTCGTCCAGGCCGGGCCAGTGAGGTCGGCTGCGCAGGTCGTAGAAGAGGTGGCGGCTTGTCAGGCGTGGTCCTGGAGAGTGACTTGGCAGCCGTCGGGGTCGGCAAAGGTGAATCCCGGTGGCTGTTGGCAAGAAGGTCAGCAAGGGCACCCGTCGCAGGTACGAAGGCCACATCCGCCACCGCCTTCGCCCCCGCAGCGGACGCTCGGCCTCGACCGGCACCACGTCGCCGCTTTGTCGGAGATGTTCCATGCCATCACCGACGACTGGCGGGCGGCGGGATGTGGGGAGACCGACCAGGCCTTCCTCCAGTTCGTCCAGAGCGCGCCGGGCCGCGGCGATGCGCTCGCGCAGCTCCTGTTCGGGGGCGTGCTGTGTCCCGGTGTGCTCGTCTTGTTCGCGTTCCATTTCACGGGCTTCGTCGAGGGAACTGATGACGACGCCGATGAGGACGTTGACGAGGAGCGCTCCAGCTCGGAGGTGGGTTTCGATCCCGTCCGCAGCGGATTGCCCTTCCCATGCGCTGAGGCTCCGCCTCGACGATCGAGGCGGAGCCTCAGCGTCCCTGTCGAAGGGCAGGGGCAGACCCGGCCTCACGGCCTGTGAGGCACCGTCGGGGATGTCGGCGACCGCTTCGGCGGCGGTGTCGCGGACTTTGTTCACGTGCAGCCTTTTCAGGCGGTGATGGGGCAACGCGCGCTTCGTGAGGTAGGCCGATGCCGTTCAGACCTGGGTGTGCAGGGGCCCGAGTTGTAGGTGATCGCGTCGGTGAATGCCTGGGGCAGGTCGAAGGGGTGGCCCGTGGTGTCGGCGTAGGCGCGGTGCAGGTTGAGGACGATGCGTTCCGCGCCGGGCAGGTCGGCGAATGGGCCGAGGCAGCAGGTGCGCGCCGCTTGCAGGGGTGTGAGGCCGTCGCGCAGGCCGGCCTGGGCGGTGGTGTGTACGAGTCGGTAGTACGCGCGGTGCTGGTCGAGCACCGCCGGCAGGGTGTGTGTGTCGATGACGGGGCCGTGGCCCGGTACCACGTGTTCGGGTGCGAAGGAGGCGATCCAGTCCAGGGAGCGCAGGGCGCCGTCCAGGGAGCCCATGAACACCAGCGGGGTGACGCGGTGGAAGAGCAGGTCCCCGGCGAACAGCACGCGTTGACCGCGGTGCCCCGCGATGCGTAGGCGATCATCTGGGCGTAGCTGAGGGCCATGTTGCTCCATATGTCCTCGCCGACGACGGTGCCCTTGACGGCCGCCGTCATCCGCAGGCCGTAGGCGTTGCCCGCGCGGTGGGGCTCCGGTCAGTCCCCCTCTCCCCTTCTGCCGTCACCTGCGGCCCCGCGCCCAGATGTCCGCCGATCGGACAGCTCGCTCGGTGGTCAGATACCGAATAGCCCTGCACGCCGAGGCCGTCGGCCGCTTCTACCCCCACCCGGAATGCGGGCGCGAGATCCGCCGACCTCGATGGGACACCCGGTGTGCTACGGAGTAGCACCTGATAGCACGCGATGGCTACCCTGGACGTATGACCGCCCAACCCGAGATCACCCAGCGCGACCTGCGCACCAAGTCCAAAGAGATCATGGACGCGGTCCAGAGCGGCCAGTCCTTCACCGTCACCCGCGACGGCCACCGCATCGGCGAGCTCATCCCCCTGCGCCGCCGACGACGCTTCGTCCCCCGCGGCGAGTTCGCCGCCATGTCCCGCAGCGCCCCCGACATCCCCCTGGCCGCTTTCCGCGCCGACCAGGACGCCACCGCTGAGCAGGGCATGGACGATCCCTATGCCCGGTGAGCACCAGCAGGGTCTTCTCGACACCAACATCATGATCCTGCGCAAGTGGATCAACCCAGAGGAGCTGCCCGCCGAGATGGCCATCAGCGCCATCACCCTCGCCGAGCTCTCCGCCGGACCCCACCAGGTGCGCAGCAACGCCGAACAGGACGACTACGACGAACACGCCGAACGCGCTCGACGCACCGACATCCTCCAGCGCGCCGAGAACGAGTTCGACCCCATCCCCTTCGACTCCGAAGCCGCCCGCATCTACGGTCGCGTCTGCGCCGCCGTCGTCAGCACCGGCCGCCAACCTCGCCGACGCATCGCCGACCTGATGATCGCCTCGATCGCCATCGCCGAAGATCTCCCTCTGTTCACCACCAACCCTGACGACTTCAAGGGCCTGGACGATCTCCTCACCGTCGTCCCCGTAACCCGACCGAAGGTGCTCCACGACCGGTAGAGGCAGACGGGAGCCGTGTGTTCGCTCGGAACATCACGACCAGCAACCATCGCTTTCGCAGGTCTGGGTGAGCGCCGCGGGCATGCCCAAGGTCCACCAGAGGGCTCCTCACTCCGACCGGCCACAGCCTGGTGGAGTCGGCCGAGGCGGCCGCGCAGCCACCCTTCGTCATACCTGCGTCCTCACAGCGTCCTCAATTTCGCCTCCGGCTCCCCCACGGAGGCCGTCGCGCGACTCAACCACACCATGGTCCGACGCATTCACGCAGGTCAGCGCAGTGTCGAACTATCGCCGACGCAGGAACTCTGAACTCATGGGCGGCGCATGCAATCCGTTGAGCCCAAGTTGGGGTTTCGGCGTCCCGGAGGGGACGTTTCTGCAGGTCGAAGACCTGCACTGGTGGGGCGGGTGGGACTCGAACCCACGGCCACTCAGCAGCAACCCCGAACTGGTCCACAGCGGGCCCCGTTCGTCCGTCAGCGGCTGCGTCCGCTGGCCGACCCCGCATCGAGCACGGAGGTCCGGTCCTGGTGTCGCTGAGGGAGCTCGCCCGGGCCGGGACGCTGGTTCCGGTGATCAACCGGCGTACACGTTCTTCAACGCCTTGACCGGGCGGACTGCTCCGTTGTCGTCCCCTGGCGGTCCTTGCGTCGATCCCGTGCTCTTTCACCCGGTTCCGCGGAGCGGGGGAGGCGGCTGATGCCGTGGCTGCGTACGCCGGAACACTGGAGGTCATCCTGCGCGAGCTGGGCCTGTGCCCTCAGCTTGATCCGTGACCCCGTCCGCCGCCGGTCCTGCTGATCCTGGTTCATTCATGAGACCGCACGAGGGCCGTTCTTCACACCTCGTGCTGCTGGCTCGGTCTTTGGAGGCCCCGAGTAGAGGTCCACGCCTGGTGAGCCGTCCGGGCCCCGGCACTCAGCGACCCAGCACCGTCACCAGATCGGCATCGGGGCGATAACGGGCCGGGGCATGGGCGAGCAGGGCCTCGTGGAGCCGGCCGATCTCACGGCGGGCGGTTTCGAGCTCCGAATAGGTCATGGTCAAGGTCGCGGCGACGGCCCTTCCGGTGCCGTTCAGTGCGCTGTGCGCCGTCCGCAGGGCGTTCAGCTCGGCATCCGGCAGCCGGACCGTGAAGACCGGGGGCACCTGCCACTGCGCACCCGGTGGCGGCGTGGCCACGACACGAACGGCGAAGTACTTCCCCGCTCCCCGGAAGGAGACGGGCGTCAGGGTGACGCAGGCGACGGTGTCCCAGCGGCCGCGCCAGACGTCGACGCCCCGCAGACCCCCGTTCCGAAACGTCAGACCGTCCGCTCCCACCTCGACCGACCCCTGGGTCGGGCGCCGCAGCATGTTGAGACCCCACCACAGGGACACCAGCCCGAAGAGCAGCAAGGGCACCAGCAGCGCGTAGCTCCAGCCGCCCGCCAGCCGCGGCACGAACAAGAAGGCGACGACGGTAAGCACGCCGATGGTGGCACGGCCAAAGCCGCGCTTGCGGAAGTACGTGGAGTACTTCACTCGTACCGGCGCGGCGATCGGGTTCCCCGGCTCGGGCACCACTCGCGTCGCCGTCCCGGGCATCGGGCCCCGTGCCGTCGTCGCCGCGGTCGTGTTCCGTACGGCCGTCAACCTTCTCGTCGGGGCAGGGGGGTACTCCCCCTCGCTCAGCCAGTCCAGCAACTCCCCTGCGGTGGGCCGGCCCTCCGGGCTCTTGGCCAGGCGCTCCCCCACCACGTCCCGCAGCAGCCCAGCGGGCACCGCGTCCAGCCGGGGCTCGTCGTGCACGACCCGGTAGAGGAGCGCCGGCACCGATCCCTCCCCGAAGGGAGCCACTCCGGTCGCCGCGTACACGAGGATCGAGCCAAGGGAGAAGATGTCGCTCAACTCGTCGACCCGGTCACCGCCTGCCTGCTCAGGGGACATGAAGCCGGGCGTACCGATCACGAGGCCCGTGGAGGTGAGGGGCGGTCCGCCTTCCAGGGCCTTGGCTATACCGAAGTCGATGACGCGAGGGCCGTCGTCCGTGACGAGGACGTTGGAGGGTTTCAGATCGCGGTGGACGAGCCCGACCCGGTGGATCGACTGGAGCGCCTCGGCCAGTCCGACGGCGAGCTGCAGCACGTCCGGTTCCGCGAGCGGGCCGTCGCGGCTGACCAGTTAGCCAAGTCGGGCGCGTCGACGTAGTCGCTGGCCACCCACGGCACGTCCGCGTCCGGGTCCGCGTCCACGACCGACGCCGTCCAGAAGCCGCCGACCCGCTTCGCGGCCTCGACCTCGCGCCGGAAGCGTTGCCGGAATTGGGGATCCCCCGCGATCTCGGCCCGTACGGTCTTCACGGCGACACGTCGTCCTCCCGGCGACCGGCCGAGGAAGACCTGCCCCATGCCGCCCTCTCCGAGTCTGGCGGTCAGCTGGAACGGGCCGAGTGTCCGGGGATCCCCCGGCACCAAATCCGGCATGTCCTCCCCCTGTTTTCCACTAGTCGCTCCACGGAAGGGTCAATGTAGCGCCTGCCGAGGAAGCGGCCGACCACTTCTTGGCCTGCGCCGCTGTTCCCCGCCCATCTGATCCGCCCGTCGCCTCCCCCACGGGCCGTCCTGCCAAGGTCCGTGAGGCCGAACTGCTCGGTGCCCTCGCCCGCGTCGCCCTGTCCCCGCTAGGCCCTGTCGTCAAAATCCCGCCGTCGCCCGGAGGGCGGCCCCGCGGCGTCAGGTGCGTGCTCTCGGCGTGCCGGGCCCTGACCCGTGTACTGGACGTACTCGGGTCAGGG
>NZ_JBVIBK010000040.1:0-37534 GCF_055573455.1 Streptomyces sp. NPDC030183
ACGGACCAGTCCCCGCGTCATCAAACGCAAGATGTCCAACTGGCCCCTCAAACGAGCCGAACACCGCAACCTGCCGCCACCAGCCATGGCAGTCCCCACGATCTCCAGACCACACACCATCTAAGTCACCGGCATTGCCTCTAGGCCCTGTCGTCACATTCCCACCTACCCCCCTTCGGGCGACGGCGGGAATGTAACGACAGGGCCTGGGTCGGGCGCCACTCGCGTTCTCTCCCTCACCGCACCGTCGCCTTCACACGCGCACCCCTCACGGCGCTCACCAGCGACGACGGCGCGCGGTCGGCGCCGTACCCCCGGCCCCGCCCGCGTCAGCAGTCGCAGCAGTCGCACGCATCGCAGCAGTCGCAGTCCCGGCAGCAGCCCTCGCGCTTCTTCCGGGACCACGGCCCCTCGTACTCCTTCGCACAGCACAACTGGCAGGTGCAGCACAGCAACCAGAACATCCCGCAACCGGCCCAGAAGCCCCGCCGCCTGGGCGGCTGCGGCTGCGGCACTCCGCCGAAGCCGCCGGGCCCGCCACCGCTGCCGCCGTACGCGCCGCCGCCCCCGTACGGGGTTCCGCCCGGCCCGCCGTAGGGGTTGTTCCCGCCCGCCCCGCCGTACGGGTTCCCGGCGCCACCCCCGTACGGGTTGCCATGCTGCGGAGGCCCGCCGTGCTGGTGCGACGCGCACACCGGCACCGTCCCGAACGCCCGGTCCACAGACCGCCCGAGTTCGTGCACGAGCAGCATGTGGGCCAGCTTGCCGTCGACGAAGTCGACCTCGCGCAGGGCGAGCCGGATGCCGTGCAGGGCGTCCTCGGCGAGCCGTCGCGCCTCGGCCGGCGAGGTCCCGGTCGCGGTCAGCGGGTTCCACGCGCCCGAGGCGGAGTCGGCGGCCCGGTCCTCCACCGCGTCCAGCAGGTGGGCGAGCCGCCCGAAGAGCCGGCCGGCCTCGGCGAGGGGCTCGACGTTGCCCGGGCGTCCGGCGAGCACGGCGGTGTGCGCGAAGGCCGCCGCGGTCGCCGTCTCGGTCGGTTCGGTGACCGTCAACAGCGGTGTGCCCGGCCCCGCGAGGGCCTCGATGCCGAGCTGCCGGTCGACGGCGTCCACCAGCACCGCCGTGTCGAAGCCGATGTCGGATCCGGTGCGGGCACCGGCGCGCCCCCAGCTCGTCGCGACCCGGCGCGCGGCCGACGCGACCGGCTTGCGCGCCAGCAGTCCGTCACCGTCGGCCACGTGGTCGCGCACCTTGGCCGAGGCGAGGACCAGCGAGACGGCGGCGGCGAGCCGCGCGCCCTCGCCCCGCGCAACGGACGCGGTGCGCATCCCGCGCAGCGGACAGGGCCCCGCCGTGCGCCGCCAGTCGGTGGTCCGCTCGGCCTGAGCCTCCGTCAGAACGGAGACCAGCAGGCCGTCGTAGTTCGTCACGACCCGGGCGAACTGCCCGTGGTCCCCGCGCAGCGCGAGGCAGAGCCCGCACAGATGTGCCATCCACTGGGTCTTCAGCCCTTCGCCGAGCCGATGACCGCAGGGCCTCACGATTCCGAACACGACATCCCCCGTGTCTGTCGCGCGCCCCGAACGGCCACGCGCGCGTGCCTGAACTGCGCCGCATCGTAGCCGCCGGAACGTTCACCCGGACGCCCGACACTCACCCAAACGCCGCGAACAATATTATTTCACTCTCAGTCAGCAGACGTGTACGGCGCAGCCCTTGGGGCACATGGACTCTCGACGAATTCGTTCTGCACCAGTACCGTCACGAAACCCCCGTGCGGCGTCTATCCACTTGGCGAGACATCCGCATCATGGACGACGATAGGGATGCGGAAAGAGAAAAAGACCGCTGTGAGAGGAGGCGTCCATGGGATCGGTGCGCAAGGCGAGTGCCTGGCTTGGCCTCGTCGACGACAACGATGACGAGCGTTACTACGACGACGACTACGCCGATGAGCGGGAGTCCGGGTCCGGCGAGGCATGGGTCACCGACCCTCGCGTGAAGGTCGCGTCCGAGTCCGCCCACGAGCAGGGCCGCCGGATCGGCACGGTCACCCCGGACAGCTTCCGCGACGCACGGCACATCGGCGAGCTCTTCCGGGACGGCGTCCCGGTCATCATGAACCTCACGAACATGGAGCCCGCCGACGCCAAGCGTGTCGTCGACTTCGCGGCCGGACTGATCTTCGGTCTGCGCGGCTCGATCGAGCGGGTCTCCAACCGCGTGTTCCTGCTGACCCCCGCCGACACGGAGATCGTCAGCGGCGAGGCCGCCGGCCGTCCGGCCGACGGCTTCTTCAACCAGAGCTGAGGCAGGGCGGCTCACCGCCCTGCCTTCCGGTTCCCCCGGTCACCGGAAGGCGTCGAGTCCGGTGAGCGCCTTGCCCAGCACGAGCTGGTGCATCTCGACGGTGCCCTCGTAGGTGAGCACCGACTCCAGGTTGGTCGCGTGCCGCATCACCGGGTACTCCAGTGAGATCCCGTTCGCGCCGAGGATCGTGCGGGCGGTACGGCAGATCTCGATCGCCTCTCGCACGTTGTTCAGCTTGCCGAAGCTGATCTGCTCGGGACGGAGCCGTCCCGCGTCCATCCGCCGCCCGAGATGGTGGGCGAGCAGGATCCCCTTGTGCAACTCGACCGCCATGTCGGCGAGTTTGGCCTGGGTGAGCTGGAAGCCGCCGATCGGCCTCCCGAACTGCTCCCGAGTCCTGGCGTAGTCGAGCGCGGCCTCGAAACTGGACCGCGCCGCCCCCATCGAGCCCCACACGATCCCGTACCGGGCGTGCGACAGACAACTGAGCGGGCCCTTCAGGCCCTTGACCTCCGGCAGCACGGCGTCCGCCGGCAACCGCACGTCGTCGAGAACGAGTTCACTGGTGACGGAGGCCCGCAGAGACCACTTGTGCTTGATCTCCGGCGCCGAGAACCCGGTGGCGTCCGTCGGTACGGCGAACCCCCGGATGCCCTCGTCGGTCTGCGCCCACACGACGGCGACCCCGGCGACGGACCCGTTGGTGATCCACATCTTGCGCCCGTTGAGGACCCAGTCGGTGCCGTCGCGCTTGGCGTACGTGCGCATCGAGGCCGGGTCGGACCCGTGGTCGGGCTCGGTCAGCCCGAAGCAGCCGATGACCTCGCCGGCCGCCATCCGCGGCAGCCAGGTCTCCTTCTGCTCCTCGCTGCCGAAGCGGTGGATGGCGTACATGGCGAGGGAGCCCTGCACGGACACCAGCGACCGGATCCCGGAGTCCGCCGCCTCCAGCTCCAGACAGGCGAGCCCGTACTGCACGGCACTGGCGCCCGCGCATCCGTACCCGTCGAGCGACATGCCCAGCGCCCCGATCGCCCCCAGTTCCCGGGCCAGCTCGCGGATCTCCGGCAGCTCGCCCCGCTCGTACCACTCGGCGACATACGGCAGCACCCGGTCCGCGGCCCAGCCGCGCACGGTGTCCCGTACGGCGAGGTCCTCGGGCTCGAGCAGATCGTCGAGGCCGAGCGGATCAGCGGGATCGAACCTCATGGGGCACCCTCCGGTTCACCAAAACTAGCGATGCTAGGCAGAGTACCCACCCGCTCCCGCCCGGGGGCAGGGGCCGACGGGTCAGCGCACGGACTCCGCCCGCACGGGTGCCGCCGCGGCCTCCCTCGGCGCCGGGACGTCCGCCCCGCACTCCATCGCCCGCGGCAGCCGCAGCGCCATGACCGCGCCCAGCACCAGCAGGCCCGCGCTCACCAGCAACGTGACATGCAGACCGTGCACGAAGGAGTCCCGGGCCGCGTGCCGCAGCGCCTGCCCGGAGGGCCCGCCCAGCCGCTCGGCGACCTCGTACGCCTCCCCGAGCGAGTGCCCCGCCGCCGCGGACGCCGACGAGGGCACCCCCGGCACCGACGACAGGCCGGGCGCGTACGCCGCGTTCATCACGCTGCCGAGGAGGGCGATCCCGATGCCCGCGCCCAGCTGGTAGGAGGTCTCGCCGATGGCCGCGGCCCCGCCCGCCGACGACGCGGGCGCCTCGCTGAGCATCGACTCGTACGCCCCGAAGAGGGTGGTCTCCAGGCCGAAGCCCAGCAGCACGAACCCGGTGAGCAGCAGCGCCGCGTTGTCGTGCCGGCCCATCGCCGTGAGCAGCACGACGGCGAACGCGGTGAGGAAGAAGCCCAGGGACACCATGCGGCGCGGTCCGAAGCGGTGCAGCAGATGGGAGCCGAAGAGCCCGGCCGCCATCGCCGCGATGGTCAGCGGCAGCAGCCGCAGCCCGGTCTCCAGCGGGGACAGCCCGAGGACCAGTTGGAGATACTGCGCGGCGATCAGTTCGAGGCCCACCAGCGCGAGCATGGCGAGGACGATGCAGCCGACGGAGGTGCTGAACGCGGGCCGGGCGAACATCCGCAGGTCGACCAGCGGATGCCTCCGGCGCCGCTGCCGGCGCACGAACGCGGCCAGCAGGACGCCGCCCCCGAGCAGCGCCACCGCGGTGCCCGGGTCGAACGGCGGGTGGCCGCCGCCGAGCCGCTTCACGCCGAGGACGACGCCGAACAGTCCGACGGCGGCCAGCAGCGCGCCCACGACGTCCCACGGCCCGTCGCGGTCGCCGGTGGACTCCGGCAGCAGCAGACGTCCGACGGGCAGGCTGACGAGCATCAGGGGGATGTTGACGAGGAAGACGGAGCCCCACCAGAAGTGCTCCAGCAGGAAGCCGCCGAGCAGCGGCCCGACGGCCGCGCCGACCGCGGCGACGGCGCTCCAGACGCCGATGGCGAGGGCGCGTTCGCGCCGGTCGGGGAACACCTGGCGCAGGATCGACAGCGTCGCCGGCATGATCATCGCGCCGCCGACGCCGAGCAGCGCCCGGGCCGCGATCAGGACCTGCGGGTTCTCGGCGAAGGCGGCGAGGCCGGAGGCGACGCCGAACAGGGCGTAGCCGAGGAGCAGGACGCGTCTGCGGCCGACACGGTCGCCGAGGGTGCCGAAGAGGATCAGCAGCGAGGCGCAGACGAGCGGGTAGACGTCGACGATCCAGAGCAGTTCTATGGCGCCGGGCTTGATGTCCTCGGTGACGGCGGGCACCGCCACGTGCAGGACGGTGGCGTCCACGGCGACGAGCAGCAGGCTGACGCAGAGGACGACGAGGACGACCCATCGGTTTGCACCGGCCCCGGTCTCCCGACGGCATCGCGCGGCGGCCGTGGGCGTCCCGGACATGTACGTACCTCCCAGATGCTCTCGCGTTCGGCGGGACCGCGGGGCGGGGTCTCCCCGGCGGCCTGCGGCCCGGGAGGAGCGGCGTCCCGGACCCGCGCAACGAAAGGCGAGTGAGCCGTCAGGGTACGCGAGTTCCGGCCGGTGAGACGTGGTGGGTGTCTCATGCAGGGCTCTGGCGGTGTGTGGTGTGCGACACCCCCGGCGGCCGTCCACGGCTTCTCCACGGTTCCTCCCCCACCCGTCCGTGGCCGTCGGTCGCGCTCCCCCACCCACCATCACGGGGTGAACCTCCCGGGCGGTTCCGGGCTGCGCCGATAATCGAGCGCGTGACCGATCTTTGTACGCGCCCGGCGCCGCCCCTCCTCCGGCGGGCCGCCCCCGCCCTCCTCGGGTACGCCGCCGTGCGTGCCCTGGGTGTCGTGGTGCTCGCCCTGTGGAGCGCGGCGCGCGACAAGAGCGCCCTGACGCTGCTGTCGGCCCGCTGGGACGCGCTCTGGTACACGAGGGTGGCCGAACTCGGTTACGGCTACGAGGTGCGTCTGCCGAACGGCGACGTCCACTCGAACCTGGCCTTCTTCCCGCTGCTGCCGTGGCTGGAGCGGGCGGTGTCGGCGGTGACGCCGCTGTCGTACGCACACGCCGGTCTGGCCGTCGGCACCCTGGCCTCCCTCGGGGCGGCCTGGGGGATCTTCGCCGTGGCCGACCAT
Organism: Streptomyces sp. NPDC030183; assembly: GCF_055573455.1. NCBI lineage: Bacteria > Bacillati > Actinomycetota > Actinomycetes > Kitasatosporales > Streptomycetaceae > Streptomyces > Streptomyces sp. NPDC030183. Next base: position 5,910 of record NZ_JBVIBK010000040.1, read on the forward strand.
GTGTACGGGCGTCGGGCAGGGGTGTGCGCGGTGCTGCTCTGGGCGGTGCTGCCGGTGGGGATCGTGCAGTCGATGGCGTACACGGAGGCGCTGTTCACCGCGCTGGCCGCCTGGTCGCTCCACGCCGTCCTGACCGGCCGCTGGGTGACGGCGGGCGCCCTGGCCGCCCTCGCGGGCCTCACCCGTCCGGTGGGGCTGGCGGTGGTCGCGGCGGTGTGGGCGGCGGCGATCGTCTCGTTCGTGCGGAACCGGGGCGCGGAGGTGTCGGGGGGCTCTCGGTGGTGGCCGCGCGCCCTCGGGATGTTTCTGGCTCCCCTGGGGGCCGCCGGTTACGTGCTGTGGGTCGGGCGGCGCACCGGCAAGGGGCCGCTCGGCTACCTCGACGTCCAGGCGGGCTGGCGCAATGGCTTCGACGGGGGCTACGCCTTCGCCCGGTTCGTCGCCGACAAGTTCACGTCGTTCCCGGCGGCCCTGGCGGGTGCCGCGCTGATCGCCGGAGTGGCGGCGGTCGTATGGCTGTACGTGATCTGCGTCCGGCAGGGGCAGCCGCTCCCCCTGCTGGTCTACACGGGGGTCGTGACCGCGCTGGCCCTGTGCGCGTCGAGCTACTTCGGCTCGAAACCGCGCCTGCTGATGCCCGCCTTCCCGCTGCTCCTCCCGCTCGCCCTCGCCCTGGCCCGGGCGCGGACCCCCAGGTCGGCGGCGTTGCTCGGCGGTGTCGCGGCAGCGTCGGCGGTCTACGGGGCGTTCTGGCTGAATGGCTCCGGTCCGCCCTGACCGGCCCGCGGGCGGCGGAGAGCGGCCGGATAAATCGACGCGAGCACACGGTGAACGAATTCAAAAGCGCCGCAAAACGACCGCCCAGCATTCGGCCATGGAATTGAAGGCTGAGCAGCCCATCCATTCAACATTCAGCAGAAATAAACATCAATCTGAGAGGAATGCCACATCACGGCGTCATCACAAAGCCGGTGATTCACGCCGCGTCGGAGCTCACTCGCTGTAACGTCGATTGAGTGCGTACCGAACTAAAGCCGACCCGTCTGGACCGGGTCTTCTCCAGGCTGGACCGTGAGCCTGAACGACCGGCCCACATCGACGTGCCGGTGATGACACGGCACCGCGTGGTGCTGTTCTCCTCGACCCTCGCCTTCTACGTGGCGATCGTGTGGGCCGTGATCATCACCTCGTGGCTCGTGCGGCTCGACTGGCAGATCATGTTCTTCCGGCCGTACCAGCAGTGGCCGGAGATCCACGCCTTCCTCGACTACTACGTCGTCCTGGGCCAGCGCGGCCCCACCGCCGTGATGGTCGCGGCCTGGCTGGGCTGGCGCTCCTGGCGGCAGCACACCCTGCGCCCGCTGCTCGCCCTCGGCGTCTCCCTGCTGCTGCTGAACATCACGGTCGGCGCCGCCAAGCTCGGCATGGGCCGCCTCGGCCCGCACTACGCGACCGAGATCGGCTCCAACGAGATGTGGCTGGGCGGCGACATATTTCCTTCGGGCCACACCGCGAACGCCGTGGTGACCTGGGGCATCCTGGCGTATCTGGCGTCGACCCCGCGCGCCCGACGCTGGCTGTCCGCGCTGTCCGCCGTGACCTCGCTCGGCGTCGGCCTCACCACCGTCTACCTCGGTACGCACTGGCTCAGCGACGTGCTGCTCGGCTGGGCCGCGGGTCTGCTGATCCTGCTGGCGCTGCCCTGGTTCGAGCCGCTGATCGCCCGCGCCGAGGCGTGGATCTTCTCGCTGCGGGACACCTGGCGCGACCGCCGTACGACGGCCCCGGCGCCGACCCCGGCGCCCGTGGGGACGAGCACGCTGCGCACACCCGGCGAGGAGCCGGCGAGCGTCCGCGACACCGGGATGGCGGCCCGCGCCGCCCATGCCCCGATCGTGCCGCTGCACCTGCCCTCCACATCGCATCTGGGCAGGTCGGAGCGGACGCCGGTCACCCCGCTCGGCCACCGTCGGCCGCCCCACGCCGACCGCATGACACGGGGGACCTCCACGGCCCGGCCGGTCGCCGGCGGCTGACACGAGACAGCGGGGCAGGTACGCACACCGGACGCCCCGCACCGCGAAGGCCCGGCTCGTGACGAGCCGGGCCTTCGCCCGTCCTGTCCCCGGCGGCGCCCGCGGTCAGCCCTTCCAGGCGCGCTTCACCCGGCCGTCCTCGACCTCCAGATTGAGCCGGCCGAAGCGGTACTCCATGGTGATGATCGCGCCCGGCGGCAGCTTTCTGACGGTGGACCAGCCGTGCTCCAGGGCGCGTCGCTCGGCGCTCGGCGCCTCCAGTCCGACGTAGGCGTCGGGGTTGTCCCGGGGCTCTTCGGGAGAGTGCGGAATCGGTGCCATGCCCGTCACGTTAGGCGGCCGAAGGGCGTGCTGTCCTCCCGCAGTCACGCTTCTGTCACAGAACCACGACACGCGTTTCGGCCCAACCTCGTCACACGTACGAGCGGTTCCGTCTGCCTTGTCCGCGCTGGCGGACGCAATGGAGAAGTGCTTCGGCACCATCTCGAATAGCCCGACGGAAAGCACGTCCGGGGCCGTGCGTCCGGAGCATGTCCGGCCTTTTCCCACCGATTCCCGGACGGCTCCGGGAAGCGGGGACCTCATGGGAAATACACGGTTCCCGCACACTTCCCCCGTACGCCCCCTGTCGGCGCGGCCGGGGCGGGAGCATCATGGCGTGCATCACGGGCCCGGGACGCGGCAGCGAAGGGGCGAGCGATGGGGACCGAGACCGTACCGGCGTCGGCACGACCCGTACGGAGGGGCGGGCGGCCTGGCCGGCTGGTGGTCGACTGGCTGACCACCACGGACCACAAGAAGATCGGCCACCTCTACCTGGTCACGTCGTTCCTGTTCTTCCTGGCGGCCGGTCTGATGGCCCTGGTGATGCGGGCCGAACTGGCCCGGCCGGGCCTGCAGATCGTGGACAACAACCAGTTCAACCAGTTGTTCACGCTGCACGGCACGATCATGCTGCTGCTCTTCGCGACCCCGACCTTCGCGGGCTTCGCCAACGAGATCATGCCGCTGCAGATCGGCGCGCCCGATGTCGCCTTCCCCCGGCTGAACATGCTGTCGTACTGGCTGTTCCTCTTCGGCGGGCTGATCGTCATGGCGTCACTGCTGGTGCCGTCGGGGCCCGCCGCCTTCGGCTGGTTCGCCTACGCGCCGCTGAACAGCCTGGAGCGGTCACCGGGCGTCGGGCCCGACATGTGGATCATGGGCCTGGCGCTGTCCGGGTTCGGCACGATCCTCGGCGCGGTGAACTTCCTGACCACGATCATCGGGATGCGCGCCCCCGGCATGACGATGTTCCGGATGCCGATCTTCACCTGGAACACGCTGTTCACGTCGATCCTGATCCTGATGGCGTTCCCGGTGCTGGCGGCGGCGCTGCTGTGTCTGGAGGCCGACCGGCGGTTCGGCGCGCAGGTCTTCGACTCGGCCAACGGCGGCGCGCTGCTGTGGCAGCACCTGTTCTGGTTCTTCGGGCATCCCGAGGTCTACATCATCGCGCTGCCGTTCTTCGGGATCATCACGGAGATCATCCCGGTCTTCAGCCGGAAGCCGATCTTCGGCTATCTCACCCTGGTCGGCGCGACGATGGCGATCACGGGGCTGTCGGTGGTGGTGTGGGCGCACCACATGTTCGCCACCGGGGCGGTGCTGCTGCCGTTCTTCTCGTTCATGAGCTTCCTGATCGCCGTGCCGACTGGGGTGAAGTTCTTCAACTGGACGGGGACGATGCTGAAGGGCTCACTGTCGTTCGAGACGCCGATGCTGTGGGCCACCGGGTTCCTGGTGTCGTTCCTGTTCGGCGGTCTGACGGGGGTGATCCTGGCCTCGCCGCCGCTGGACTTCCACGTCACGGACTCCTACTTCGTGGTGGCGCACTTCCACTACGTGGTGTTCGGCACGGTCGTCTTCGCGACGTTCGCGGGGCTGTTCTTCTGGTGGCCGAAGTTCACCGGCAAGATGCTGGACGAGCGGCTGGGCAAAATCCAGTTCTGGACGCTCTTCGTCGGGTTCCACACCACGTTCCTGGTGCAGCACTGGCTGGGCGCGGAGGGCATGCCGCGGCGGTACGCGGACTATCTGGCCGCCGACGGCTTCACCGCCCTCAACACGGTCTCGACGATCGGCGCGTTCCTGCTGGGCCTGTCGACGCTGCCGTTCCTCTACAACGTCTGGAGGACCTCCCGGTACGGCGTGCCGGTCCAGGTAGACGACCCGTGGGGGTTCGGGCGGTCCCTGGAGTGGGCGACCTCGTGCCCGCCGCCGCGGCACAACTTCGTGACGCTGCCCCGGGTCCGCTCCGAGTCCCCGGCGTTCGACCTGCACCATCCGAGGTTCGCCGCGATCACGCCGCCCCAGACCCGCGAGGGCCAGGAGCGGACGCCGCATCCGCGCTTCGGTCAAGAGCGGCCGTCAGACGGTCACGGAGGGTCCTGATCGTCTCGGTCAGCGCCTGCGGTTCGACGACTTCGAACGCGATGCCGGTCATCATCACGTGGATGGCCATCACGTCGAGGTTCGCCGCCCCGGTGCGCAGCAGACAGCTGTCGTCGTCGAAGGGCTCCAGCGTGCCCGCGGCGGGCGAGAGCCGAGCGGCGGCCTCCTCGGCGGGGACGAGCAGCCGGACGACGGCGTGGGCGGCGTACGCGCGCGTGGAGATCCCCTCGGAGACGTACGCGGCGAGGTCGGCGGCCGGGGCCTCGCGGGGAGTGAAGCGCGGCCCGTGCGGCGGCCTGGGCGTGACGCGGTCGACGCGGAAGGTGCGCCAGTCGGCGCGTTCGACGTCCCAGGCGACGAGGTACCAGCGGCGCTCGGTGCACACCAGACGGTGCGGCTCGACCGTACGGCGGGTGGTGGCGCCGGCGTGGTCGCGGTACTCGAAGCGCAGGCGCTCGGCGTCCCGGCAGGCGTTCGCGAGCTCGGTGAGCACCGCCGGGTCGACGGCGGAGGGCTGGGGGCCGCGCAGCAGCGGCACGGTGAAGGCGTTGAGGGCGCCGACCCGGCGGCGCAGCCGGTTCGGCAGCACCTGTTCCAGCTTGGCGAGGGCGCGCACGGAGGACTCGCCGATGCCCTCGACGCCCTGGCCGGCGGCCGTCCGCAGCCCGACGGCGACGGCGACCGCCTCGTCGTCGTCGAGCAGCAGCGGCGGCAACTGGGCGCCGGCGCCGAGCTGGTAGCCGCCGCCCGTGCCGGGGCTGGCATTGACCGGGTAGCCGAGTTCGCGCAACCGGTCCACGTCCCGGCGGACCGTGCGCGGGGTGACCCCGAGGCGGTCGGCCAGCTCGGAGCCGGACCATTCGCGGTGGGCCTGCAAGAGCGAGAGCAGCCGCAGCAGACGTGCCGATGTCTCCAACATGGGCGCGAGTCTGCCAGGGGTCGAGGACAGCTACTGTCCTCGACCGCCGCTTCCCCGGCGTCGCTCAGCCCACGGCGGTGACCGTGACCGACAGATCGTTGTCGACCGTGTAGTACGGGGTGGCCTCCACGGGGCCGTGCTCCGTCTCGACGCGGACCGTGGGGTACACGTAGACGGGCTTCTTGTCGACGATGTCGTCGAGCAGCCGCGCGATCCGCACCCGCGGCCCGGCCTCGCCCGCGGGGCGCAGCCACAGGTCCCAGAGGCCGGGCCGCAGGGCGCCGTACGCCACGGTGAACCGGAAACCGCCGGGGGCCGGGGCGACTTCGGCGCGGACGGGCGGTGACGTCCCCTGCCGGTCGGCGACCTCGGCGTACGCGTCCGGGGCGGGTTCGGTGCCGTAGAGCCTGGCCTCGACGGTGAGTTCGCCGTCGCCGATGTGGAGCGGGCCCGCCTCGGCGTGGGGGGAGCGCTCCCAGCTGCGGACGGAGAGGTTGCCGTGCTTGGTGGCGTACGGGAGGCGGACGACGATCCGTTCGGCGGTCGCGGGGGGAGTCCGGTCGACCAGGGAGCGCAGGTCGTTGAGGCCGGGGGCGAGTCGGCGCGGGTCGGCGCCGGCCGTCTGCGTGTACGCGTCCCAGCGGCCCTCGGGCAGGTCCACGCTGCCGGGCAGCGCCGCCCTGAGGCGATCGCCGCCGGCCGGGGTGAGGGGCAGGCGCACCTCCTCCCGGCCGCCCCGGAGGCGCAGGAGCAGATGGGCGGGGCCGGCCGTGCCCGCGTGGGTGATGTCGAAGGTCAGGCCGCCGGCGAGGTCGGCGACGCAGTCGGCGCGGGGGTCCGTGGAGGGCTCATCCCTCTGGGCGGGGCGGGCCGGGGTGGTCATGCGGCGCGCCCCTTCCTCAGGGCCGACCGTCCGGCGTCCCGAACGGCGTACGCGTGACCGAGCAGCGCGCCGCGCGTGCGGTGCAGTGAGCCGCGTACCCGGCCCGCCCGTGAGGTCCCGCTCCGGGCCGTCGTCAGACCGGTGAAGAGCGCCTCGTGGCGTTCGGCGATCCGGGCCGGGTCGAAGCGCTCGGAGTCCTTGAGCGCCGCGTGCGCCATCCGCTGCCGCTTGGTGTCGTCGTTGATGAGTTCGAGGAGGCCGGCGGCGATGGCCTCGATGTCGCCGACCTTCACCAGGCGGCCGTCGACGCCGTCCTCGATGATCTCGCCGGGTCCGTGCGGGCAGTCGGTGGAGACCACGGGCAGGCCGCAGCGCATGGCCTCGACGATCGTCATGCCGAAGGACTCCAGGCTGGAGGTGACGGCGGCGATGGAGCCCTTGGCCCACTCGGGCTCGATGGGATGGGCGGGGCCCATCAGATAGACGTGGTTGTAGAGGCCCAACTGGTCGATCAGGGCGCGCAGTCCGTCCTTCTGCCGGCCGCTGCCGTAGATCCGCAGCCGCCAGTCGGGCCGCTCCTCGCGCACCCTGGCGAAGGCCCGCACCAGCAGGTCGTAGCGCTTGACGGGGGCGAGCCGCCCGGCGGCGACGACCCACTTGCCGCTGCCGTCGGCCGGGTCGACGCCGGGCGCGGGCACCGGGTTGGGCACGGCCTCCAGCCGTACGCCGGGCAGTCGCATCCTGGTGCCGTACGCGCGCGCGTCGGCCTCGGTGGTCGTGGTGAACCCGTCGAGCCGGGGGTAGGCGCCGCGCAGGGTGGCGCGCAGGGCCGGGGAGTGGCTGTCCAGGGTGAGGTGCTCCTGGCCGACGCGGACCGGGCCGCGTCGGGTCTGCCGGGCCAGGTGGACGTTGAGGCCCGGCCGGGTGCCGACGACGACATCGGCGTCGACCGAGGAGAGGTGTTCGGCGATCCGCCGGTCGGTCAGGGCGCTGTACTGCTCGTAGCGTCCCTCGGCGCGCGGGAACACCTTGGCGGGGCGCCGCAGATCGGCGTGATCCCGGTCGGCGCCGTCACCGCGGATGTCGACGAGGGCGCGGAGCCGGACCTTCGGGTCGTGCCGGAAGACCGGCTCGTCGCGGTGGCGGAAGACGGAGACGATCTCGACGTCGTGCTGCTCGGCCAGGGTGTTCGCCAGGTTGTACGTCGTGCGGATCGTTCCCCCGATCCCGTACGCGTTGTGTATCAGGAAAGAGATGTGCATGCGTCCCCCGGAGCCCTTTTCTTCCTGTTCGGACATCGTTTGGCGGTGCTGGTCCACCGCCGTACGGTTAGACCCGGGTTCGCTGGGGACGGTTGGGCTTCCTCATCAAGTCGTCATGGAACGGTTGCGCGATCGGTAGCCGGTTGAGGGAACCCTTCCGGTTCGGGACGCATCAGGGCCGGTAGGGCAACTGCGGTACCCGGAAGCAGTTCTGGTCCATGTCGCCCTGGCTCACCCAGCCCCGGGCGTCCTGCCAGCGGGCGACCGACAGACAGGTCCTGCGGGTGCTCGGCGGCTCCGTGAGCCGCTCGAAGCGGACGGGGAGGAGCAGTCCGTCGGCGGTGTAGGGCTCGTCGCGGTTCATGAACCGGTCGACGCACGCGCGCGTGACCCCCTCCCCGGTGCCGGCGCACGAGCGCGCCGCGTCCGTGAACCACATGGCGGCCGCCCAGCCCTCCAACTGCCACTGCGAGTGCGTCCTCAGCCCCTCGGTGGCGTCCCTGAACCGCCGTACGGCCGTGTGCCCGGTGTCCTCGTGGTTGCGGCTGGAGCCGGTCGCCCACAGGGCGTTGCGGCAGCGCGGGGCGTCCGCGTAGTCCTCGGCGACCGTGGAGGTCCAGTTCTGCACGTTGGTGACCTTGGCCGTCACCTCCACGCCCACGTCGTCCATCGCCGCGCAGAGCCGGGCGTTGCCGTGACCGTCGATGGCGTCGAAGACCAGGTCGGCGCCCCGCGCCTCGATGTCGGCGGCGGCCGCGCGGAAGTTGGGCAGCGCGAAGTCGAGCTGTTCCGTGACGACCTCGTACCCCTCGGCCTTCAGTCCGTCGACGACCAGCCGGGCGTACGCGGCGGACGCGGCCTGGTTGTACGACACCACGGCGGCGGTGCGGGCGCCGTGTTCGCGCTTGAAGTAGCGGTAGACCTCGGTGCCGCCGTACTGCTTGCCGTCCCAGCCGGTGGTGCCGTTCCGGGGCGCGAGGCTGCCGTAGACGCTGTAGAGGTGCGGGTAGGTGTCGTAGGCCGGGCCGATGGGCTGGCCGCCGACATCGGGCACGCGCGCGTGGGCGACGCGCGCGGCGCCCGCGTAGTCGAGGGCGGTGGTGGCGACCAGGGCGACCACCCGGTCCTCCTCGACGAGCTTGTGGACGCACTCGTTGTTGCCGACGCCGCTGCCGCCGTCGTCGCACTCGCGCACCTCGACCTCGCGGCCGTCGATGCCGCCGCGCGCGTTCAGGGCGGTGAACCAGGCCCTCGCCCCGTCGCGCGGCCCGGTGAAGGCGTCGCCGCCGACGGGGCTGGTGGCGCTGGTGATGATGCCGACGCGGAGGGGGGCGCCCTCCCGCCCGGTGGCCCGCGGCGTCGTGGACCGGTCCTCGAAGTCGCTCTCCGGGAGGCGGCTGCCGCAGGCCGCGGTCAGCAGCAGGAGCAGGGCCGCGGCGACGGTCTCAGCAGCCCGGGACCGCCGACGCACCGCTCAGCCCCACCAGCCCGCACAGTGTCTTGACGGAGACCTTCCAGGTGCCGTCCTGTTCGACGGCCGTGCCCGCCGAGTCCGGCAGGACCGTGGCGCCCTTCATCAGGAGCGAGTACGTCACGTCCGCGTCGGTCGGCGAGGTGAACTCGACCTCGGTGACCTTCGCCTCGACCCGTTGTCCGCGTTCGTCGCCGCTGAAGGCGTCGAGGACCGGGCCCATCCGGTCGCCGTTCTCCAGGACGGCCTGCCGGTCCTCCTTGGAACTGGTCGGGTCGAAGAACGTCGCCCAGTTCTGCCGGATCTCCTTCTCGGCCGCCTCGGCGTCCGCGGGTCCGCTCGGGCTCGCCCCGTCCGGCTCGCCCGTCGTCCTCTCCGCCGAGGGGGTGGGCGGTGCCGTGTCGCCGCCCCCGCCGTTGTCGTCGCCGCACGCAGCGAGGGCAGGTGCGAGGAAGAGGGCCAGTGCGGCGGCCAGCGTCGTGGCCCTGCCCCTTCCCCGAGGGCCGCGGCCCCGTCGTACGTTCCCCCGCCTGAGGTCGCTCCCGAGAACCATCTGGCTCACCACCGGGTGTCGGTCCGGGCGGTAGGCGCCCGGTTCTTTCAGGGTCGGCTCGCACAAGGCATAGTGCAACTCCATCGGCACATCTGAGAACCCGTCAGACACGACGTGTGGGAGCCCCGGATGCGGACACCCCGACCCTGGACCGCGCACCCCGTCCTCTGGGCCGGCTGGGCCGCGCTCGCCGGCGGCGCGGTGCTCTGTGTCGTCGGCTGGTACGGCGTCTCCGGTGAGCGCTTCGCCGAACGCCAGCTGCCGTACCTCGCCTCCTGCACCATCCCCGGCGCCGCCCTGATCGTCGCGGGCGCGGTCCTCCTCGCCCACGGCCGGGGCGCCCTGGCCGCGACCCGGGTGGAGGAGCTGTACGGCCTCCTGGTCGCCGCCGAACCCGCCGACGCCGACCCGCCCGGGCGAGCGGCGACCACCCCCATCGCCACCAGCGACGAGCTGGTCCGCGTCCCCGGAGGCACCCTCTGGCACCGCGCGGACTGCCCGCTGGCCGCCGGCAAGTCCGACGCGGTGCCCGTGGACGCGGAGACCCTGTCGTCCGGTGGCGGCCTGCGCCCGTGCCCGGTCTGCGAGCCGCCCGGACGCGACCGGGCCGGGTCCCCGGAGGGCTGATGGCGTCGCTGACGTACGACCTCACGCTGGCCGGTCTGTCGGTCGGCGGCGCGGCGGCCCTGACCGGGGTCGGCCTCGTCGTGACCTATCGGGCCACCGGTGTGCTCAACTTCGCGCACGGGGCGATCGCCATGCTCTGCGCGTATCTGCTCCGCCAGTTCACCGTCGAGTGGCACTGGCCCCTGTGGCCGGCCGCCGTGGTGACCCTGCTGGTGGTGGCGCCCGCGCTGGGCCTCGCCCTGGAGCGTTTCGTCTTCCGCCCGCTGGCCGTGCTCGGCGGCGACCCGGCGCAGACCCTGGTGGCCTCGATCGGTGTGTTCGTGCTGCTCGTCGGCGGTGCCGCGCTGCTGTGGGGCCAGGGGGCGCGGGATGACGCGCCGACGCTGGTAGCGGCGGATCCGTGGGGGCAACTGGGGGTCGCCCTGGCGGTCGCGGCCGTGGTCGGCGCGGTGCTGCGCCCTCCCAGGGGGCGCCGGGCCCCCCGCCGCTGGTCGCGTTTCGGGCGGGAGCTGAGAGCGGTGGTGGACGACCGGTCCCTCGCCGTGCTCGCCGGGATCGACGCGGACCGGGTCGCCGCCGCGGGCTGGGCGTTCGGCTCGTTCACGGCCGGTCTGACGGGCGTCCTGCTCGCCCCCTACGTACGCCTCGACCCGTACGGCATGCCGCTGCTGGTGATGGAGGTGGTCGCCGTGGCGGTCGCCGCCCGGATGCGCAGTCTGCCGGTGGCCGTGCTGGTGGCGCTGGGCATCGGCGTCGCCCAGAGCCAGCTGACCCGGTTCCACCCGTCGGGCCGGGCCGAGCCCCTGGTCCAGGCCGTGGGCGCCAACCTCTTCGTCGTGGCCCTCCTGGTCGCGGCCCTGGTCCTGCCCGGCGTCGGCACCCGCGACGCGCTGCCGCGCCCGGCGGCGCCACCGGTGCGGACGCCCGCGGGGGCCTGGATCGTGGCGGTTCTGCTCTTCCTGATCCCGCTCGGCTTCGCCGGACGGGACCTGCACACCTCGGTGCAGGTCCCGGCGCTGGGCGTGATCCTGCTCTCCCTGGTCGTGGTGACGGGCCGGGGCGGCCAGATCTCCCTCGGGCAGGCGGCGTACGCGGGCCTGGGCGCCCTGTTCACGGCGCTGCTGGCGGCCGGCCGCTTCCCCTTCCTGCCGCCGCTGCCGGAGCTGGCCGCCCTGCTGGTGGCCGTCCTGCTGGTCGCCCCGCTGGGTCTGCTGACCGGCCGGCCCGCCATCGGCCGCCACGGCCTGGCCCTGGCGCTGGCGACCTTCGCGGTCGGCGTCGGGGTGAGCCGCTTCGTCTTCGCCCAGCCGTACGCGACGTCGGGCCTGACCCTGGGCCGCCCGGCGGGCCTCGACGGCGACCGCGCGTACTACGTCCTGGAGCTGGGTCTGCTCGCCTGCGCGCTCCTCGCCGTGCACGCGCTGCGCCGGGGCCGCACCGGCCGGGCCCTCGCCGCCCTGCGGGACGACGAGTCGGGGGCCGCGGCGGCCGGCGTCCCCGTCCCCTCCCTCAAACTGGCCGCCTTCGTCGCGGGCGCGGCCCTCGCCGCGCTCGGCGGCGGCATGCTCGCCATGGGCGTCCGTGCCTTCGACCCCGCCGCCTACGACCCGGTCCGCGGCCTCCTCTGGTTCGCCGCTGTCGTCGTCCTCGGCGCCGACAGCGCCCTCGGCGCGCTCGCGGCCGCCGCCCTGCTCGTCGGCCTGGACGCGGGCGCCCGGGGCGGCGTCGCCGCCGCGGTGATCGGCGTCCTGGCGGCACTGATCGGCCGCTTCCCCGAGGGCCCGTTCGAGACGGCCCGTACGGCCCTGACCCGCCTGCGCCCGGCACGCGGCCGCACGCCGACCCCACTGGGGGCGCGGGCACGTGACAGGATCCGGTCCGGGGCGGCGGCCGCGGGAGCGGCGATCGCGAAGGCGGGTGGGGCGGGCGCGGGCCCGGTGGGCGCCGAGCCCCGTGCGAGGACCGTCGCGCCGGTCAGCGGGGCCACGGCGACGGGGGCGGAAGAGGCACCAAGGGGCGTCGAGGGGGTGCGGCCCTCGGACCCCGCTCCCCCGCCCTCGCCTCCGCCTCCGCCTCCACCTCCACCTCCGGCCCAGGAACCCGCGCCCTCCCTCCGCGCCCGTGGCCTGCGCGTCGGCTATGGCGGCCTCATCGCGTTGGACGGTGTCGACCTCGATGTCCCGCCGGGGCGGGTCAGTGCCGTCGTGGGGCCCAACGGAGCCGGCAAGAGCACGCTGTTCCACTGTCTCGCCGGGACCCTGCGGCCGGGCCGGGGAGAGGTGCGGCTCGGCGAGCGGAACGTCACCCGGCTGCCCGCGCACGTGCGGACACGGCTCGGCGTCGCGCGGACGTTCCAGCAGCTGTCCGTCTTCCCGTCCCTGACGGTGACCGAGAACGTGAGGGTGGGCGCCGAGCAGGGTCGGATCGCCGACCCGGGAGCCGTGGAGCGGGCGTTGCGGCTGCTCGGGCTGGACGGGCCGGTGCGCTCGCTCCCGGCCGCCGGACTGCCGACCGGGGTCCTCCGCCGGGTCGAACTGGCGCGGGCACTCGCCGGCTCCCCCCGCGTGCTGCTGCTCGACGAACCGGCCGCCGGCCTCGACCCCGACGAGGTGGCCGCCCTCACCCGTGTCCTGCGCGCCCTCGCCGACGACGGCATGGCGCTTCTCGTGGTGGAGCACGACCTGGACCTCGTCGCCGGTGTCGCGGACGTCGTGCACGTGATGGCGGAGGGCCGGATCGTCACCTCGGGCCCGGCCGCCGACGTCCTGCGCGCCCTCGGCCCGCACGACCCACGCCACCCGCACGACACCCACGACCCGGCGGCCGGACGATGACCCTTCTCTCGCTCCGGCGCGCCCGCGTCCGCTACGGCCCCCTGGAGGCCCTGCACGGCCTCACCCTCGCCGCGCCCGGCCCCGGCCTCACCGTCCTGCTGGGCCGCAACGGCTCGGGACGTACGACCGCGCTGCGGGCCCTCGCGGGCACGGTCCCGCTCTCCGGCGGGGCCGTGGTGTGGGACGGCGCCGACATCACACGGCTGCCCGCGTACGAACGGGCGCGCAGGGGCCTCGTCCTCGTACCCGAGCGGCGGGCGGTCTTCGGCTCGCTCACCGTGCGGGAGAACCTCGCACTCGCCGCGCCGGACCCCACCCCGGCCCTGGACGCCTTTCCGCCGCTCGGTCCCCTGCTCCCCCGCCGCGCGGGCACCCTGTCCGGTGGTGAGCAGCGCATGCTCGCTCTGTCCCGTGCCCTCCTGGCACGCGCGCGTGCCGTCCTCGTGGACGAGCCGACCCAGGGCATGTCACCGGCGGTCGCGGCCCGGACGTACGCCCTGCTGGGCGGTCTGGACGCCTGTGTGGTCGTCGCCGAGCAGCGGCTGCCGCCGGCGCTGCGGGAGGCGGCCCCGCTCGTCTACGAACTGCGGCGCGGCACGGTGGCGTTCTGCGGCGAGGCCGCCGAACTGCTCTGAGCACGGGCTCGGGCACGAGTCCCGTCCGGGCGGCGCACCGGACGGGACCCGGGGGTACGGAGGCGGCGAGGGCGCTCAGAGGTCGAGACGCTGACCGGGGACGATCAGACCGGGGTCGGCCCCGATGACGGCCTTGTTGGCGGCGTGGATCTTCCGCCAGGTGGTGCCCTGCCTGGCGGCGATGCCGCTCAGGGTGTCGCCCTGGCGGACGGTGTAGTCGCCGCGGGAGGCGCTGCGGTCCGGGTAGCCGGTGGAGCGCGACGGCGCCGTCGACGGGACGCTCCGGGAAGCCTTGGTGGAGTTCGCGGTCTCACCGGCCCGGGGGGACCCGGTGGCCGCCGAGCCGTTCGAGGGCGCGGCGGGGGCGCTGCCGTACGCTCCGGCGCGCGCGGCGCAGACGGGCCAGGCGCCCCAGCCCTGGGCGCGCTGGACCTTGGTGGCGATCGCGATCTGCTGGGCCTTGGACGCCTTGTCGGCGGTGGGCGCGTAGGCCGTGCCGCCGTAGGCGCGCCAGGTCGTGGGGGCGAACTGGAGTCCGCCGTAGTAGCCGTTGCCGGTGTTGATGCGCCAGTCGCCGCCGCTCTCGCACTTGGCGATGCGGTCCCACACTCCGCTGTCGGCCGCGGCGGCGTCGCCGGCGACGGAGAGCAGTCCCAGGGGGGCGAGCAGCGCGGCCCCGGCGAGGACCGCCGTCGTACGTGTCCTGCGGGCGTCCTGCGCCTTCGCCCTACGGGCGTTCCGTGTGGTGCGAGTGTTCTCGCGTGTGTGGTCGGCACATGCGGACATGTAGTTCCCTCTCGAAGGACCCGGGGTCCCCCAAGGCCGGGCGCGGTCCGCGTCGCACAGGACGCGGGGGCGCGCTCGGCCCCGTCCGCCGGCGGGTGGTGCGGTGGATCTGCCTGGTGGTGCGGGCGGCGGACGTACCCGAGCGGTGCTCGTTGCACACGGCCAGGGAATCTATGGACCTTGACTGGCCGTCAGCAAGCAATGGGACGTCGCCCGAGGCCAGTTCGTCATTACCTCGGGTAGCGGCTATTTCCGGCCACCCACTTCATGGCCTGATTTCCGGATTTGTCAGCCACGGGCCGTGAAGGTCTGTGAGCCACTTCACCACGGCAAGTGCCTGCGCAATTCACTGAGTTGACGCGGAGTAACCGATTCCGTCGGCGGATTCACCCTGCGCGCCGGATGGTTCGATTCCATTCGTCGTCGAGCGTGACTCCGGCCACAGATCGCCCGTTGTCTCCTTCATGAGCCGGAACCTCCGTGCTCACGGGCCGGGCGCCACCCGGCACCCGACACGCACCGCATCCCGAGGAGCCACCCGTGCCGCGCATGCTCGAGGTCAGCGACGAGGTACGCGCCGAGATCGGCGACGAAGAAGCCGACCGGCTGCTCGCCGGAGAGAACGCCCCCGGCGGCTACGACTGCACGTCCTGCCGTACCCCGGGGGACTCCGAGCAGGAGCGCACCAGCACCGTCCTGTTCGTCGGCGACGAGACCGCCGTGCTCGCCTTCGCCCACGCCACCTGCCTGCCCTCCCAGGTCGTCCAGGTCACCGAGGAGCAGTTGCAGGGCGCCGCCCGTTCGATCGCCGGGTCGGCCGCGCCGCAGGCCGCGCCCGAGCAGGCCGTGCTCGGCGTCACCAGCGGACTGATCCTGCTCAGCGGCGAGTTGCACCCCGCGCTGGTCGTCGAGCCGACCGCGCCCATCGCCCGCCCCGGCACCACCGGCGCCGGTGACGACTTCCTGCCGCTGCTCATCGAGCAGGGCTTCATGCCGCTCCCCCAGATCGACTCCGTCCCGCCCGTGCTGCACGGCTGGTCCGTCCTGCTCGCGATGGGCCAGCTGCACGCCATCCTGCAGCCGGGCCCCGCCGGCGGCACGCCGGTCGCCTGGTGGCAGGCCCACCAGGCGCTCCAGGTCGCCGACAGCTGGCGGGCGGCGGCGAACAAGCACCAGCAGGTGCTGATGTTCGCGGCGCCCGTGGGGTCGATCGGGCGGCAGCCGCGGGAGGACCTGCTGCGCGAGGCGCTCGACAAGGCGGCGGGGAACGGGAAGCTGGTGGCCGCGACGCTGCCGCTGGCCGGGACCTGACGGACGGCCCGGGGCGCGTTCGCGGGGCCTCGGCCCCGGAGCGGTCGTCCCCCCGAAGGCGCGGCCCCGGGCCGGAGGCTGAATGGTGTACGCCCCGCATCCCTTGCCCGGCGGGGTCGTTGGCACAGACGTGCACGCATTTGACGTTCCCCGCCGCCAGTCCTATTCGTCGATCCCGTCCATGCGGCCGACTCAGGACCCTTCGGGCGGCCCATCGACCACACCGATCTACGACACGCTCTACGCGGAGTGGGTCAGGAGCTACCGGGCCCTGCCGGGTGACCGGCACGGCGAGGAGGAGCTGGGGTTCACCGGGTTCGGCAGCCTCCAGCACGGCTCGGGCGGCCAGCGCGCGGGCTCGTACGGCGCCCGGCAGTCCACCGGGCACCTCGCGACCCAGCGCGACGGCCAGTCCGGGCAGACCGCCCCGACGTCCACCGTCTGGCAGGCGGTCGGCCGGATCCCCACCGGGCACACGGGGATGCACCACATCCCGTCCCCGTTGCCGCCCAACCCGCGCCGGGGCCTGTGAACCGAAGCCTCCCGGCGGCGCGGACACATGAGGAGGGCGGCTCCCCCAGGTCGATGGACCTTCGGGGAGCCGCCCTCCTCATGTGTGTCCCGCGGACGTCACTTCTTCTTGCCGCGCTTCTCGCGCACGCGCACGGAGATGTGGATCGGGGTCCCCTCGAAGCCGAACTCCTCACGCAGCCGGCGCTCGACGAAGCGGCGGTAGCCCGCCTCGATGAAACCGGAGGCGAAGAGGACGAAACGCGGGGGCTTGGTGCCCGCCTGGGTGCCGAAGAGGATGCGGGGCTGCTTGCCGCCGCGGATCGGGTGCGGGTGGGCCGAGACCAGCTCGCCGAGGAAGGCGTTGAGGCGGCCCGTCGGCACCCGGGTCTCCCAGCCGGCGAGCGCCGTCTCGATCGCGGGGACCAGCTTCTCCATGTGGCGGCCGGTACGCGCCGAGACGTTGACCCGGGGCGCCCAGGCGACCTGGCCGAACTCGGTCTCGATCTCGCGCTCCAGGTAGTAGCGGCGCTCCTCGTCGAGGGTGTCCCACTTGTTGTAGGCGATGACCATCGCGCGGCCCGCCTCGACGGCCATGGTGACGATCCGCTGGTCCTGCACCGAGATCGACTCGGAGGCGTCGATGAGGATGACCGCCACCTCCGCCTTCTCGACGGCGGCGGCGGTGCGCAGCGAGGCGTAGTAGTCGGCGCCCTGCTGGAGGTGGACGCGCTTGCGGATGCCGGCCGTGTCGACGAACTTCCAGGTGACGCCGCCGAGTTCGATCAGCTCGTCGACCGGGTCGCGGGTGGTGCCGGCCATTTCGTTGACGACGACGCGCTCCTCGCCCGCCACCTTGTTGAGGAGGGAGGACTTGCCGACGTTCGGGCGGCCGATCAGGGCGATCCGGCGGGGGCCGCCGACCGCCTTGCCGAAGCTCTGCTCGGGTGCCTCGGGCAGGGCCTCCAGGACGGCGTCCAGCATGTCGCCGGTGCCGCGGCCGTGCAGCGCGGAGACCGGGTACGGCTCGCCGAGGCCCAGCGACCACAGGTACGCCGCGTCGGCCTCGCCGCTCGGGCCGTCGACCTTGTTGGCGCACAGCACCACGGGCTTGCCGGCCTTGCGCAGCAGCCGTACGACGGCCTCGTCGGTGTCGGTGGCGCCGACCTTGGCGTCGACGACGAAGACGACCGCGTCGGCGGCCTCGATGGCGTACTCGGCCTGGGCGGCGACGGAGGCGTCGATACCGAGGACGTCCTGCTCCCAGCCGCCGGTGTCGACGACCTTGAAGCGGCGGCCCGCCCACTCGGCCTCGTAGGTGACCCGGTCGCGGGTGACGCCCGGCTTGTCCTCGACGACCGCCTCACGGCGGCCGATGATGCGGTTCACGAGCGTCGACTTGCCGACGTTCGGGCGGCCGACGACGGCGAGGACGGGCAGCGGGCCGTGGCCCGCCTCCTCGATGGCGCCCTCGACGTCCTCGAGGTCGAAGCCCTCTTCCGCGGCGAGCTCCATGAACTGCGCGTACTCGGCGTCGCCAAGCTCTCCGTGCTCGTGCTCGGAGGGAAACTGGTCGTTCATGAAGTCCGTACCTCGTCGTTCATCGTGGTGATCGGTGGAGCGGCCGGCGTGTCCGCCGGCCGGTTCCACTACTCAGTGTCGCCCAGCGCCCGATCGGACGCCCGGCGTTTCAGGCGCGGCCGGTGAGCCGCCGTGCGTGGTCCAGGTGGGCGCCGAGCTGCTTCTGGATGCGCTCGGTCGCCTCGTCGAGGGCTGTGCGCGTCCGGCGGCCGCTGCCGTCGCCCGCCTCGAACGGGTCGCCGAAGACCACGTCGACGCGGGAACGCAGCGGGGGCAGCCCCTTGATCAACCGTCCGCGCCGCTCCGTGCTTCCCAGGACGGCCACCGGGACGATCGGCGCGCCGCTGCGGACGGCGAAGTAGGAGAGCCCGGCGCGCAGGGAGGCGAAGTCGCCCTCGCCCCGGGTGCCCTCCGGGAAGATGCCCAGCACACCGCCGTGCTCCAGGACGGCGAGCGCCTGGGTGATGGCGGTGCGGTCGGCGGTCGAACGGTCCACCTTGACCTGCCCGATGCCGAGCAGGAAGGGGTCGAGGGGACCGACGAACGCCTCCTTCTTGATGAGGAAGTGCGTCGGCCGGGGCGCCACGCCCATGACCATGGGGCCGTCGATGTTGTGGGAGTGGTTGACGGCGAGGATCACCGGGCCGGCCGCGGGGACCTTCCAGGCGCCCAGGACGCGCGGCTTCCACAGCCCGTACATCAGGCCGACGCCGATGCGCCGGCCGACCTCGGCACCCCGTACCGAGGGGACCTCGGCCGACAGGGCCCGGCCCGAGGGGGCTCGGTCAGAAGAGGCTCCGCTCACTTCGCCGCCCGCTTCTCCTCGACGAGGGTGACGACGCACTCGATGACCTGCTGGAGGGTGAGGTCCGAGGTGTCCACCTCGACCGCGTCGTCCGCCTTGGCGAGCGGCGAGGTCTTGCGGCTGGAGTCGGCGGCGTCCCGCTTCAGCAGGGCCTCACGGGTCGCCTGGACGTCGGTGCTCTTCAGCTCGCCGCTGCGGCGGGCGGCGCGGGCCTCCGGGGAGGCCGTGAGGAAGATCTTCAGGTCGGCGTCCGGGAGCACGGTCGTGCCGATGTCGCGGCCCTCGACGACGATGCCGTTCTCGGCGCCGGCGGCGATGGAGCGCTGGAGCTCGGTGATCCGCGCGCGGACCTCCGGTACGGCGCTGACCGCGCTGACCTTGGAGGTGACCTCCTGGGTGCGGATCGGGCCGGCGACGTCCGTGCCGTCGACCGTGATGGTCGGCGCGGACGGGTCGGTGCCCGAGATGATCTCCGGCTTGCCGGCCACGGCGGCGATGGCCGACGGGTCGTCTATGTCGATGCCGTTGTTGACCATCCACCACGTGATCGCCCGGTACTGGGCGCCCGTGTCGAGGTAGCTCAGCCCGAGCTGCGCTGCCACGGCCTTCGAGGTGCTCGACTTGCCCGTGCCGGAGGGGCCGTCGATGGCAACGATCACTGTGGCGCGTTCCACTGGGGGGCACCTTTCCTGTTCCGAGGTGGCGGGGCGAGACGGAAAGCGCCCCGGACAAGGGTACTGGGTGCGCGTAGCCCGTCCGGCCCTGCCCGGGACGGCACCCCCGCGCCGGCCCCGCCCCGGAGCGCCGGACGCGTCCGTTCCCCTGGCGTTACTGCCGCAGTGCCCACCCTCGTTCGCGCAGGGCGCCGGTCAGCACCGGCACCGCCTTGGGCTCCACCATGAGCTGGACCAGACCGGCCTGCTGGCCGGTGGCGTGTTCGATGCGGACGTCCTCGATGTTGACGCCGGCCGCCCCGGCGTCGGCGAAGATCCGGGCGAGCTGGCCGGGCTGGTCGTCGATGAGGACGGCCACGGTCTCGTAGACGCGCGGCGCGGAGCCGTGCTTGCCGGGGACGCGGACCTGTCCGGCGTTGCCGCGGCGCAGGACGTCCTCGATGCCGGTGGCGCCCTCGCGGCGCTTGGACTCGTCGGACGCCTGGAGGGCGCGCAGGGCCTGGACGGTCTCGTCGAGGTCGGCGGCGACGTCGGTGAGGAGGTCGGCGACGGGGCCGGGGTTGGCGGAGAGGATGTCGATCCACATGCGCGGGTCGGAGGCCGCGATGCGGGTGACGTCCCGGATGCCCTGGCCGCACAGCCGTACGGCGGCCTCCTCGGCGTGCTCCAGCCGGGCGGCGACGAGGCTGGAGACCAGGTGCGGCATGTGGGAGACCAGGGCGACGGCCCGGTCGTGGGCGTCGGCGTCCATGACGACGGGCACCGCCCGGCAGTGCGAGACCAGCTCCAGGGCGAGGTTCAGGACCTCGGTGTCGGTGTCGCGGGTCGGGGTGAGCACCCAGGGCCGGCCCTCGAAGAGGTCGCCGGTGGCGGCCAGGGGGCCGGACTTCTCGCGGCCCGACATCGGGTGGGTGCCGATGTAGGCGGAGAGGTCCAGGCCCAGCTCCTCCAGCTCGCGGCGCGGGCCGCCCTTGACCGAGGCCACGTCGAGGTAGCCGCGGGCGAGGCCCCGGCGCATCGCGTCGGCGAGGGTGGCGGCCACGTGCGCGGGCGGGGCGGCGACGACCGCGAGGTCCACGGGCCCGGCGGGCGCCTCGTCGGTGCCGGCGCCGAGCGCGGCCGCCGTACGGGCCTGCTCGGGGTCGTGGTCGGTGAGGTGGACGGTCACGCCGCGCTGGGCGAGGGCGAGCGCGGCGGAGGTGCCGATGAGGCCGGTGCCGATGACGAGTGCGGTTCTCACTGGGCGATGTCCTTGCGGAGTGCGGCCGCGGCGCCCAGGTAGACGTGCGCGATCTCGGAGCGGGGCCGGTCGGACTCGATGTGCGCGAGGATCCGTACGACCCGGGGCATCGCGCCGTCGATGTCGAGTTCCTGCGCGCAGATCAGCGGTACGTCGACGATGCCGAGCCCCCGGGCGGCGGCGGCCGGGAAGTCGCTGTGCAGATCGGGCGTGGCCGTGAACCAGATGCTGATCAGGTCGTCCTGGGTGAGCCCGTTGCGCTCCAGGACGGCGGTGAGCAGCTCGCCCACCCGCTCGTCCATGTGCGCCGCCTGGTCCTCGTCGAGTTGGACGGCGCCCCGGACCGCTCGTACCGCCACGGTTTGGCTCCTTACCTGCTGTGCGTCACGGCTCCTTGCCCGTCCAGCCTAGTGAGCCCGCCCTGCCCGGGCGCGCGGCGCCCGCCTGCCGAGACACCTGCCGGTCGGGGTTTTTGTGACACGCTGTCCCTTATTACGGCTTCTGCGGTGTTCTTCGGAGTGACGACATGACGATCGGTACGACACGGCGCACGGTGCTGGCGACCGGCGCGACGGCCGCGGCGGCGGTGCTCGTGGGCTGCGGCGGGGGCGGTGACGGCGGCTCGGACGCGACCTCGGCGCCGGAGGCCACGGGCACCGGAGGCGGTGGCGGGGGCGAGGCGCTGGCGAGCACGGCCGACATCCCGGTCGGCGGTGGCAAGATCTTCAGCGACGAGAAGGTCGTGGTCACCCAGCCGAAGCAGGGCGACTTCAAGGCGTTCTCCGCGGTCTGCACCCATCGCGCCTGCCTGGTCACCACGGTCGAGGACGGCACGATCAACTGCCCCTGCCACGGGAGCAGGTTCAGCATCACCGACGGCGCGGTGGAGAACGGCCCGGCCCAGCAGCCGCTGCCCGCCGAGCGGATCAGGGTCTCGGGGAATTCGATTCGGCTGGCCTGAGACCGCCCCGTACGCTCCCGGTATGCAGCCTCCGTACGCGCACGCCCTGGTCCGCGACCACACGGTCTACTCCTGTGTGATGGGCTCCCGCGCGTTCGGGCTCGCGACGGACGACAGCGACACGGACCGCCGGGGGGTCTTCCTGGCGCCCACCGCCCTGTTCTGGCGCTTCGAGAAGCCGCCGACGCATGTGGAGGGGCCCGCCGAGGAGCAGTTCAGCTGGGAGCTGGAGCGCTTTTGCGAGCTGGCCCTGCGCGCCAACCCGAACATCCTGGAGTGCCTGCACTCCCCCGTGGTGGAACACGTCGACGACACGGGCCGCGAGCTGCTGTCCCTGCGCGAGGCGTTCCTGTCCCGGCAGGCCCATGAGACGTTCGCCCGCTACGCCCTCGGCCAGCGCAAGAAGCTGGACGCGGACGTCCGCACGCACGGCGCGCCCCGCTGGAAGCACGCCATGCATCTGCTGCGTCTGCTGATGAGCTGCCGCGATCTGCTGCGCACCGGCGCGCTCACCGTCGACGTGGGTGAGCAGCGCGAGCCCCTGCTGGCGGTCAAGCGCGGCGAGGTCTCGTGGGACCGGGTCGAGGCGTGGATGGCCCGGCTGGCCGACGAGACCGAGGAGGCGGCGGCCCGCTCCCCGCTGCCGGCGGAGCCGGACCGGGCCCGGGTGGAGGACTTCCTCGTCCGCACCCGGCGCGCCTCAGCCCTGCGGTCCGTCGAGGCGGACCCGGACCACGAAGTCGTGCAGGGCGTCGTACGCGGAGGGGGTCTCCGGCAGCGCTGACAGGGCCTGCGTCTCGTCGAGCGTCCGCTGGAGCCGCTCCACGTCGTCCGCCACGCGCTCCTGGTCGACCTCGGCCTTGCCGTGCTCCCGTGCCGCCTTCGCCGCGACGAGGTCCGGCAGATACGCGGGGGCCTCCTCGATCAGCGGCAGCAGGCTCGGCAGATGGGCCAGCACCTCACCGCTGCGCATGAGGTGGATGCCGGTGAGCAGCACCCGGAAGGTGTAGAGCAGCGGCTTGAGTTCACCGGTCTTCTCGAACAGCCGCCACTGGGTGATGGCGAAACCCCGGTAGTGGTGGGCGTGGTGGCGGGTGAGGACGCCCGGCGCGAGGGCGGCGAGTTCGCGGTGCGCCTCGCCGGTGTGCACGACGAGCGGGGAGAGCAACTGCTCCAGCACATAGCCGTTGCGGCGCAGCATCAGCCGGACGAACTTGCGCAGGTCGTGAGTGACGAGGTCCATCTCGACGCCGTCCCGCTCCCACATCCTCGACCGTGTCTCCTCGGGCTCCCTCAGCCCGACCAGGTGGGCGGCGGGCAGCAGATGCACACCGCGCAGGTCGACGTCCGAGTCGAGGGAGGGGAAGCCGTACAGGTGGGCTCCGGAGACGGTGGCGAACAGCAGGGGATCGGGCTGTTCGGCCACCACAGGAGCCAGGTCGATGTCGAGGGCGTCGATCATCACTCAAGCGTCCCAGAGCGCTCCCAGCGAGACGAGGTCGCCCTGGTACTCGATCCGGTCGGCCCACTCCACGGGCCAGGTGGCCGGCCCGTGGTAGGCGCCCGCGAAGGCCCCGGTGAGGCAGGCGATGGAGTCCGAGTCGCCGGAGGTGCAGGCGGCGCGGCGCAGCGCGGTGACGGGCTCGTCGACGAAGAGCAGGAAGCACAGCAGGCCGGTGGCGAGGGCCTCCTCGGCGATCCAGCCCTCCCCGGTCTCGAGGCAGGGGTCGGTCTCCGGGGAGGGGTCACGCAGGGCCTGCTGGACCCGGTCGAGGGCTTCGAGGCACTCGTCCCAGCCGCGGGAGATGTAGTGCTGCGGGGAGGGGTCCTGGCTGTAGGTCCACAGGTCGCCGAGCCAGCGCGCGTGGTAGCGGGCGCGGTTCTCGTACGCGTACGAGCGCAGCCGGCCGACCAGGCCGAGCGGTTCGGCGCCCTGGGCGAGCAGCCGTACGGCGTGGGCGGTGAGGTCGGCGGCGGCGAGCGCGGTGGGGTGGCCGTGGGTGAGGGCGGCCTGCAACTGGGCGGCGCCGGCGCGCTGTTCGTCGCTGAGCGGGCCGATGAGGCCGAGGGGCGCGACCCGCATGTTGGCGCCGCAGCCCTTGGAGTGGATCTGGCTGGCGAACTGCCAGGGGTGGCGTTCCAGGGCGAGGAGGTCGCAGGCGACCAGGCAGGTGTGGCCGGGGGCGCGGTTGTTTTCCGGGGAGCGGGACCAGGCGACGAACTCCTTGCGGACGGCCTTCTCCAGGGCCTCGGGGCCGAGCACCCCGCGGTCCATGGCGGTGCGCAGCCCGTGGCCGAGCGCCAGGGTCATCTGGGTGTCGTCGGTGACGATCGCGGGCTTCGGCAGTTCCATCTGCCGCCAGGGGCCGCACGTGGCGAGGATCGACGAGACGTCGTTGAACTCGGTGGGGAAGCCGAGCGCGTCCCCGAGGGCGAGGCCGAGCAGGGATCCGGTGGCGGCGCGCTTCGCGAGCAGCGTCATGGTCATCGGGGCCGTCCTTCCGTGGTGGGTCGCAGCAGGGGCGGGTGCAGGGCGGTGGCCCCACCCGCTCGGTACAGCGCGGCGGGCTTGCCGCGGCCGCCGGTCAGGCGGGCGGCGCCGGGCACCTGGTCGACGAAGCCCGGCGTGGCCAGCACCTTGCGCCGGAAGTTGGGCCGGTCGAGCGGAGTGCCCCACACGGTCTCGTAGACCTGCTGCAACTCGCCGAGCGTGAACTCGGGGGGACAGAAGGCGGTGGCGAGACAGGTGTACTCGAGTTTGGCGCCGACGCGTTCGTGGGCGTCGGCGAGGATGCGGTCGTGGTCGAAGGCGAGCGGCCCGACGGCGTCGAAGCGCAGCCACTGGGCCTGGGCGGCGTCGCCGCCGCCGTGCGGGACGGGCGGGTCGGGCAGGAGGGCGGCGAACGCGACGGTGACGACCCGCATCCGGGGGTCCCTGCCGGGTTCGCTGTAGGTCCGCAGCTGCTCCAGGTGGAGTCCCGAGGCGTCCGTGACGCCGGTCTCCTCGGCGAGTTCCCGCCAGGCGGCCTCCTCGGCGGACTCGTCCGGCAGGACGAAACCGCCGGGCAGCGCCCAGCGCCCGGCGTAGGGCTCCTGGCCGCGCTCGACGAGCAGGACATGGAGGGTGCCCGCGCGGATGGTGAAGACGGCGAGGTCGACGGTGACGGCGAAGGGCTCGAAGGCGTACTTGTCGTAGCCCTCGGGTGAGGTCACGCCCATCGCCCCCTTCACGCCGCTCTCTTTTATGGTCACCCTGACTAATAGTCATCCCGACTATAAATGCGCGGGGGCGGGGGCACAACCCTTTTACGAGGAAAGGAAGGCCAAGCGCGGGGCCGGAAACGGCAAAGGGCCGCTCCCGGGGGCAATACCCGGGACCGGCCCACCGCCGACGTGCGGGACGACCTAGAGGTCGACCTCCGCCATCAGCATCCCGACCTCCGTGTTCGACAGACGGCGCAGCCAGCCCGACTTCTGGTCGCCGAGGGTGATCGGCCCGAAGGCGGTGCGGACGAGCTTGTCGACGGGGAAGCCGGCCTCGGCCAGCATCCGGCGCACGATGTGCTTGCGGCCCTCGTGGAGGGTGACCTCGACGAGGTAGTTCTTGCCGGTCTGCTCGACGACCCGGAAGTGGTCCGCGCGCGCGTACCCGTCCTCGAGCTGGATGCCGTCCTTGAGCCGCTTGCCCAGGTCCCGCGGGATCGGGCCGACGATGTGGGCGACGTAGGTCTTCTTCACCCCGTACTTGGGGTGGGTCAGCCGGTGCGCCAGCTCGCCGTGGTTGGTGAGGAGGATGACACCCTCGGTCTCGGTGTCCAGACGGCCCACGTGGAAGAGCCGGGTCTCGCGGTTGGTGACGTAGTCACCGAGGCACTGCCGGCCCTCCGGGTCCTCCATCGTCGACACGACACCGGCGGGCTTGTTCAGGGAGAAGAACTGGTACGACTGCGTCGCCACGGTCAGACCGTCGACCCTGACCTCGTCCTTCTCCGGGTCGACCCGCCGGCCCTGCTCGGTGACGATCTCGCCGTTGACCTCGACGCGGGCCTGCTCGATCAGCTCCTCACAGGCACGCCGGGACCCGTAGCCCGCGCGGGCGAGCACCTTCTGCAGCCGCTCGCCCTCCTGCTCGGCGCCCGGGAAGGTCTTGGGCGGCTTGATGTCCTTCTTGCCCGCGTACCGCTCCCGGTTGCGCTCCTCGGCCCGCGCGTCGTACTCGCGCGAGGTCGCCGGGGCCGAACGGCCCCGCCCGCGGGGCTGCTGCGCCTGCTTGGGGCCGCCCTTGGCGCCGCCGCGCGCGGAGGCGCCCCGCCCGGACTTCGGGCCGTCCTGCGTCCCGCCGGGGCCCACGTCGTAGCGGCGCTCCTCGGGGCGGGGCTTGCGGGGACGGCCCTGGCCGCCCTGCTTCTGGTCCCTGTTGTTGCCGGCACCGCGGTGGTTACCGCGCCCGCCGCTCTTGCCGCTACCGCTGCTTCGCATCAAAGTTCCGTCGTCGTCGTGTCAGTCATGGCCGACGTGGGTCCGTCGTCCGCGTCCGGGGCATCCGGATCGAACGACGGTACGGCTTCCTGGGTCTCGGCCTCGATCGCCTCGGCCTCCGGGAGGAAGGGCGCGAGTTCCGGTAGCTCGTCCAGGCCGCGCAGGCCCATCCGCTCCAGGAAGTAGTTCGTCGTCCTGTACAGGATCGCACCTGATTCGGGTTCCGTGCCCGCCTCCTCCACCAACCCGCGCTGGAGCAGGGTCCGCATGACCCCGTCACAGTTGACCCCGCGCACCGCCGAGACCCGGCTGCGGCTGACCGGCTGGCGGTACGCCACCACGGCCAGCGTCTCCAACGCGGCCTGGGTGAGCCGGGCCTGCTGCCCGTCGAGCACGAACCGCTCCACGGCGGCGGCGTACGCGGGGCGGGTGTAGAACCGCCATCCCCCGGCGATGAGCCGCAGCTCGAAGCCGCGCCCCTGCGCGGTGTAGTCGTCGGCCAGTTCCCGCAGCGCCTTGGCGATCTGCCGCTTCGGCCGCTCCAGGATCCTGCTCAGGTGCTCCTCGGTCGCGGGCTCGTCCACGACCATGAGGACGGCCTCCAGGGCGGGCTTGAGGTCGAGGTCCGCGACGGTACGCAGCCCCCCGGACGCCAAGGACCTCTCGGTCGTCTCGTCGCTCACGCCTTCTCCTCCTCGGGAAGCTCGGGCGGCCGGTCGAACTCGTCCGTGACGACGGGCTCCGCGTCGCCGTCACCGCCCGTCCAGCGGACGAGCAGATCGCCGAGGGCGGTCTCCTGGTCCAGGGCGACGGCCTTCTCCCGGTACAGCTCCAGCAGCGCCAGGAAGCGGGCCACGACGGTCAGGGTGTCGTCGGTGTCCTCGACGAGTACGCGGAAGCTGGCCTCCCCCAGCTCCCGCAGCCGCGCGACGACGATCCCGGCCTGCTCCTGCACGCTCACCAGCGGCGCGTGGATGTGGTCGACGTACACCTGCGGCTTGGGCTTCGGCTGCATGGCCTTCACGGCCAGCCGGGCGAATCCTTCCGCCCCGATGCTGATGACCACCTCGGGCAGCAGCTCGGCGTGCTGCGGCTCCAGACCGACGGTACGGGGGTACCTCCGGGCCTCCTCCTCCAGCCGCCCGTTGAAGATCTCCGCGATCTGTTTGTACGCCCGGTACTGCAGCAGCCGGGCGAACAGCAGGTCCCGGGCTTCGAGCAGGGCGAGGTCGCCCTCGTCCTCCACCTCGGCGGCGGGCAGCAGCCGGGCCGCCTTCAGATCGAGCAGGGTCGCGGCGACGACGAGGAACTCGGTCGTCTCGTCGAGGTCCCAGTCCGGCCCCATGCCGCGGATGTGCGCCATGAACTCGTCGGTGACCTTGGACAGGGCGACTTCGGTGACATCCAGCTTGTGCTTCGAGATCAGCTGGAGCAGCAGATCGAACGGTCCCTCGAAGTTGGCGAGCCGAACCTTGAAGACGCCGTCGTCGCCGCCGTCCGAAGCACCCGGGTCCGGCCCCTCGACGCCACCGGCGGGCGCGGGGCTCCCGTCGTCCCGCGGCACCGCCTCGTCCAGTGGCCCGGCCTCACCGGCCGGCATCCGCGACGCGTCGGTCTCCGACGCCACCCCGGACCGGGGCTCCCCCCCGGTCGGCGGGCCGACACCGGCCCGCTCGACGGTCTCCGGCGCCGCGACAACCCGGCTCCCGGTCTCGTCCGTCGCCGCCCGCTGCTCCCAGCCAACCGGGGCGTCCTCGACGCCGGCCCCGGCGGGGGCCACGGACTGCGTCTCCCGCGCGGCTTCGGCATCGGCACGCCCGGTGACGGAGGGCACCTCTGCCGACGGCCCGCTCTCGTCCACCGGCTCGACCGGCGGAGCCACTCGCGGAGCCACCGGCCCTCTCCCCAGCGCACGCCGACGGCCGGCGGGACCGCCGGGGGGCGCCGCCGACGACGAGGGGTCATACGAGGTCATAGCCCCCGCAGGCTACCCCTACCGCCCGCGCAGCCGTCGTACGAGGATGCTCGCGTCCCCTCGGGACTCCAGATCGGCCAGGACCACGGCGACGGCCTCCCGGACGATCCGCCCGCGGTCGACGGCCAGCCCGTGCTCCCCGCGCAGCACCAGCCGCGCGTGTTCGAGGTCCATCAGCTCCTCGGCGGAGACGTACACGGTGATCTTCTCGTCGTGCCGCTCCCGCCCACTGGGCCGGCGCCCGGCGGCCCGCCCCCGCTTGCGCGGCGCGGCGGCCCCGGCGGCCGCACCCGGGGCGGCAGAACCTTCCTGCGGCTTGGGCTGGCGCCCGGCGGCCCGCTCGGCCCCCGCGGCGGCGGACCGGCTGCGCGGCTGCTCACCGTCGGACTCGGCGTCCGCGGCAACGTGCTCGGACCCCTCGCCGTCCCCGCCCTGCACGGGCACCGACGGCGGCGCATCCTCCACGGCGGCGCCGGCGTCGCCCTCCCCGGCGGGAGCGGGCACACGGGCTTCTCCGTTGGCCCCCCGCCGGGGAGTGGACGGCTGAAGCGCCATTCCCCCTGTCGTACGGAAGAGTTCGTCGGCCCCCGGCAGACTCACTCGGCGTGACACCGGGCGAGCACCTCCCTGGCGAGCTGGCGGTAGGCGGCGGCACCGACGGAGTTGGAGGCGTACGTGGTGATCGGTTCACCGGCGACCGTGGTCTCCGGGAAGCGGACCGTGCGCCCGATGACCGTGTGGTAGACGTGGTCGTCGAACGCCTCGACGACCCGTGCGAGCACCTCGCGGCTGTGCACGGTGCGGGAGTCGTACATCGTGGCGAGGATGCCGTCGAGCTCCAGCTCGGGGTTGAGGCGCTCCTGGACCTTCTCGATGGTCTCCGTCAGCAGCGCGACACCGCGCAGCGCGAAGAACTCGCACTCCAGCGGCACGATCACCTTGTGCGCGGCCGTCAGGGCGTTCACGGTGAGCAGACCGAGCGAGGGCTGGCAGTCGATCACGATGTAGTCGTAGTCGGCCATCAGCGGCTTCAGCGCCCGCTGGAGCGTGGACTCGCGCGCGACCTCGGAGACGAGCTGGACCTCGGCCGCCGAGAGGTCGATGTTGCTCGGCAGCAGGTCCATGTTCGGGACCGCGGTCTTCAGCAGGACCTCGTCGGCCGACATGCCCCGCTCCATGAGCAGGTTGTAGACCGTGAGGTCGAGCTCCATCGGGTTCACGCCGAGGCCGACCGAGAGTGCGCCCTGCGGGTCGAAGTCGACGAGGAGGACCCGGCGTCCGTACTCCGCGAGCGCGGCACCCAGGTTGATGGTCGATGTGGTCTTGCCGACGCCGCCCTTCTGGTTGCACATCGCGATGATCTTCGCGGGGCCGTGGTCGGTCAGCGGGCCCGGGATCGGGAAGTACGGCAGCGGGCGCCCGGTCGGGCCGATGCGCTCGCGGCGCTGACGGGCCGCGTCGGGCGCGAGCGTCGCCGCGTACTCCGGATCGGGCTCGTACTCGGCGTCGGGGTCGTAGAAGTGCCCGTCGGGCAGCTCGTCGTAGTCGGCGAAGTGGTTGTGGACCCCGCCACTTCCGTCGCCGGCCATGGCGTTCACGTGTTGGCCATCCATGCTCTGGTGTGCTGGCTGAGTCACCCCTGAGGACTGGTGACCCTGGTGGGCTGCGAAGGTGCGGACTGCGACGGAGCCGACAGCCGCGAACCCCGTGGGTCCCGAGACCCGCGCAGGCATTCCTGGTTGACCACCCCCGGGAGTAAATGTCGACTCATTCACAAGTCGTCTTACCTCCTTGGTGACCAGGAAACTTCTAGATAGGTCAGCGTGGCACCATGCCGACGGTTGGCGACTCTATGGCGTGTCGGCGGTCCGCAGCAACACAATCCGCCGGACCCGGCCCGATGTGTCGGCAATGAAACATGCGACTGTCAAGGGCGTAGGGCCGTCGCACAGCAGGTTTCACCGGTGCGTGAAACATCCGAAGGGTTACGTTCGAGGCGAGTTGCGCGAGTGTCGCAAAGTGACCATACACACATCCGGCCGGACCTTGTCGGGCAAGATCCGGCCGGGAAACCGCTGTTGACGACCTGTGTTGACGTATCGCCTTTTACTGAAAGGTGACTCAAAGCAGCCCGTCGACGGCCCTTCGGTCAGCCGAGGAGCGAGGCCAGTTCGGTGTGCCGCAGTCCGTGCGCCTCCGCGACCTCGCGGTAAACGACCGCCCCGTCATGGGTGTTGAGACCCTTGGCCAGCGCGGGGTCGCGGCGCAGCGCCTCGGCCCAGCCGTGGTCGGCGAGTTCCACGATGTACGGCAGCGTGGCGTTGGTCAGCGCGTAGGTGGAGGTGTTGGGCACCGCGCCGGGCATGTTGGCGACGCAGTAGAAGACCGACTCGTGGACCTGGAAGGTCGGTTCGGCGTGCGTGGTGGGCCGTGAGTCCTCGAAGCAGCCGCCCTGGTCGATCGCGATGTCGACAAGGACACTTCCCGGCTTCATCCGCGACACCAGCTCGTTGGTGACCAGCTTCGGCGCCTTGGCGCCCGGGATGAGGACGGCGCCGATGACGAGGTCGGCCTCCAGGCACGCCTTCTCCAGTTCGAAGGCGTTGGAGACGACGGTCTGGATCTTCGTACCGAAGATCCTGTCGGCTTCCTTGAGCTTGTTGATGTCCTTGTCGAGCAGGGTCACGTGGAAGCCCATGCCGATGGCGATCTGCGCGGCGTTCCAGCCGGAGACACCGCCGCCGATCACGACGGCCCGCCCGGCGAGCACGCCCGGCACACCGCCGGGGAGCACCCCGCGGCCGCCGTTGGCCCGCATCAGGTGGTAGGCGCCGACCTGGGGGGCGAGCCGGCCCGCGACCTCGGACATCGGGGCGAGCAGCGGCAGCGCGCGGTTCGGCAGCTCGACGGTCTCGTAGGCGATCGCGGTGGTGCCCGACTCGACGAGCGCGTCGGTGCACTCCTTGGAGGCGGCCAGATGCAGATAGGTGAAGAGCGTCTGGTCCTTGCGGAGGCGGTGGTACTCCTCGGCGATGGGCTCCTTGACCTTCAACAGCAGGTCGGCGGCGGCCCACACCTCGTCGGCCGTGGCCAGGATCTCGGCGCCGGCGGCGACGTACTCGGCGTCCGGGATCGAGGAACCGACACCGGCGCCCTCCTCGACGATGACCTGGTGGCCGTGGCGCACCAGCTCGTGCACGCCGGCCGGGGTGATCGCCACTCGGAACTCGTTGTTCTTGACCTCGCGGGGGATGCCGACCTTCACGTCGATCACGGTCCTTGGATCGGAGGGGTGTGGGGGCGCGCACACACAATCGGTACATGCCCGCACGGTGCAGGACATACCCGTACGCATCAGAGCGCACCGGGAGACACCGCAGGAGAACCGGCGGCGCAGCCAGTCTAATGAAGGTATCCCCGCTGTCTAGCCTTTCAATGCATCAATCTTTCCCGGATGCACTACGGATTTCGTAGGCGTTAGGCCCGTGTTCCGTCCCGGTCTCGCTGGTCTCGGCGGTCCCGTCGGTTTCGGACGGCGCTTTCTCGTCACCGAGCAGCCGGTCGGGGGGGGGGCGGGGGGGGGGGGGGGGGGGGGGGGGGGAAAGGAGGTTGGGGGGGGTTTCAAGGGCCACCTTGGGCGGGGGACGCAA
>NZ_JBVIBK010000040.1:37544-62442 GCF_055573455.1 Streptomyces sp. NPDC030183
ATAAAGAACCCCCCCCCACACAACACACCCCCCCCCCCCCACCCCCCACCCCCCCCCCCCCCCCCCCCCCCCCCCCCCCCCCCCCCCCACCTCTCCCCCCCCCCCCCCCCCCCCCCCCCCCCCCCCCCCCGGGTCGCCGAGCCGTTCGAGGGTGTCCGCGAGCCGCATCTGGAGCGCGGCCTGCAACCGGACGTCCTCGGCGAGCCGCGCCCACTCCACCGCCTCCTGGCAGGTGGGCAGCGCCTCCTCGGGGCGCCCCGCGTACTCCTGGACGCGTGCCATCTCGCTCAACGCCCTCGCCTGGGCGCCCACATCGCCGAGCCTGCGGTAGCCGGTCAGGGCCGAGCTCCAGTTGCGCAGGGCCTCGCCGTAGCGGCCCGCGTAGGTGTACGCGGTGGCGATACGGCCGTACAGCCGCGCGGCGTCTTCGCGCTCGTCCCGGGCGAGGCGCTGGGCGAGCGCCCTGCCGTACCAGTCGGCGGCCCGTTCGTAGTCCTCCAGCTCCTGGTGGGCGCCGCCCACGGATTCCATCGCGCGGCCGGTCGCATAGGGGTCGTTCGCCTGGCGGCCCGCGTCGAGGGCGGCCCGGTAGCGGGCCAGCGCCGCCTTCGTCCGGCCGGTACGGGCGTCGAGGTCGCCCAGGTTCAGCAGGGCCGCCGCCTTCTCGCGGGGCAGGTCCCGGCGCTCGGCGACATCCAGGACGAGCCGGTGGACGCCGTAGAGGTCGGCGGCCGCGGCCTGGGTGCCGAAGTGCGCCACCATGGCCCGGACGAGCTGGGACATCAGCCGTCGGGCGAGGGTGTCGAGCCGGCCGTCGGCGACGGCGAGCCGGGCGGCCGCGAGCAGCGCCGGCCGGCGCACCCGCAGCCACTCCTCGGCGGCCCGGGGGCTGGGGAACCGCAGCGCCTTGGGCATGTCGAGGAGCTTCTCGCGGGCCAGCGGGCTGTCGGTCTCGGTGACGGCCCGGCAGGACTGCAGCAGCCGTACCGTCCGCTCCAGCATCCGCGCCCGGGCCAGCTGGAGCTCGCCCGGCTTCTCCTGGCTCTCGGCGGCGGACCACAGCAGCGGCTGGAGGCAGCCGGGGACCTCGTACTGCGGCATGGCCGAGTCGGCCCGGTGCAGGAACCCCAGGGCCACCAGGTCGTCCAGCGCGGTGCGGGCCGCGCCGACCGAGCAGCCGGCGAGCCCGGAGGCGATGTGCGGGTCGACGAGGCCGGCCGGGGCGAGGGCGAGCAGGCGCAGTATCCGGGCGGGGGCACTGGGCAGCGCCGCGTACGTCAGCCGGAAGACCTTGCCGAGGACCGGGCCCTCGTCGTCCTCGGCGCGCAGTTGTTTGGCCAGGTCGGAGATGGCGACCGTGGGCCGGGCGGCCAGCCATCCCCCGGCGAGCCGCAGCGCGGCGGGCTGGGCCGCGCACACCTCGGCGAGGATCTCGGCGGAGCGCGGGTCGACGGTGACGCGCACCGAGCCGGTGAAGCGTTCCAGCAGGGCCACCGCGGACTTGGTGTCCAGTCCGCCCAGGGTGCACGGGCGGACGTCGGAGATGCCCGTCAGCGGGCCCCCGGAGACCGCCACGACCAGGGAGTCCGGGGTGTCCGGCAGCAGCGCGTCGACCTGCTCGGCGTCGACCGCGTCGTCGAGCAGCAGCACCACCCGGCGGTCGGCCAGCGCCTCCCGCAGCGCCTCGCTGAGGTCGTCCTCGTCGGCCCCGGCGGGGACCGGGAGACCAAGTGCGCCGAGCAGTTCCCCGGCCGCCCGCTCGACGGGGACGCGTGTGCCGTCCGGCTCGGCGAGGCGGGCCCTGAGCACCCCGTCCGGGTAACCGTGGGCGATCTGCCGGACGAGTTCCTCGGCGAGCGCGGTGCGGCCGAAGCCGGGCCGGCCGGCGATGAGCAGCACGCGCGCGTGCGGTGCCTTGCGGCCGGCGAGGGTGTTGAGCCCGGCGCGGTCGATGTCGGCCCGCAGCTCCTTCAACTCCCGGGCACGGCCGAGGAACTGACTGTCCGTGGGGGCGGCCTCGACAGCCGGGGGCCGCCCTGTTCCGGACACCGGGACTCCCCCGGTGTCCACCGCCTGATCCGCCACGGGCCACACTCCCGTCCCACCGCACGAGCCTGCCCGCCGGGACTCCGGTTCGGGCGTTTCCCGAGCCTAGTTCACGCTCTGCGACGATCTCGGCGGAGCGGGGCGGGCAGATCCCTCGATCGGATCAGCAGATCGTACGACTGGCACCTTCGGGGTGAGTGGTCCTACGACTCGAACGGCCGCGCGGGCCACGGCGCCTCCGCCGGGCGCAGCGCGTCCATCCCGTCGCCGCAGCGCGCGGCCACCAGCGAAAGCACGCCCACCACCAGGCAGTTGTTGTGCAGCTCCCCGGCGAGGACGCCCCGGGCCAGCTCGTCGAGGGGCACCCGGGCCAACTCCATGTCGGCCTCCTCGTCCTCCACCTCGAAGCGCCGTCCGTCGGCCTCGGAGAGGTCGCGGGCGAGGAAGATCCGGACGGCCTCGTCGCAGCCGCCGGGGGTGGTGTAGACGTCGGTCAGCACCCGCCAGTCCTCCGCCTTGACGTGCGCCTCCTCGTACAGCTCGCGCTGGGCGGCGTGCAGCGGGTTCTCGCCCGGCACGTCCAGCAGGCCCGCCGGGATCTCCCACAGCTTCTGGCGCACGGGGTGGCGGTACTGGCGGAGCACCAGCACCCGGTCCTGGTCGTCGACGGCGAGAACGGCTACGGAACCGGGGTGGACCTGGTAGTCCCGCCGGACCACCGAGCCGTCGGGCATGACCACGTCGTCGGTGCGCACGGAGGTCTTGTTGCCGGTGAACGGCGTCTCGCTCGCCCGGACCTCCCACTCCTCGGCGGTGTCCTTGATCGTCATGTCGACTCGTCCTCCCACACGTGCCATGAAACCGGGGCGCGCCTCCCGAAGGAGACGCACCCCGGTCACCGTACAACTCCGGCGTCGCGCAACCGGCCGTCACCAGCCGCGACTTGCTGTCACTTCCCTGCGGTCTTCCGCTCGACTGCGGCCTTGACCAGCCCGGCGAACAGCGGGTGCGGACGGGTCGGGCGGGAGCGCAGCTCCGGGTGGGCCTGCGTCGCGACCAGGTAGGGGTGGACCTCGCGCGGGTACTCGACGTACTCGACGAGCTTGCCGTCGGGCGAGGTGCCGGTGAACTGCAGGCCCGCCTTCTTCTCCAGTTCCCCGCGGTAGGCGTTGTTCACCTCGTAGCGGTGGCGGTGGCGCTCCTCGACGTACTCCTTGCCGTCGTACACCTCGCGCACGATGGAGCCCTCGGCGAGCTTGGCCGGGTACATGCCCAGGCGCATCGTGCCGCCCATGTCGCCCTCACCGGCGACGATGTCGAGCTGTTCGGCCATGGTGGAGATCACCGGGTGGGCGGTGGCGGAGTCGAACTCGGTGGAGTTGGCGTCCGGGATGTCGGCGAGGTTGCGCGCGGCCTCGATCACGATGCACTGCAGACCCAGGCACAGGCCCAGCAGCGGGATCTTGTTCTCGCGGGCGTACTGGATGGCGCCGACCTTGCCGGAGACACCTCGGTCGCCGAAGCCGCCGGGGATGCAGATGGCGTCGACGTCGGCGAGCTGCGCGGCGGCCCCGGCCGGGGTCTTGCAGTCGTCGGAGGTGACCCACTTGATCTTCACCCGGGCCCGGTTGGCGAAGCCGCCGGCGCGCAGGGCCTCGGTGACCGAGAGGTAGGCGTCGGGCAGGTCGATGTACTTGCCGACCAGTGCGAGGTTGATCTCGTGCCGCGGGTTGTGGACGCGGTCGAGCAGGTCGTCCCAGGTCGTCCAGTCCACGTCCCGGAACGGCAGGTCCAGCTTGCGCACGACATAGGCGTCGAGGCCCTCGCCGTGCACGGTCTTGGGGATGTCGTAGATCGAGCGGGCGTCGGGACAGGCGACGACGGCGGCCTCGTCGACGTCGCACATCAGGGAGATCTTCCGCTTGATCGCGGCGGGCACCTCGCGGTCACAGCGCAGCACGATCGCGTCGGGCTGGATGCCGATGTTGCGCAGCGCCGCGACCGAGTGCTGCGTCGGCTTGGTCTTCAGCTCACCCGAGGGGCCGATGTAGGGCAGGAGCGAGATGTGGACGACGAAGACGTTGTCCCGGCCGACCTCGTGGCGGACCTGGCGCACGGTCTCCAGGAACGGCAGCGACTCGATGTCACCGACCGTGCCGCCGACCTCCGTGATCACCACGTCGACCTCGTCGGAGGCCATGCGCCGGATACGGTGCTTGATCTCGTTGGTGATGTGCGGGATGACCTGCACGGTGTCGCCCAGGTACTCACCACGCCGCTCCTTGGCGATCACGGTGTTGTAGACCTGGCCTGTAGTGACATTGGCAGAGCCGTCCAAGTCACGGTCGAGGAAGCGCTCGTAGTGTCCGATGTCCAGGTCGGTCTCGGCGCCGTCGTTGGTGACGAAGACCTCACCGTGCTGGAAGGGGTTCATCGTGCCCGGGTCGACGTTCAGGTACGGGTCGAGCTTCTGCATCACCACGCGCAGGCCGCGGGCCTTGAGCAGCATGCCGAGGCTGGAGGCGGTCAGACCCTTGCCGAGCGAGGAGGCGACACCCCCGGTGACGAAGATGTGCTTGGTCGTCGTGGTGCTGTTTCGGAAAGCAGCGGGCGGCATGGCCAAGAGGGGGCTCCCGTGGTCGCGGTTCTGGGTGCGGGTCGGCCGCCGCCCGATCGGGTCGCCGGGGGGTGCCGTCGCTGCGGTTCGGGGGTCCCATTCGAGTCGGGGCGCCCACCGGTCCACGGGCTACCAGGGTATCAGCGACCGGCCACGATCGCTTCCGGCCACTCTCCGCGCACGGGCCGCCACGGACGTCGTACGACTGTCGGCCAATCCCGGCCGCGGGTCACCCTTGGCTCACCCGTTCGGCTCACTCGCGTTGCCTGGAGCGGCACGCGGAGCCCCTCGGTGCGTCGTATCCTCTTCGGACACTCGCTGCCGAGCCCGGCCGGGGAAACGGCACCACCCCCGCCCGTCTCCGGAAACACGCGAGCTCGTCAGTTCGTTGAGCAACGATGGCCTCATATGCGTTGAGGATCGTTGAGCGACATCGCATGACACCGTCCCTTGGATCACTCTGGAAATATGGATCCTTTGTCGATCCCTTGGGTCCCTTGACCGCACACCGCACAGCGACCGCCCCTCGGGGGGCGACGTGGCCGTTCGACTGGAGTTGCACGTGGCCGGGCGCATCGAAGACTACGCACTCATCGGAGACATGCAGACCGCTGCCCTGGTCTGCCGGGACGGCACGGTCGACTGGCTGTGCCTGCCCCGCTTCGACTCCCATGCCGTCTTCGCGGGCCTGCTCGGCACGGAGGAGCACGGCTTCTGGCGCCTGGGCCCCGCCCACGCGGCCGACGCGCAGCCGCCGACGGCGTCCCGGCGCCGGTACCGCGGCGACTCGCTGATCCTGGAATCCGAGTGGGACACCCCGCGCGGCACGGTCCGTGTGACGGACTTCATGCCGCCCCGTGACGGCGCCCCCCAGCTGATCCGGATCGTCGAGGGCATCAGCGGCCGCGTCCCCATGCGCTCGTCGCTGCGCATGCGTTTCTCGTACGGCCGGGTCGTGCCCTGGGTGCACAAGCACGAGGGGCGCACGGTGGCCGTCGCCGGGCCGGACTCCGTGTGGTTCGACACCGAGTGCGAGACCTACGGCAAGGCGCTGACGACGTACGCCGACTTCACGGTGACCCCGGGTGACCGCATCGCCTTCACGATCTCCTGGCAGCCTTCTCACAAGGAGCCGCCGCTGCTGCCCGAGCCCGAGCCTTCGCTGCAGGCCACGGAGGAGTTCTGGCGGGAGTGGGTGGAGCACTGCACGTACCACGGCCCGTACCGCGAGGCGGTGGTCCGCTCGCTGATCACGCTGAAGGCCCTGACGTACGCCCCGACCGGCGGCATCGTCGCCGCTCCGACGACCTCCCTGCCGGAGCACATCGGGGGCGTCCGTAACTGGGACTACCGCTACACCTGGCTGCGCGACGCGGCGATCACCCTCTCCTCGCTGCTGCGCACCGGGTACCGGGACGAGGCCCGTGCCTGGCGCGAGTGGCTGCTGCGGGCGGTCGCCGGCGACCCGGAGAACCTGCAGATCATGTACGGCATCGCCGGTGAGCGGGAGCTGGGCGAGGCGGAGCTGGAGTGGCTTCCCGGCTACGAGAACTCGGCTCCGGTCCGCGTCGGCAACGGCGCCGCGCACCAGCTCCAGCTGGACGTGTACGGCGAGGTCACCGAGGCCCTGCACCTGGCCCACATGACGGGCCTGGCCCGCAACGACTACGCCTCCCTGCTCCAGCTGAAGCTGATCCGCTACCTGGAGGACCACTGGGACGAGCCGGACGAGGGCATCTGGGAGGTGCGCGGCCCGCGCCGCCACTTCGTGCACTCCAAGGTCATGGCCTGGGTCGCCGTGGACCGCACGATCAAGCTCATCGAGTCCGGCGACGCGGACGGCCCGCTGGAGAAGTGGCGCGAGCTGCGCGACGACATCCACCGGGACGTGTGCGAGAAGGGCTACGACAAGGAGCGCAACACCTTCACGCAGTCCTACGGCTCGAAGGAGCTGGACGCGTCGCTGCTGCTGATCCCGCAGATGGGCTTCCTGCCGCCGGACGACAAGCGCGTCATCGGCACCATCGAGGCGATCCAGCGGGAGCTGTCGACCCCGGACGGCTTCATCCTGCGCTACCCGACCGCCGGTGAGGACGAGGGCGTGGACGGGCTGCCGGGCGACGAGGGCGCGTTCCTCGCCTGCTCGTTCTGGATGGCGGACGACCTGGCGATGATCGGCCGCGTCGACGAGGCCCGCAAGCTCTTCGAGAAGCTGCTGTCTCTCCGCAACGACCTGGGCCTGCTGGCCGAGGAGTGGGACCCGGTGCTCAAGCGCCAGGTCGGCAACTTCCCCCAGGCGTTCAGCCATGTCCCCCTCATCGACACGGCCCTGCGGCTGACCGCCTCGGGGGCGTACGGCGGCTGACGCACGCCCCCGATCCGCCGCGCACGGCGGCGGATCCGCGCACGACCAGGCGCACGCAGCAAGCGCTTGCGCCTGGTTCGGGCCGTACGCGTCCACCCCGGGGGCGCTCCCCGGTCGAACAGGACCGCTCGACCGCACCCGCCTAGCCTGGAAGAAGTCCTGTCTCCTGGCTGAAAGGGGCCGGTCATGGCTCCCCTTTCCAAGGCCCACACGGCGCTGACCGAACTGCGCGAGGATCTGACCGGCGAGGTGCTCGCCCCGGGGGACCCCGGGTACGACGACGCCCGGACGGTGTTCAACGGGATGATCGACCGGCATCCGGCGGTGATCGCGCAGTGCGAGAACCAGACCGACGTCGTCCGGGCCGTGCGCTTCGGCCGCGACCTCGACCTGAACATCGCGGTGCGCGGCGGCGGCCACAGCGTGGCCGGATCGGCCCTCAACGACAACGGCCTGGTCATCGACCTGCGCCGCATGCACTCGGTCACCGTCGATCCCGCCGCCCGCAGCGTCCGCGTCGAGGGCGGCGCCACCATGAGCCACCTCGACCGCGCCACCGAGCCGTACGGTCTCGCCACCACCGGCGGCCGGGCCTCGACCACCGGTGTCGGCGGCTTCGTCCTCGGCGGCGGCAGCGGCTGGCTGGAACGGGCCTTCGGCCTCGCCGTCGACAACCTGCTGGGCGTGGACCTGGTGACCGCCGACGGCCGTACGGTCCACGCGACCGCCGAGGAGAACCCGGAGCTTTTCTGGGCCCTGCACGGCGGCGGCGGCAACTTCGGCGTCGCCACCGCCCTCACCCTGCGCCTGCACGAGCTGCCCGCCTTCGCGATCGCCCTGCTGCTGTACGAGCCGGAGCACGGCCAGGAGGTCGTCCGCGTCTACCGCGAGGTCGTCGAGAACGGCCCGCGCGAGGCCGGCGGAGGTGTCCTGTTCTTCACCGGCCCGCCCGAGGAGTTCGTCCCCGAGCACCTGGTGGGCCGGCTCGTGTGCGGGATGCTCCTCACCTACGCCGGCACCGAGGACGACATGCGCAAGGTCGCCCAGCCGCTGCTGGCGCTGCCGCACGAGGCCGAGGTGGTCGGCGCGATGCCGTACGCGGACGTGCAGTGCATGATCGACGATCCGCCGGGCCTGCGGAACTACTGGTCGGCGGAGTACCTGACCGGCCTGCCGGACGATCTGGTCGATGTCTTCTGCGCCCAGGCCCGCTCGATGCCCGTGCCGACCAACTCGCAGCACATCCTCTTCCCGTACGGCGGCGCGGTCGCCGACGGCCCCGCCGAGTACCCGGTGCCGTACCGGGCCGCGCCGTGGGCCGTGCACCCCTTCGGCGTCTGGGAGGACCCGGCGGACGACGAGCGGACCATCGGGTGGGTACGGGGCGTCCGCGACGATGTACGGCCGTGGAGCACCGGCGCGGTCTACCTGAACTTCATCGGCGACGAGGGCGAGGGCCGGGTCCTGGCGGGTCTGGGCGCCGAGAACGCCCGGCGGCTGATGGCGGTGAAGGCCGCGTACGACCCCGACAACGTGTTCCGCTTCAACCACAACATTCCGCCGCGCGACCCCAAGGGCCGGCCCGCACCCCATTGAGCGGGCCCTCACCGGCCACGGCGAGCGCTCCCCCGCCGGGCGCCGGCGCCCGGCGCGGAGATGCCCGGTCTGCCCGGGCGCGGGTACCGTCCGGTCCATGGACACCCGTGACAGCCGCGTACCCGCCGACGGTCGTGAGGCACAGGGCGGTATCACCGTGCGGCGGGCGCTGGAGCTGCCCGGGCTGCGCGGCGGGCTGCCGGAGATCCTGGCCGGCGCCGACCGGCTGGAGCGGACCGTGCGCTGGGTGCACGCGGGCGAGGTGCCCAACATCGCCTCGCTGCTCAAGGGCGGCGAGCTGCTGCTGACCACCGGCTACGGGCTCGGCACGCGCCCCGCCGACCAGCGGGCGTTCGTACGGACGCTGGCCGAGCGCGGTATCGCGGCGCTCGTCGTCGAGCTGGGCCCGCGTTTCGCCCGACTGCCCCCGGCCCTGGTGGACACCGCGCGCTCGGCCGGTCTCCCGCTGGTCCAGCTGCACCGCGAGGTGGCGTTCGTGACCGTGACGGAGGAGATCCACACCGAGATCGTCAACGGCCACTACGCGCTCCTCCAGCAGGCCGAGGAGGTCCACCGGCGCTGCACCGAGGCGCTGCTGGGCGGCGGCGGGGTGCCCCAGGTCCTCGGCATCCTGGCCGACTTCAGCGGCAACCCGGTCTTCCTGGAGACCGCCGACGGCCAACTCCTGTACGCGGCCGGGGCGGGGCCCGCCGACACCGATCCGCTCCAGGTGTGGGAGGGGCTGCGGGACCGGCACCGGGACGAGCCGCCGGCCGGGACTACCCTCGTCGACGTACCGGGCGGCGGTCCGGGCACGGGCTCGGTACGGGCCCGGCTGGTCCTCCTTCCGGTGGTCGCTCCCCTGGCCCCGGTGCACCGCATGGCCGCCGAGCGTGCGGCCGGTGTCCTCGCCGTCGTCCTCATGCAGGCCCGGCAGGAGGAGGAGCTGGCGGCACGCGGGCGCGGCGACTTTCTCACCGATCTCGCCGAGGGCCGGATCGAGGCGGAGGACGCCCCCGCGCAGGCCCGGGTCCTGGGCTTCCGGCCGGGCGGCGGGCCCCTGCTCCCGGTGGTGATGCGGCTCGCCGACGGCCTGTCGCCGGGCGGCGGCTGGGCGGTGCTGGCCCGCGCGGTCGGCGAGGAGCTGGCCTCGGTCGGGGTGCCCGTCCTGCTGGGCGTGCGGCCCGTCGAGGGCCGGGTCCCGCTCCTGGTGGGCCTGCGCGAGGAGGCGGAGCGCCCGGCGGTGGCGGACAAGGTCGCGGCGGCGCTGCGGGCGGGCGTGGAGCGGGCCGGGTTGCGGCGGCCGGGCGGACGGCCACCCGTGGTGGTCGTCGGGATGCCCGGCGGCTGGGCGGCAGCCTCGGCGGGGCTCAGGCACGCGGCGGAGACGGCGACGGCCGCGCAGGGGCTGGCCGACCGCCCCTGGTACGACGCCCGGCGGCTCGACATCGACCTGCTGCTGTGGCGGTTGCGCGACCACCCCGACCTGGCCGCCTTCGTGGACCGCGCGCTCGGCCCCCTGCTCGACCACGACAGCCGCTCCAGGCCGCCGCTGCTGCCCACCCTCCAGACGTACCTCGCCCACGCGGGCCGCAAGGCGGAGACCGCCCGTGAGCTGCACCTGAACCGGCAGACCCTCTACAACCGCCTCGCCCGCATCGGCGAGTTGCTCGGCACGGACCTGGACGACCCCCAGACGGTCCTGGCCCTGAGCCTGGCGCTCAGGGCCCGCAGACACGTGCCGTAGGAGGCGGCCTCACACGGCACGCGGGTGCGGCGTCACATGAGCGGCCGGAGGTCGGTCAACTCGTCGTAGACGCTGAGCACCTGGGCCACCGTCTCGTCCTCGGTCGGCCAGGTCGCGGCCTGCCGGGTGCCCTTGTCCCGCAGGTCCTCCTGGAGAGCGGGGTCCTTCAGCAGGCGCACGACGGCCTCGGCGAACGCCCCGGCGTCCCCGAACGGGACGAGCGCTGCGGCGTCGCCCACGAGTTCGGGCACCGATCCGGCCGAGGCCGCGACGAGCGGCACGCGCGCGTGGAGCGCCTCCTGGGCGAGGACCGAGCGTGCTTCGGGGCCGCCGGGCAGCAGTGCCAGGTCGGCGGCGGCGACCAGTTCGCCGATGTCGTCGCGCCGTCCGATGAGCCGGACGGGCAGTTCCTCGTCCTCGACGCGCCGTTGGAGGGCACCCCACTGCGGTCCCTCGCCCACGATCACGACGAGCGGCGCGGGGTCGAGGCCCCGCCATTCCCGGGCCGCGTCGAGCAGCGTGTCGAACCCCCGGTGGCGGTCGAGC
Source organism: Streptomyces sp. NPDC030183 (assembly GCF_055573455.1). Lineage (NCBI taxonomy): Bacteria > Bacillati > Actinomycetota > Actinomycetes > Kitasatosporales > Streptomycetaceae > Streptomyces > Streptomyces sp. NPDC030183. The sequence continues at coordinate 48,462 of NZ_JBVIBK010000040.1, forward strand.
GCTCCGGCGGCCATCAGCAAGGGCCGGTCGGTGGCGCCGAGTTCGGCTCGGGTCTTGGAGCGGTGCCGGTCGGGGTCGTCGTCGCCGTTCCGGCGGAGCGCGGGCACGGAGACGGCCGCGAGCCGGGCGTCGCGGGCACCTCGGCTGCGGGCGCGGTCGACGAGTTCGGAGGAGGTGCCGAGCACCACGGCGGCCGCCTTGGCCACCCGCCGTTCCAGCAGCCGCAGCAGATGGGCCCGGGCGCCCTCGGCGTAGGACCGGGTGTGCCAGGTGACCACGAGCGGGGTGCGCCGCCCGCCGAGCGCGAGGGTGGCGCGGAAGCCGGCGTGCAGGCCGTGCGCGTGGACCAGGTCGGCGTCCGCGCAGACGGTGCGCAGGGCGGTCACAGAGCCCGGGTCGCTGCTGCGGGGCACGTGGACGTGGCGGGCGCCGACACCCGTGAAGTCGTACACAGCTTCGGTCTCATGGGGAGCGCACACGGTGACCCGTACGCCCCGGGCGACGAGGCCCGAGGTCAGCGACCGCACATGCGCGCTGCTCACCGCGCTGCCGCCGCCGAGCACTTGCACGGTTCGCAGCGGCGACTGGCCCTGCGGTGAGTGGCTGCTCACGTGGCTCACGTGGCCGGGGCTCCTGGTTCGGGGTCGGACGGTCACGAAGAAACGTACAGAAGGATCCGGCGGCGGGGGTGGACCGCGCGAGGCCGCTTCTGCGTGGTCTGCGTAGCACGTCTGGCTACGTCGTACCTGTCCAAGGATGCCAGGCCGTACGGGCGTTCCGGCACCGTCGGACCCCACGGACGGCGAGCTGTGGGCAACGCGACGCCCAGCGTCACTCACATGAGTGAACTACCGCACGATGTTGCCCCTCTGCGCCCTTCCGCCCCGGTCTTCTTGGGGCGTCCACCCGGACGTTGCCGCGTCACCCGTGCCGGGAAACCGCCGTGTCACTGTCCCGGGGAAGAGCCGCGCTGTGGACGTCGGTCACGCCCGCCACGGCGACCGGGCGAACGCGCTGACCCGGTCCCCGGACACGGCCGCGGCCACCACCACCGCCGCCGCATGGGCGACCAGTCCGGCCCGGCCGTGGGCCAGGACGGCGGCGCAGCCCAGGGCCGCGCCGAGGGCGCGGGCGCCGGTGTCGCCGAGCATCGTGCGCTCGGCGAGGTCGCCGGGGAGCACGGCCAGGGCGGCCCCCGCCGTCGCCGCCGCCATCCGCCCGGCAGGCCCCTCGCGCAGCACACCGGGCAGCGCGAGGGCGATGGTCGCCGCGGCCGCCCTCCCGGGCCGTACGTCGACGAGATTGACCAGGTGCGCGGCCCCGGCGATCACCAACCCGGCCAGCGCCCTGTCGAGCGTCCGTTCCTTCAGCAGCGCCCCGGCGACGAGCCCGGCGGCCGAGATCCCGAACAGCTTCACCGCGCCACTGGTGACCTCGCCGTCGCGCAGCGCCGCCAGATGCGCCCCGAACCCGCGTCTCGGGTCCCCGGCCCCGGCGATGTCGTCGTACGCCCCGCACACCCCGGCGGCCAGCACGGCGATCCCCGCGGCGGGACACCGGGGGCCGCCCGCGAGCAGCGCCCCGAGCGCGGCCCCCGGCCCGGCGTACAGGGTGACGGTCCGCCCGGCGTGGTTGGCGCGCCGCCAGAGGGCGGCGCCGCCCGGGGCCGTGGCCCCGAGGGCGGCGACGCCCGCGCGTGCGGCGGTCGCGGCGACCGCGAACGCGGCGGCCCTGCCCACGCCTACGCGTCCGCGCGGGCCGCCGCCAGCAGTTCCTCGGCGTGTGCCCGTGCCGTCTCGGAGTCCTCCTGCCCGGCGAGCATGCGCGACAGCTCCCGTACCCGGTCCTCGCCCTCCAGGACCTTCACACCGGACCGGGTGACCGAGCCGTCGTTGGTCTTCTCCACCAGCAGCTGCCGGTCGGCGAAGGCGGCGACCTGCGGCAGGTGCGTGACGACCACGACCTGCGCCGACCTGGCGAGCCGGGCCAGCCGCCGGCCGATCTCGACGGCCGCCTTGCCGCCGACACCGGCGTCGACCTCGTCGAAGAGATACGTCGGCACGGGGTCCGTGCCCGCGAAGACGACCTCGACGGCCAGCATCACGCGGGACAGCTCACCGCCCGAGGCGCCCTTGGCGATGGGCCGCGGCGGCGCCCCCGGGTGGGGGGCGAGCAGCAGCTCCACCTCGTCGACGCCGGACGGCCCGTAGGCGACCGTGCGTCCGCCGACCTCGACGCCCTCGGGGTCGTCGGTCTGCCGGATCTCGAACGACACGCGCGCGTGCGGCATGGCGAGCGAGCCCAGCTCGGCGGTCACGGCGGCGGCGAACCGCTCCGCCGCCTCCTGCCGGGCGTCCGTCAGGGCCTGTGCGAGACCGCCCAGTTCGACCCGCAGGGCGTCCCGCTCGGCGGTCAGCTCCTCGATGCGTTCGTCGTCGCCGTCGAGTTCGGTGAGCCGCTGGGCGCTCCGCTCGGCCCAGGCGAGCACGGTGGCGATGTCCTCGCCGTACTTCCGGGTGAGCCCGGTGAGTGCGGCCCGCCGCTCCTCCACGGCCGCGAGCCGCAGCGGATCGGCGTCCAGGTCGTCGGCGTATCCCGCCAGCTCGCCCGCGACGTCGCCGAGCAGGATCCCGATCTCGCCGATCCGGTCGGCGAGCGCGGCCAGCGCCGGGTCGTGCGAGCGCACGGCCTCCAGCGCCCGGTGGGCGCCCGCGACGAGCGTCGAGGCGTCGACGCCCTCGGGGTCCTCGGGATTGCCCGCGAGCGCGGCGTGGGCGGCCGTCGCGGCGGACGCCAGCGCCTCCGCGTGCCCCAGCCGCTCGGCCTCCTCGGCCAGCTCCACATCCTCGCCGGCGCGCGGCTCGACCCCGGCGATCTCGTCGAGTCCGTAGCGCAGCAGGTCGGCCTCCTGGGCCCGCTCACGCGCACGGGTGACGATCTCGTCGAGTTCGACGGCGACGGCCCGCAGCCGCCGGTACGCCTCGCCGTACTTGGCGAGCGGCACGGCCACCGCGTCACCGGCGTACCGGTCGAGGGCCGCCCGCTGCCGGGACAGCTTCAGCAACCCCTGCTGGTCGGTCTGCCCGTGCACGGCCACCAGTTCGTCGGCCAGCTCCGCGAGGACGCCCACGGGGACGGACCGCCCGCCGAGGTGCGCCCGGGACCGCCCTTCGGCGGAAACGGTACGGCTGATCAGCAGCGCCCCGTCGTCGAGCTCGGCCCCGGCCTCCTCGGCCCGGACGACCGCCGAGGCGCCCTCGGGCACGGCGATCCGGCCCTCGACGACCGCGTTCTTCGCGCCGATCCGCACGAGCGCCGGGTCCGCCCGGCCGCCGAGCAGCAGACCGAGACTGGTGACGACCATGGTCTTGCCCGCGCCCGTCTCACCCGTCACGGCGGTGAAGCCGGGTGACAGCTCGACGACCGCGTCGTCGATGACTCCGAGCGACCGTATCCGCATCTCCTCCAACACGGACAAGACCATACGAGGTCGAGGGAGGGAAGTGCGACGCCCCCCGTCCCCGATGTCACTCACGGGAGGGACAAGGGGCCCTCATGACCGGTACCCGGCCCCATGCCCCGCACCGGCGACCGGTACCGGCGGAACCTCCCGGTCGCCGTACGCCCCCGGCCCGGGCACCGCCGGTGAGCTAGTGCCGAGCCCCCCGCCACCCGGAGACCGGCAGCGCGAACTTGGCCACCAGCCGGTCGGTGAACGACGCGTGGTGCAGACGTGCCAGCCGCACCGGCACGGCGCCCCTGCGGACCTCCACCCGCGCCCCGGGCGGCAGCTCGACCGTCCTCCGCCCGTCGCACCACAGGACCCCCGGCGGAATGTGCGGCAGCACCTCCACCGCGAGCACCGAGTCCGGCGACGTCACCAGCGGCTTCGCGAACAGCGCGTGCGCGCTGATCGGCACCATCAGCAGCGCCTCGACCTCGGGCCACACGACGGGCCCGCCGGCGGAGAAGGCGTACGCGGTCGACCCGGTCGGCGTGGACAGCACGATGCCGTCGCAGCCGAACCCGGTCACCGGCCGGCCGTCGATCTCCAGGACGACCTCGAGGAGCTTCTCGGCGCCCGCCTTCTGCACGGCCGCCTCGTTGAGCGCCCAGTCCGTGTGGACGATGTCCCCGTTCCGGTGAACGACGACGTCGACGGTCATCCGCTCCTCGACCTCGTACGCCCGGGTGACGACGCGGTCGACAACCTTGTCGAGGTCGTCGCGCTCGGCCTCCGCGAGGAACCCCACGCTGCCGAGGTTGACGCCGAGCATCGGCACCCCGGAGGCGCGCGCGAACTCCGCGCCGCGCAGCAGCGTGCCGTCACCGCCGAGGACGATGAGCAGCTCGCACCCGTCGAGGCACTGCGGGGTGGCCTCCTTGACCAGCTCCACCTCTTCGGGGAGCGGGATGTCCTCCGCCTCGGCCTCCAGGACGCGTACGCCCAGCCCGTGGTGGAGCAGGCCCTTCACCACGAGTTCCGCACTGCGGATGGCCGCCGGCCGCCCGGTGTGGGTCAGCAGGAAGACGGTTCGAGTTCGGTCCAGAGTCACCGCGGCCCCTCCGCAACTGCTCGATCGACGTCGGCCGGGTCCAGTGCGGGTGCCCCGGCACGCAGCCACAGAAAGTACTCGACGTTGCCCGAGGGTCCGGGCAGCGGACTCGCCGTCACGCCCTTCACCCCGAGCCCCAGCTCACCGGCCCGGCGCGCCACCCCGCACACCGCCTCGGCGCGCAGCTCCGGACTCCTCACGACTCCCCCGCTGCCCAGCCGCTCCTTGCCCACCTCGAACTGCGGCTTGACCATCATCACCAGATCGGCGTCCGGCTTCACGCACCGCACCAGGGCGGGCAGTACCAGGCCGAGCGGGATGAAGGACAGATCCCCCACGACAAGATCCACAGGCTCCCCATCGATCGCTTCGAGCGTCAACTCCCGTACGTTCGTACGGTCCTTGACGGTGACGCGTTCATCGCTGCGCAGAGTCCAAGCGAGTTGTCCGTATCCGACGTCCACGGCGACGACATGGGCGGCGCCGGCCCGCAGCAGGACATCGGTGAAGCCGCCGGTGGAGGCCCCGGCGTCCAGCGCCCGCCGCCCCTTGACGGCCAGGCCCCGCGGGACGAAGACCTCCAGGGCTCCGGCCAGTTTGTGGCCGCCGCGGGAGACGTACTCGGGGTCGGCGTCGTCGCTCGCGACGACGATGGCGGCCGCGGTCTCCACCTGGGTGGCGGGCTTGGTCGCGACGGTCTTGCCGACCGTGACCCGCCCGGCGGCGATCAGCTGGCTCGCGTGCTCACGCGACCGCGCGAGCTTCCGCCGGACCAACTCGGCGTCGAGACGGCGTCGTGCCACACCTGCCACGTTCGGTTCAGCTCCTAGTGCTGTACGGCATCGGGGGCGCCGGAGGTCCCGGGCGGGCGTCGAGCGCGGTGAGCGCGTCGCGCAGCCCCCGGTGTACATCCTCGTACACCTCGACATGGCCGTCGGTGGCGAGGTGGTCGGCGTCGGCCAGCCGGTCGAGGGCGGCGTCGACGTCGGGGTGGCCGGTGGCGGTGCGGGCCACGTCCAGCGGGGCCGGGGCGGCGGGGTCGGCCCCGGGCTCGACGACCGCTTCGGCCGTGTCCTGCCCCGCAGTGGCCTCGGGCACAGAGTCGCTCATGCCCCGACGCTACCCCGAAGCCCTGGGGTACCGTCGATCGCGATGGCAACGATTGAGGAGTGCCGCGCCGCGCTCGAAAAGCTCTCGGACAACATGGCAGGCGCCGATGGACACGTGCGTGAGGCGACGGCCCTCGACCGCTCGGTGAGCTGCCACATCAAGGACCTCGACATCACCTTCGTGGGCCGGATGCGCGAGGGCCGGATCGAGGTGCACGACACCCTTGAGGGCCCGCCGTCCGAGAAGGCCCAGATCCGGCTCGCCATGACGGGCGACGACCTGGTGGCGCTGGTGAACGGCGAGCTGAACTTCGCCAAGGCGTGGGGTTCGGGCCGGGTGAGGCTGGAGGCGGGCTTCCGGGACCTGCTCCAGCTCAGGAAGCTTCTGTAGCGGCGGCCTTCGCGGTCTCCCCGACGCCGGCGCGTGCCCTGCGGGCCGCCGGCACCACCAGCGGTGTGCCCGTCTCCGGGTCGTCGATGACCTGGCAGCGCAGCCCGAAGACCTCTTCGACCAGCTCCGCGGTGACGATGTCGCCGGGCGCGCCCTCGGCGACGACCTCGCCGCCGCGCAGGGCGACGAGATGGGTGGCGTAGCGCGCGGCGTGGTTGAGGTCGTGCAGCACGGCGACGAGTGTGCGGCCCTGCTCCTCGTGCAGCTCCGCGCACAGGTCGAGCACGTCGATCTGGTGCTGGATGTCGAGGTAGGTGGTCGGCTCGTCCAGGAGCAGCAGCGGGGTCTGCTGGGCGAGGGCCATGGCGATCCACACGCGCTGGCGCTGGCCGCCGGACAGCTCGTCGACGTAGCGGTCGGCCAGCTCGGCGACGCCGGTGGACTCCATCGACTCCCGGACGATCCGCTCGTCCTCCGCCGACCACTGCCGCAGCAGCCCCTGGTGGGGGTAGCGGCCGCGGCCGACGAGGTCGCCGACCGTGATCCCGTCGGGCGCGATCGACGACTGCGGCAGCAGGCCGAGCGTCCGCGCGACCTTCTTCGCGGGCATCGACTGGATGACCTGCCCGTCGAGGAGCACGCGCCCCTCGGACGGCCTCAGCATCCGGGACAGCGCCCGCAGCAGCGTGGACTTGCCGCAGGCGTTGGGGCCGACGATCACGGTGAACGAGTTGTCGGGGATCTCCACCGACAGCTGCTCGGCGATGACCCGCTGGTCATAGGCGAGGGTGACGTTCTCGGCGGACAGGCGGTTCACAGTGCTCCTCTGGTTGTTCTCGTTCACCGGCCACGCCGACGTCACCGACGCGCCGGGCTGGGGGCGCCTCATATCCGCCCGGCCTTCCGCTCCGTGACCAGCAGCCACAGCAGATAGACGCCGCCGAGGACGCCGGTGACGACCCCGACGGGCAGCTGGTCGGCGCCGAAGGCCCGCTGGGAGGCCCAGTCCGCGACGACGAGCAGGGCGGCGCCCATGCAGAGCGAGGGCACCAGGTTGGGGCCGGGGGACCGGGTCAGCCGCTTGGCGAGCTGGGGCGCGGTCAGGGCGACGAAACTGACGGGTCCGGCCGCGGCGGTGGCGCCTGCCGTGAGCAGCACGGCGGACACCAGCAGCAGCATCCGCACCCGCTCGACGCGCACGCCGAGGGCGTACGACACGTCGTCGCCCATCTCCGTCATCCGCAGCCCGCGCGCGTTGGCGAGGACCGTGGGCACGAGGATCGCGCACATGATCAGCAGCGGCTGGACCTGCTCCCAGTCACGCCCGTTGAGCGATCCGGTCATCCACACGACCGCGCGGGCCGCGTCGACGATGTCGGCCTTGGTGATCAGATAGCCGTTGACGGCCGTGGCGATCGCGGAGACGCCGATACCGACGAGCACCAGCCGGTACCCGTGCACGCCCCGCTTCCAGGCCAGCAGGTAGATCGCGAGTCCGGTGAACAGGCCGCCGCCGAGCGCCCCGAGGGCGACCTGGTCGGCGTCCCCCGAGAACAGCACGATCACGACCAGCGCTCCGGCCGTGGCGCCCTGCGAGAGGCCGAGGACGTCCGGACTGCCCAGCGGATTGCGGGAGATGGACTGGAACAGCGCCCCGCCGAGTCCCAGCGAGGCCCCGACCAGCAGCCCCACCAGGACCCGCGGCAGCCGCAGGTCGTTGATGATGAGCTCCTGGCTCGGGTCGCCGTCGCCGAGCAGCGTCCTGACGACGTCGGCGGCGGGGATCGGGAAGTCGCCGGTGCCGATCAGCACGACACTCGCGGCGAGTGCCGCCAGCAGCAGCAGAACGACGACGACCAGCGCCCGTACGTCGAGACGCACCGAGAGACCGCCGGGCGTGCGGAGCGCGCGGCCCCGCCCGGCGGGCTTGCTCATGACCTGCTTCACAGCTGCGCCGTCCTCCGCCGTCGTACGAGAAAGATGAAGACCGGCCCGCCGAGGACGGCGGTGACGATGCCGACCTGGAGTTCCGCGGGCCGGGCCACCACACGGCCGATGACATCGGCGCCGAGCAGCAGCACGGGCGACAGGACCGTCGCGTACGGCAGGATCCAGCGCAGGTCGGGACCGGTGAAGGAGCGGACGACGTGCGGGACCATCAGCCCGATGAAGACGATCGGTCCGCAGGCGGCGGTGGCGGCCCCGCACAGGACGGTGGCGGCGGCCATGGAGAGCGCCCGGGTGCGGTTGAGGTTCGCGCCGAGGGCGCGTGCGGTGTCGTCGCCCATGGCCACCGCGTTCAGCGGCCGGGCGAGCAGCAGTGCCACGACCGTGCCGGCCACCAGGAACGGCAGCACCTGCTCGATCGTCTCGTCGGTCGCGGAGGCCAGCGAACCCACCGTCCAGAAGCGCATCTTGGACAGCGCCGCACCATCCATGATCATCACGGCTTGGAGGTAGCCGTACAGGGCGGCGCTGATCGCCGTGCCGGCCAGCGCGAGCCGTACGGGAGTCGCGCCCCGGCTGCCGCCGAGGAACCACACCAGTGCCCCGACGGCCGCCGAACCGAGGAACGCGAACCACACGTACCCCGTCAGCGAGGTGACGCCGAAGTAGGTGATGGCGGTGACGACCGAGGCGGACGCGCCCGCGTTGATGCCGAGCAGCCCCGGGTCGGCCAGCGGGTTGCGGGTGAGCGCCTGGAGGACGGCACCGGCCAGACCGAGCGCGGCCCCGGCGAGCAGCCCGAGCAGGGTGCGCGAGATCCGCTCGTCGACGACGACGTCACCGTACGTCCCCGTGTTCTCGAACAGGCCGTGCCAGACCTGTCCGAGGGACAGCTCTTTCGCGCCGATCGCGATGCTCGCGAGCGCGACGAGGGTCAGCAGGCCGACGGACACCAGGAGTCCGGCGGCACGTATCGCCGCCCTGCGGTTCGGGGGCGCGGGGGCGGTCTCCGCGCGCGGTTCGGGGGGACTCTCGACCAACACCCGGTTAGGTTAGCCTATCCTCCCTTGTGAGCTGGATCCCGCCCACGGACACCGGCGAGAAGTCTCACCGGCGTTCGCCGACTCCCGCCGACGCCGCCCCCGTACGTCTCACAGCCCGAGCCGCGCCAGCGCCTTCTCGCCGTCCAGCTCGCAGGAGCCCTCACCGGCCGCCGTCCACGCCGCCGCGCACAGCGCCCGCAGTCCGTCGAGCGCCTCGCCCTCGCCGTCCAGCCGCAGCCGCTCGCTGTCGGCGCTCGCCGTCCAACCGCCGCAGCGGAAGCCCCCTTCCTCCTCCACGACGTCCGGCTGCCCGGTGAGCAGCCCGCGCAGATCGGCGTCGACGTAGGTGGGCCGGTGCTGCGGCGGCGCGGCCAGCAGCTGGGCACCGTCGGTCACTCCGGTCAGGACGAGCAGCGAGTCGACCTCGCCGTTGAACGCGCCCTCGATGTCCGTGTCCAGCCGGTCCCCGACCACCAACGGCCGCCGGGCGCCGGTCCGCAGGATGGTCTCCTTGTGCATCGGCGGCAGCGGCTTGCCCGCCACCTGCGGCTCGGCTCCCGTGGCGATCCGTACGACCTGCACCGCCGCGCCGTTGCCCGGCGCGATGCCCCGCGCGCTCGGGATCGTCAGATCGGTGTTGGACGCGAACCACGGCAGTCCGCGCGCGACGGCGTAACTGGCCTCCGCGAACCGCCCCCAGGGCAGGTCGGGCCCGCCGTACCCCTGCACGACGGCCGCCGGATCGTCGTCGGCCGACTCGACCGGCTCCAGGCCCCGTTCGCGCAGCGCGACCCGCAGCCCCTCACCGCCGATGACCAGCACCCGCGCACCGGCCGGCAACTGCTCGCTGATCAGCCGGGCCACGGCCTGCGCGGACGTGATGACGTCCGCGCCCTCGGCCGGTATGCCCAGCTCCGTGAGGTGCTCGGCGACCGCGTCCGGCGTCCGCAGCGCGTTGTTCGTGACGTACGCCAGATGCATACCGCCCGCGCGGGCCGTACCGAGGGACTCGACGGCGTGCGCGATCGCGCTCCCGCCCGCGTACACCACCCCGTCCAGATCGAGCAGCGCCGTGTCGTACGCCTCGCTCAGGGCCTGCCCACTGCCGTCGGGCCGCGTCCTGACTGCCTGGCTCATCTGCACACCGCTCCTCGCTCGCCCGGTACGTACATGCGTACCCACCCGGTCGTCCATCGGTCCGATCGCTTCACCCGATCATCGCGCATGGCACTGACACACATACGATGCACCAATGAAGAACGCAGGTCCCGCGGAGGAGACCCCGGCGCGCAGCGGCCTCGAACTGACCCCGTTCCGGGGCCTTCGCTACGACCCCGACCGGGTCGGCAGCCTGGCCGCCGTGACATCCCCGCCGTACGACGTGGTCGTACGGCCGGACGGTCTGCTCCACCTCGAATCCGCCGACCCGCACAACATCGTCCGCCTGATACTCCCCCAGGCCGGCACCCCGACCGCCAGGAACGAACAGGCGGCCCGGACGCTGCGCCGCTGGCTCGCCGAGGGCGTCCTGGCCGCCGATTCCCAGCCCGGCCTCTACGTCTACGAGCAGGGGGACGGCACCATCCTCCAGCGCGGCCTCATCGGGGCCCTCCGCCTCTCGGAGCCCGCCGACGGAGTGGTCCTCCCCCACGAGGACGTCATACCCCACGTCATCGCGGACCGCGCGGCCCTGATGCGCGCGACCTCCACCAACATGGAGCCCCTGCTCCTGACGTACCGGGGCAACGGCTCCACGGGCGCGACCGCCGTGGTCGAGCGGACCGTCGAGGACCCTCCGCTCCTGGCCACGACCACCGAGGACGGCTTCAGCCATCGCCTGTGGGCGGTCACCGACCCCGGTGACCTCGACGAGATCCAGTCGGACCTCGCCCACCACCAGGCCCTCATAGCCGACGGCCACCACCGCTGGGCGACCTACCTGCGCCTGCGCACGGAGCACCCCTCCCCCAGCCCTTGGGACTACGGCCTGGTCCTCCTGGTGGACACGGCCCGCTACCCCCTGCGCGTCCGCGCGATCCACCGCCTCCTGCACGGCCTGCCGGTCTCCGAGGCCCTGACGGCCCTGGACGGCCTCTTCCGCGTACGGCACCTGGAAGTCCCGCTGCCCGAGGCCCTGGAGGCTCTGGCGGACGCGGCAGGCACCGGCAATGCCTTCCTCCTCGCCGGCGACGGTGCCTTCCACCTCGTCGACCGCCCGGATCCGGACCTCCTCGCCCGTACGATCCCCGCCGACCGCCCGCCGGCTTGGCGCACCCTCGACGCGACGGTCCTGCACGCCACGCTCCTGCGTCACGTGTGGCGGATCCCGGAGGACTCCCCCGCACATGTCGCGTACATCCACGACACGGCGGCGACGGTCGAGAAGGCCGAACGCGACGGCGGCACGGCCGTCCTGATGCACCCGGTCCGCGAGGAGGTCGTCCGCGACCTGGCCCGCCAGGGCGTCACGATGCCCCGCAAGTCCACGTCGTTCGGCCCGAAACCGGCCTCGGGCCTGGTCCTGCGCGCCCTGCACCTCTAAGCACCGACCGACAGACGAAAGGGGGCGGGATCCACCTGGGATCCCGCCCCCTTCTCGGTGCCTCTACAAGCCGAGGTCAGTCCTTGGCGGCCTCGGAGTCCCCGCCCTCCTCGACGTCCTCGTCCACGGCGGTGGTCAGGTCGCGGGGCTCGGCGTCCTCCACGGGCAGCCTGTCGCTGTCGTCCTCGGACACGCCCTGCTGCTGGTCCTGCTCCTTGTCCTGCTGCTCCTCCTGCTGCTCGTCCTGGTCCTCGACCTCGACGAGGGCGTCGACGAACTCGACACCATCCATCTCGGCGAGCCGGTCGGAGGCATCCGTGCTGCCGTCCTTGTCGGCCTCGACGGCCTTGGCGAACCACTCGCGTGCCTCGCCGTCACGCCCCGCGGCGAGCAGCGCGTCGGCGTACGCGTACCGCAGCCGCGCGGTCCACGGCTGGACGGAGTTGGAGGCCAGTTCGGGGCTCTGCAGGGTCACGATGGCCGCGTCGAGCTGCTCCATGTCCCGCCGTGCGCCGGCCGCGACGAGACGCATCTCGACCTGGCCGGCCTTGTCCAGCTTGTGCACCTCGGGCGCCCCGGCCATGTCGAGGGCCTTCTCGGGCCGCCCGAGACCACGCTCGCAGTCGGCCATGACGGGCCACAGGTCGACACTGCCGGTCATCCGCCGCGCGGCCCGGAACTCGGCGAGCGCCTCGCTGTACTTCTGGTTGGCGTACGCGGCGAAGCCGGCCGCCTCCCGCACGGCGGCGACGCGCGACGCCAGCCGCAGGGCCACCCTGGAGTAGCCGTACGCACCCTCGGGGTCCTCGTCGATGAGCCGGGCGACCATCACCAGGTTCTTGGCGACGTCGTCCGCGAGCGTCTTCGGCAGGCTCTGCAGTTCCTGCCGTACGTCCTTGTCGATCTCCTCGCCGGTGACGTCCTCGGGAATCGGCAGCCGCTTGATCGGCTCGCGCTCCCGGTCCCGGTCCCGCTCGTCGCGGAAGCGCCCGCCGCCACGACGGTCGTCCCGCCGGTCGTCACGTCCACGGAAGCCACCGGGCCGACCGCCCCGGTCGTCGCGACGGAACGGCGGGCGACCACCGCGGTCGTCACGACGGTCGTCGCGCCCGCCGCGGAAGCCACCGCGGTCCCCGCCACGGCTGTCACCACGGTCATCACGGCGGAAGCCGCCCCGGTCGTCGTCACGACGGTACGAGGGACGCTCCCCCTCGCGCCGCTCGCCCCGGTCGTCACGGCGGTCATCACGGCGCTCGTCCCGACGGAAGGGCGGCCTGTCGCCGTCCCTGCGGTCGTCACGACGGAAGTCGTCGCGGCGGTCGTCGCGACGGAACGGCGGGCGACCACCGCGGTCGTCACGACGGTCGTCGCGCCCGCCGCGGAAGCCACCGCGGTCCCCGCCACGGCTGTCACCACGGTCATCACGGCGGAAGCCGCCCCGGTCGTCGTCACGACGGTACGAGGGACGCTCCCCCTCGCGCCGCTCGCCCCGGTCGTCACGGCGGTCATCACGGCGGTCATCACGGCGGAAGGCCGGACGGTCGTCCCTGCGGAAGCCCCGGTCGCGGTCGTCACGGCGGAAGCCACCGCGGTCGCCGCTGTCACGTCGGTCGTCGCGACGGTCGTCACGGCGGAACGCCGGCCGGTCGTCACGGCGGCCGTGGCCGCCCCGGTCGTCGTCGCGCCGGTCATCGCGGCGGAAGGCCGGACGGTCGCCGTCCCGGCGGAAGCCACGGTCCCGGTCATCGCCCCGACGGTCGTCGCGACGCGGCCCACCGGGACGGTCGTCGCGGCGGAAGCCGGGGCGTGGCCCACGGTCGCCTTCGCGGCGGTCGTCACGTCGATCATCGCGCCCGCCACGGAAGCCACCGCGGTCTCCGCCACGGCTGTCACCACGGTCGTCACGGCGGAAGCCGCCGCGATCGCCACGGTCTCCCCGATCGCCGCGGTCGTTACGGTCGTTGCGGTCATCGCCGCGCCGGAATCCGCCGCGATCGTCGCGCCCGCCGTCTCGTCGACCGTAGCCGCCACGGTCGTTGTCGCGCCGGTCGTTGTCCCGACGCGGGCCACCGCGGTAGCCACCACGGTCACCACTGTCCCGTCGCCGCTGGTCGCGCTCCGGTCGGTCGTCGGGAGAGTTGGTGGACATGGTGACTCCTGTCTTCGGTACCGCAAGTCATTCTCGCGCAGCCGGGTACCCGGCGCGCTCTGGGCTGTGCTTGTTCCGGAGCAACACGGAACAATAAAAAAGGACCCCTGGTCCCAGCTGTACGCTGGTGACCAGGGGTCCTGTCAAAGATTGTTCGGCGGCGTCCTACTCTCCCACAGGGTCCCCCCTGCAGTACCATCGGCGCTGTAAGGCTTAGCTTCCGGGTTCGGAATGTAACCGGGCG
>NZ_JBVIBK010000041.1:0-59057 GCF_055573455.1 Streptomyces sp. NPDC030183
GTGCGTGCTCTCGGCGTGCCGGGCCCTGACCCGTGTACTGGACGTACTCGGGTCAGGGCCCGGTGCGTCGAGAGCGCGTGCATGGCGTCGCGGGGTGGGTGGGAATTTGACGACAGGGCCTAGGCGCCGCTCTGCTCACCGGCAGCACCGAGGGACTGGCGCCGCCTGCCACCGCCTCCTTCCCGCACGCCACCACTACGGCCCGCTTCGGCAGCGACCTGACCGCCGTCGTCACCGGCACACCCGCCGCGCGGCTGATCACGCTGGTGTCCCCTGGCGGTCCGCAGACCTCTCCCCGTGAGGGGAACTGGGGAATGTCGGGCGGCACCAGCCCAGGTCGAGTGGCCCGCTTGCACCACCCCGGCAGCGGAATTGCCTTCCGACGGGGAGAGCCGGCCTCTGTCCCTGTCGTTCTCCCACTGCCGATGAGTCCTCTGCCGATCCCTTTCACAGCCCGTGCCGGTCAAGGATGCTCATCAGCCTGCGTCGGCGTTTGAGTTCCGCCCGCAGGCCGGCGAGATACCCGGTGAACGCGTCCTCGGTCCCCAGCACGCGATGGCAGTCACGGGCCGCCAGGAGCAATGTGGCCAGGTGCTCGTAGGCACGGTCCCCGGTCGACTCCTTCGACCGCTCGACCAGCCGCAGGTACACGCCGAGCGCCTCGGCCGGTCGTATCTCGCGCGACAGGTCGGCGAGTCGCTCCCACTGTCGGTCGTCCGCGCGGTCGGCCGCCTCCCGCCAGGCGGCGTCCAGGTCGCCGTCGTCAAGCAGTGCGTCTATCAGCACGGGCCCGCCGTACCGGCCGCCGCTCTCACGACGGGCGTCCTCCCTCAAGATGGCCAGCGCCGCCGCGCGCTCGGCCTCCCAGCAGTCTGCCGCCCAGGCGGCAGAGCGCAACTGCCGGTAGGCGGCGAGGGACCGTTCGACGCGGAACCGGTCCCGCCGCACCGCGAACGCGTACGCCGCCCGCCCCGTCTCCGCGTACCGGACGCATACGTGCTCGACCAGGCGGCTGTCGATGTGCGTCTCGGCGGCACACTCCCGCAGTCCCCGCTCGGCCCAGGCGAGTGCCTCTTCCGTGCGGCCTGCCGTTTCCAGTTCCTCGGCGATGCGCAGATGGGTGGCACCGGACGGATCGAGGTCCTGTGCATACAGAGCGACCAGTTCGTCGACGTCGCCCTCCGCCTTGACCAGGCGCTCCATCAGGTACCGCTCCGCCCAGCCGGACGGCCTGCGCCTGAGTGCCTCAGCCGCCAGCTGCCGAATGCGGGCCAGTCCGCTCGGCCCCAGCACGTCGGCGTAGTCGAGCGGATCCAGGTCCGTCACATCGCTGTCGTCGGCGAGCAGACGTCCTACCAGCCACTCCGCCAGCGACTCCGGATCGGGGCGTGCGACCCCGCAGGCCTCCAGATGGACCTCAGCCACTGCAGCGGCGGCCTCCCCGACCACGCCGTCCGAGTCGTCGATCTCCCCGTACGTCTCTCCCAGCACCCGGAGCGCCTCCTCGGCCAGAGCGACCGCCTGCGCGGCCTCCCCGCCGGCGGTCAGGGCGCGCAGGGCACTCGCCGCCTCGGCGACCTGTCGTCCATACCCTGAGGCATCCGCGTACTCGATGTACCCGTAGCGGGCGAAAGGCCGCGGATCGATCAGTGCGGCGATCCGATCCCGGACCGTACCGAGGTCAGTGCGAGCAGCGGCTGCCCGCAGCTCCAAACGTCGGCGCAGTTCCCGGTCCTCGGCGACCTGTTCCCGCACCAGCACCAGGAGTTGGTCGCGTGACAGCCCTGAAAGCCACGCTTCCAAGCCGGAAGACGGTGCTCGCGCCGCGGCCCGCTGCTGCGGAATTGTCTTCGCCCGCCGCAGCACGGTCAGCCCGACCGCCACACAATGCTTGCAGAAGTTGCCCTCCTGCCCGTACGGACAGTCGCACCATCCCGAGATCCCGTCACCCCCGCCGAGGGTGAGTTCCACCTCGTAGACATCCGTACCGTGCACCACGGCGGTGACCGAACCCTCCCCCACATCCAGACCACTCACGGCGTCCAGATACCCCAGCCCCCGCTCGAAGGACCGAGCCCCGGCCAGCACCCTCAGGTCGTCCTCGCCGAATCCCACCACGTTCCTAGCCACACCGGGATTCAACCGCGGATCGGCAGCTTTGGAGACCCGAGCACCCGGCAGTCTGGATGTGCCCGGTGTTGGTGAGGCTGCTGGCCTCAACGCGCACCACTGGGTAACGGCGCTGACAGCAGCGGCCGGAGAGCGGTGCCCGGCACGCCGGGGCGGGGCGGAAAGTGACGGCGCCGACGGTCAGGACGCCCGGCTTCCCGCGGCTCCGCTACTTTCCCCTGTGTCCCCTACGCGTCCCCTGGCTCTTGCCTTCAACTTCGCTGCTCAGAGGCACTGAAGAGACGTTTCGGCAGGTCAGGGCATGATACTGGTGGGGCGGGTGGGACTCGAACCCACGGCCGACGGATTATGAGTCCGCTGCTCTAACCGGCTGAGCTACCGCCCCGTACGGCGTGTCGCGCACATTTGTGCGCGCCGTCTGCCGCAGCATAGCCGCTCATACGATCTCCTGCTTCGGATGGTCGGCTTCACGCGTGCGCTTCTTGACCTTGGAGACCGCGAGGCGGCCCGCACGGTTCCCCCGGGCATGAAAAAGGACCCCGACGGGGTCCTCGTTCAGGCTGCTCCCCCGACTGGACTCGAACCAGTAACCTGCCGGTTAACAGCCGGCTGCTCTGCCAATTGAGCTACGGAGGACCGAGCTCCCCCGACTGGACTCGAACCAGTAACCTGCCGGTTAACAGCCGGCTGCTCTGCCAATTGAGCTACGGAGGAATGCCTCGTTGCATCGAACGCACCTACCTGGGTATTCGCCAGGGGGCGTGCGCTCGCTGCGACACATACATTAGCGCAAGCAGGGGGGTGCTCCGCCAATCGGTATCCCCCACGCCCGACGCCCGCGCAGGGCAACGCAAGGGACCGACGCAGACGTAAGGGAAGGGTGGCCGCCATGCGCTATCGGCTCACGTTCTTTGCCGGACTGGCTCTGGGCTACGTACTGGGCACACGCGCCGGACGGGAGCGCTACGAACAGCTGAAGAAGTCAGCCCGGCAGGTCGCACAGAACCCGGCCGTGCGCAACACCGCGGAGTCGGCGGCGCAGCAGGGACGCGTCTTCGCCGGCAAGGCCTACCACGTGGTCAGCGAGAAGGTGGGCGACCGCGTGCCGGAGTCCGTCGCCGGCCGGGTCCGCTCCCTGCGGGAGCGCAACGCGAACGGCGCGGGACCGGACGACTGGGGCACCAGCACCACCTGAGGCCTCACGACACCTGACCGCCCCGCAGCACCTGACCGCCTCCCGGGAGCGCCTCGCCGCCCCCGGGAGCACCTGACCGCCCCGCGGGAGCGCCGCCCCGCGGGGAACGGCCAGGTCTTCGCTCATGCATCGGCGACCGGCCCACCGCGGCCGGTCGCGGCGTCTACCGTGCCCCGTCTCCCCCGGCGAGCCCCGAGCCTGGCCGCACGGCACGCCCCACCCCTCCCCGTGCGGCAGAATTTCTGCCATGGGGATAGTCGCCGGGCTGGATAGTTCGCCCGAATTTACGCGCATTGTCGTCTGTGACTCGGACACAGGGGCCGTGCTCAGGCAGGGGTATGCCCCACACCCGTTGGAGCCGGCGCCGCACGGAGGGCGTCCCGCGGACGTCGACCCGCAGGCGTGGCTGCTGTCCCTGGGGGAGGCGGCCGGCGGCGGGCTGCTGGAGGGGGTGCAGGCGATCGGGGTGTCGTCGCAGCAGAACGGGCTGATCGCGCTGGACGCACAGGGCAACGCCGTGCGTCCGGCGATGGTCGGCGGCGACAAGCGCGCACAGGTCGCGGCGGCCGACCTCATCGACGCGCTCGGGGGACGCGGCGCGTGGGCCGAGGCCGTCGGATGCGTGCCGGGGGCCGCGCAGCCCGTGACGAAGCTGCGCTGGATGAGCCGTACGGAGCCGGACGCGGCCATGCGGACGGCCGTGCTGCTCCAGGCGCACGACTGGCTGGTCTGGCAGTTGCTGGGGCGGCCCGTGCGCCGGACCACCGACCGGGGCGGCGCCTCCGGCACCGGGTACTGGAACGCGGCGACCGGCCAGTACCGGACCGACCTCGTCGAGATGGCGCTCGGCCACCAGGCCATGCTCCCCGAGGTGCTGGGGCCCGCGGACGCGGCCGGTACGACGCCGGAGGGGCTCCTCATCTCCGCCGGCACCGGCGAGACCATGGCCGCCGCGTTCGGTCTCGGCATCGGGCTCGGTGACGCGGTGGTGTCGCTGGGCGCCAGCGGGTCCGTGATGGCCGTGCACAGCGAGGCGCTCGTCGACTCCTCGGGCATGATCACCTCGCTGGCCGACGCCACGGGGATGCACCTTCCGGTCGTCACCACCCTCAATGCCGTACGGACGCTGCGCGGCGCCGCCGAGATGCTGGGGGTGCCGGATCTGGAGGGGCTGTCCGATCTAGCGCTGAAGTCCACGCCCGGCTCGCACGGGCTGGTGATGCTGCCGTACCTGGAGGGGGAGCGGACGCCGAACCTGCCGCACACGGCGGGGACGCTTGCCGGGCTGCGGCGGGAGTCGATGAGGCCGGAGCACTTCGCACGGGCCGCCTTCGAGGGCATGCTGTGCGGGCTCGCGGACGCGCTGGACGTGCTGCGGGGCCGGGGCGTCGACGTCCGGCGGATCTTCATGCTGGGCGCGGCGGCCGAGCTGCCCGCGGTGCAGGCGGCGGCGCCGGCGCTGTTCGGGGTCCAGGTGGTCGTGCCCCAGCCGGCGGACTACGCGGCGGTCGGTGCCGCGCGGCAGGCGGCCTGGGCGCTCGGGGTGTCCCAGGGCACGCTCGACCCGCGGACGCCGCCGATGTGGCCCGGAGCGGCGGCGCAGGTCCTGGAGCCGGGCGAGGAACTGGCCGTGGGGCAGGCGGTGCGGCAGCAGTACGTGGCGGTCCGCGAGCAGACGCATCCGGGGGCGTTCCGGGCGTGACCCCGGGTCGCGAACGCGCGCCTCGGTCGCAAAGGCTCGCCATGGATCCTTCACCGTTGGGTTAATTCGGTTGAGGTAACGCGGGTGGAGTGTTCGACGATGGGGGGTGGTGCATCCATCCCGTCGCCGATTCCGAGAGATCTCGCGTGCTCATACGACTGCTCAGAAGTCATCTACGTCCGTACAGGAAACCCATCGCCCTGCTGGTGCTGCTGCAGTTCACGCAGACGTGCGCCACGCTCTACCTGCCCACACTGAACGCGGACATCATCGACAACGGTGTCGTGCAGGGCGACACGGGCTACATCCTGGCCTTCGGCGCGCTGATGATCGGGATCTCGCTGGTCCAGGTCGTCTGCAACATCGGGGCCGTGTACTACGGCGCCCGTACGGCGGCGGCGGTCGGCCGGGACATCCGGGCGGCCGTGTTCGACCGGGTCCAGTCGTTCTCGGCGCGTGAGGTCGGTCACTTCGGGGCGCCGTCGCTGATCACGCGGACCACGAACGACGTCCAGCAGGTGCAGATGCTGGTGCTGATGACGTTCACGCTGGTGGTGTCCGCGCCGATCATGTGTGTGGGCGGCATCGTGCTGGCGCTGGGTCTGGACGTGCCGCTGTCGGGCGTGCTGCTGGCCGTCGTACCGGTGCTCGGTATCTCCGTCAGTCTCATCGTGCGCCGGTTGCGCCCCCTGTTCCGCACCATGCAGGAGCGGCTCGACATCGTGAACCGGGTGCTGCGCGAGCAGATCACCGGCAACCGGGTCATCCGCGCCTTCGTACGGGACGACTACGAGAAGGACCGCTTCCGCACGGCGAACACCGAGCTGACGGAGGTGGCCCTGGGCACCGGCCGGATGCTGGCGCTGATGTTCCCGATCGTGATGACGGTCATCAACTTCTCGTCGATCGCCGTGGTGTGGTTCGGCGCCCACCGGATCGACAGCGGCGGGATGGAGATCGGCGCGCTCACCGCGTTCCTCGCCTATCTGATGCAGATCGTCATGGCGGTGATGATGGCCACCTTCATGTTCATGATGATGCCGCGCGCCGAGGTGTGCGCCGAGCGCATCCAGGAGGTCCTGGACACCGGGACGAGTGTCGTACCGCCCGTCGCGCCCGTACGGGAGCTGCGGCGGAGCGGGTTCCTGGAGATCCGGGGTGCCGG
Organism: Streptomyces sp. NPDC030183; assembly: GCF_055573455.1. Lineage (NCBI taxonomy): Bacteria > Bacillati > Actinomycetota > Actinomycetes > Kitasatosporales > Streptomycetaceae > Streptomyces > Streptomyces sp. NPDC030183. The sequence goes on from NZ_JBVIBK010000041.1 coordinate 6,193, forward strand.
GTTCCGCTACCCGGGCGCCGAGGAGCCGGTGCTCAGGTCGATCGAGGTCGTGGCGCGGCCGGGTGAGACGACCGCCGTCATCGGGTCGACCGGCAGCGGCAAGTCGACGCTGCTGGGGCTGGTGCCCCGGCTGTTCGACGCCACCGAGGGCGAGGTCCTCGTGGACGGCGTCGACGTCCGCACGCTCGATCCGAAGCTGCTGGCCAGGACCGTGAGTCTGGTGCCGCAGAAGCCGTATCTCTTCTCGGGGACCGTGGCGACGAACCTGCGGTACGGCAATCCGGACGCCACCGACGAGGAGCTGTGGCACGCGCTGGAGGTGGCGCAGGCCAAGGAGTTCGTCGAGCGGCTGGAGGGCGGGCTGAACGCCCCCATCGCGCAGGGCGGCACCAATGTGTCGGGCGGTCAGCGGCAGCGGCTGGCGATCGCGCGGACCCTGGTGCAGCGCCCGGAGATCTATCTGTTCGACGACTCCTTCTCCGCGCTCGACTACGCGACGGACGCGGCGCTGCGGGCGGCGCTGGCGCGGGAGACCGCCGAGGCGACCGTCGTCATCGTGGCCCAGCGGGTGGCGACCATCCGTGACGCCGACCGGATCGTGGTCCTGGACGAGGGCCGCGTCGTCGGCACCGGGCGGCACCACGAGCTGATGGCCGACAACGAGACGTACCGGGAGATCGTGCTCTCCCAGCTGACGGAAGCGGAGGCAGCCTGATGGCCGGGCCGTTGGGACGCATGGCGGGAGCCGGGGGCGGTCCCGATCAGCAGTCCATGGACTTCAAGGGGTCCGGGAAACGACTGCTCGCGCAGTTCAGGCCCGAGCGGTTCACCATGTACGCGATGATCGTGTGCGCGGTGATCAGCGTCGGCCTGTCGGTGCTGGGCCCGTGGATCCTGGGCCGGGCGACCGACCTGGTCTTCGCGGGGGTCGTCGGGCGGGAGATGCCGGCCGACCGGACCAAGGCCGAGGTACTCGAAGGGATGCGCGAGCGCGGTGACGGCGGTGTCGCCGACATGCTGTCCGGCACGGACTTCACGCCGGGCAAGGGCATCGACTTCGAGGCCGTCGGCGCCGTGCTGCTGGTTGCCCTCGGCATCTTCCTGGTCGCGGGCCTGCTGATGGCGGGGGCCACCCGGCTCTCCAACCGGGCCATCAACCGGACGATGTTCCACCTGCGGGCGGAGCTCCAGGCGAAGCTGTCGCGGCTGCCGCTGTCGTACTTCGACAAGCGGCAGCGCGGTGAGGTGCTCAGCCGGGCCACCAACGACATCGACAACATCGGCCAGACGCTCCAGCAGTCGATGGGGCAGCTCGTCAACTCGCTGCTGACGATCGTCGGTGTGCTGGTGATGATGTTCTGGGTGTCGCCGCTGCTGGCGCTGGTCGCGCTGGTGACGGTGCCGCTGTCGTTCGTGGTGGCCACGCGGGTCGGGAAGCGGTCGCAGCCGCACTTCGTGGCGCAGTGGCGGACCACCGGGAAGCTCAACGCGCACATCGAGGAGATGTACACCGGGCACACCCTCGTGAAGGTGTTCGGGCGGCAGGAGGAGTCGGCGAAGCAGTTCGCCGAGGAGAACGAGCGGCTGTACGAGGCCGGGTTCAAGGCCCAGTTCAACAGCGGGATCATGCAGCCGCTGATGTTCTTCGTGTCGAACATCAACTACGTGCTGGTCGCCGTGGTCGGTGGACTGCGGGTGGCCACCGGTGCCCTGTCCATCGGTGACGTGCAGGCTTTCATCCAGTACTCGCGCCAGTTCTCGATGCCGCTGACGCAGGTCGCGTCGATGGCGAACCTGGTGCAGTCGGGTGTCGCCTCCGCCGAGCGGATCTTCGAACTGCTGGACGCGGAGGAGCAGGCCCCGGACGCCGTGCCCGGGGTGCGGCCGGAGGAGCTGCGCGGGCGGGTGGCGCTGGAGAACGTCTCCTTCCGCTACGAGCCGGACAAGCCGCTGATCGAGGACCTGTCGCTGGTGGTCGAGCCCGGGCACACGGTGGCCATCGTAGGGCCCACCGGCGCCGGCAAGACGACCCTGGTGAACCTGCTGATGCGGTTCTACGAGGTCACCGGTGGGCGGATCACGCTGGACGGCGTGGACATCGCGTCCATGTCCCGTGACGAGCTGCGCGACGGGATAGGGATGGTCCTCCAGGACACCTGGCTGTTCGGCGGGACCATCGCGGACAACATCGCGTACGGGGCGTCCACCGCGCGCGAGGTGACGCGCGGGGAGATCGAGGAGGCGGCGAGGGCCGCGCACGCGGACCGGTTCATCCGGACGCTGCCGGACGGCTACGACACGGTGATCGACGACGAGGGGACCGGGGTGAGCGCGGGTGAGAAGCAGCTCATCACCATCGCCCGGGCGTTCCTGTCGGACCCGGTGATCCTGGTGCTGGACGAGGCGACGAGTTCCGTGGACACCCGCACGGAGGTGCTGATCCAGAAGGCGATGGCCAAGCTGGCGCACGGGCGGACGTCGTTCGTCATCGCCCACCGCCTGTCGACGATCCGGGACGCCGACACGATCCTGGTGATGGAGAACGGGTCGATCGTCGAGCAGGGCGCGCACGAGGAGCTCCTGGCGTCGGGCGGGGCGTACGCGCGGCTGTACAAGGCGCAGTTCGCGGAGGCGGTCGCCGAGGTGGACTGAGGCGCGGGCCCTTGGGGGGCGCGTTGTCGGGTGCGGGGGCGTGGGGGCTGAAGGCCGGCCGCAGGCCGAGCCTTCAGGGGCGCGGGGAACTGCGCGAGAAACCACAACGGACCCGCACCCGCCGAGACCACGCGCACCCCCGAGCCACTGGGCGCTCCTCAGTCCAGGTAACCCCTCAGCTGATCCGCGAACGCGTGGTCGCGCAGCTTGTTCAGCGTCTTCGACTCGATCTGCCGTATCCGCTCCCGGGTCACCCCGAAGATCCGGCCGATCTCCTCCAGCGTCCGCGGCCGCCCGTCCGCGAGCCCGTACCGCAGCTGCACCACCTTGCGTTCCCGCTCCCCCAGCGTGGACAGCACCGCTTCCAGGTGTTCCCGCAGCAGCAGGAACGCGGCCGACTCCACGGGGCTCGCCGCGTCCCCGTCCTCGATGAGGTCGCCGAGCGCCACGTCGTCCTCCTCGCCCACCGGGGCGTGCAGGGACACCGGCTCCTGGGCGAGGCGGAGCACCTCGCTCACCCGCTCGGGCGGCAGGTCGAGGTGCGCGGCGACCTCCTCGGGCGTCGGCTCGTAGCCACGCTCCTGGAGCATGCGGCGCTGGACGCGGACGACCCGGTTGATGAGTTCCACGACGTGGACGGGCACGCGGATCGTACGGGCCTGGTCCGCCAGCGCGCGGGACATGGCCTGGCGGATCCACCAGGTCGCGTACGTGGAGAACTTGTAGCCGCGGGCGTAGTCGAACTTCTCGACGGCCCGGATGAGGCCGAGGTTGCCCTCCTGGACGAGGTCCAGCATGGTCAGGCCGCGGCCGACGTACCGTTTGGCCACGGACACCACGAGCCGCAGGTTCGCCTCGATGAGGCGGCGCTTGGCCATGCGGCCCATGACGACCAGCCGGTCGAGGTCGAGGGCGAGCTGGCTGTCGAGGTCGGGCGTGGTGCCGAGCTTCTCCTCGGCGAACAGGCCGGCCTCCACCCGGCGGGCCAGTTCCACCTCCTCGGCCGCCGTGAGCAGCGGGATGCGGCCGATCTCCCGCAGGTACTGGCGGAACAGGTCGGAGGAGGGGCCGCTGGTGTCGGTGCGGCGCGGCAGTTCGACGGGCTCGGGTTCGGCCGTCTCGATGGCCTCCACTGCCGCCGCGGGCGGCTCGTCGGCGTCGGGCGGGGGCTCGGGCGCCGTCTCGGGGTGGTGCGCGGCGCGGCTCTGGGACGGGACCGCGGTGATGACGTCGGTCTCCGCGCCCGGCTCCGCGCCGGTGGTACTCAGGGCCGTACTGGTGTCGTTCTGTATGAGGGTCTGGGTCTGCACGGGGGCGACCTCCAGGGATGTCGCTGCTGCGGCGTACGGCAGCGGTGTGTCGGGGATGGCGCGGGCGGCCTGTCCACCCTCCATCCCGTACTCATCGAGCGGAACCGCGGGGATCTCGGACCCATGGGGGACGGGTCGGCCGCGCTCCGAGGACTCAGGCACCGGAACCCAGTGTGGAGTACGACACACAGCCGCCACGAGGGGCGTGCGGTGACTTTTTGCGTCCGGTCCGTGACCTCACGGTTACCTTGACGGACGAGTGGGCCGCTGACAGGCCGTGAAACAGCTTGAAGTACGTACGGAACCGGGCGACCTGCGGTGACCGGCGCGTGATTGGCAAGTGCGCCGGGGATGTTCACCGCTTCTACAAGGCCTCCGCGCCCCTCTCGCGCAGCGCCTGGTCGTACTGCTGGAGGACCCACAACTCGTTCTGCACGGCGGCCAGCTGGGCCGGGTCGCCGTGGGCGCCGAGGCGGGCGAGGCTGCTCTGGACGTCCCGGACGCGGCGCTCGACGGCGCGGCGGCGGACGGTGACCAGCTGGGCGCCGGCGTAGACCTCGTCGACCGTCTTGCGCATGATCGCCTCGACGGCGAGTTCGGTCACCATGGCCCGGACCGCGTCGTCCGGCGCGGCCTCCCGGACCCGGACCAGATATTCCTGCGGGTCCTCGACGCCGAACTCGACGCCGCCCGCCTCGATGATCGCCTCGCGCACGGCCGCGTAGGGGGCGGCGGTGAACTCGTCGACCCCGTACGCGTCGAACGCGGGGGCGACCAACTCGGGCCGCTGGAGGGCGAGTTTGAGCAGCTCGCGTTCGGTGGCGTAGACGGGGTTGCGGAGGTTGAGGGCCGGCCCGGAGAGGCGGCGGGCGGCGGCCTCGTACGGCTGCTGGGGGTGCTGCGGGGTGGGGGCGGGGCCCTTGCCGCCGCGGTCACGCGCCCAGCGGGCCAGCTGGGCGACGCGCTTGACGACGAACTGGGTGTCGAGGATGCCGAGCATGCCGGCGAGCTGCACGGCGACCTCGTGCTGGGCTCCGCTGTTCTTGATGCGGGCCACGACGGGTGCCGCCTCGTCGAGGGCGGCGGCGCGCCCGGCGGCGGTCTCCAGGTCGTAGCGCGCGACGATGTGCCGGAGGGCGAACTCGAAGAGCGGCGTGCGGGGTTCGACCAGCTCTGCCACCGCGTCGTCGCCCTTGGCCAGGCGCAGCTCGCAGGGGTCCATGCCGTCGGGGGCGATGGCGATGTAGGTCTCGGCGGCGAACTTCTGGTCGTCCTCGAAGGCGCGCAGGGCGGCCTTCTGGCCGGCCGCGTCCCCGTCGAAGGTGAAGATCACCCGGGCCGAGCCGTTGTCCATGAGCAGCCGGCGGAGGATCTTGATGTGTTCGCCGCCGAAGGCCGTGCCGCAGGTGGCGATGGCGGTGGTGACGCCGGCGAGGTGGCAGGCCATGACGTCGGTGTAGCCCTCGACGACCACGGCCCGGCTGGCCTTGGCGATGTCCTTCTTGGCGAGGTCGATGCCGTAGAGCACCTGGGACTTGCGGTAGATCGGGGTGTCGGGGGTGTTGAGGTACTTCGGGCCGTTGTCCGCCTCGTACAGCTTGCGGGCGCCGAAGCCCACGACGTCGCCGCCGATGTCGCGGATGGGCCACATCAGCCGGCCCCGGAACCGGTCGATGGGACCCCGGCGGCCGTCCTGCGCGAGCCCGGACAGGATCAGCTCCTTGTCCGTGAAGCCCTTGCCGCGGAGGTAGCGGGTGAGGTGGTCCCAGCCCTGGGGGCTGTAGCCGACGCCGAAGTGGACGGCGGCGGCCTGGTCGAAGCCGCGCTCGGCGAGGAAGATCCGCCCGGTGTCGGCCTCGGGGCTGGTCGCGAGCTGCTCCGCGTACCACTCGGCGGCGATCTTGTGGGCCTCGACGAGGCGGATCCGCTCCCCGCGCTGGTGGGAGGGGTTGTACCCGCCCTCCTCGTACCGCAGGGTGATGCCCGCCTGGGCGGCGAGCCGCTCGACGGCCTCCGAGAAGGAGAGGTGGTCGACCTTCATCACGAACGTGATGGTGTCGCCGCCCTCCTGGCAGCCGAAGCAGTGGAAGAGTCCCTTGCTCGGGCTGACCTGGAAGGACGGCGACTTCTCGTCGTGGAAGGGGCACAGCCCCTTCAGGTTGCCCCCGCCGGCGTTGCGCAGCTGGAGGTACTCGGACACCACGGCGTCGATCGGGACCGCGTCCCGTACCGCCTTCACGTCCTCGTCGTTGATCCGTCCAGCCACGCGCTGATTCTACGGGGGCGCGCCGACAGCTAGGGTGCCGCGATCAGCCCGTCCAGGGGGACCTGGGGGTTGGAGAGGGCGTCCACGTCGACCCGGGTCCGTGACCTGATGAGCTTCTGGATCTGCTCCGTGACGTCCCACACATTCACGTTCATCCCGGCGAGGACCCGTCCCTCCTTGACCCAGAAGGCGATGAACTCGCGTTTCCCGGCGTCGCCGCGGATCACCACCTGGTCGTACGAGCCGGGCGGCGCCCACCCCGAGTACTCCATGCCCATGTCGTACTGGTCGGAGAAGAAGTACGGCACCCGGTCGTACGTGACGTCCTTGCCGAGCATGGAGCGGGCGGCGGCCGGGCCGCCGTTCAGCGCGTTGGCCCAGTGCTCGACCCGCAGCCGGGTGTCGAACAGGGGGTGCGGGAAGGACACCACGTCACCGGCGGCGTAGATCGAGGGGTCGGAGGTGCGCAGCCGCGCGTCGACGACCACTCCCCCGCCGTGGGTACGGTCGGCGATCTCCAGCCCGGCGGCCTCGGCCAGGCCGACACGGGGCGCCGCGCCGATCGCGGCGAGGACGTCGTGCGCCGGGTGCTCCTCCCCGGTGTCCGTGCGGGCGGCGAGGACCATGCCGTCCTGGCCGACGATCTCCGTGAGCCTCGCGCCGAAGACGAAGCGCACCCCGTGCTCCCGGTGCAGCTCGGCGAAGAGGTTGCCCAGCTCGGGGCCGAGGACGCCGTGCAGGGGCGTGGGCTCCGGCTCGACGACGGTGACCTCGGCGCCGTACTCGCGGGCCGCCGCCGCGACCTCCAGGCCGATCCAGCCGGCACCCGCGACGACCAGGTGGCCGTTGTCCCGGCCCAGGGCGGCGAGGACGCCCTTGAGGCGCTCGGCGTGGGCGAGGCGGCGCAGATGGTGGACGCCCGCGAGATCCGTGCCCGGGATGTCCAGGCGGCGGGGCTCGGCGCCGGTCGCCAGCAGCAGCTTGTCGTAGTGGACGAAGGTGCCGTCGTCACCGAAGTGGACGGTCTTCGCCTCTCGGTCGATCTTGTCGACGGTCTGGCCGAGGTGCAGCTCGATGTCGTTGCGCGCGTACCAGGACGGCTCGTGCACGAAGACGCTGTCGCGTTCCTCCTTGCCCAGCAGATAGCCCTTGGACAGGGGCGGGCGCTCGTACGGGTGGTCGCGTTCGTCGCAGATCAGTATCACGCGGCCGGTGAAGCCCTCCGCTCGGAGCGTCTCGGCCGCCTTGGCGCCGGCGAGACCGCCTCCGACGATGACGAATGTCTGATCCGCGTCGACCACTTGATGCCTCCTCTTGAGGGTGCGTCCACATGCGAGCGTCCCGCACGGAGCGTGATGCGGGAAGAGGTAGTGACCCGATCAGGCCACGGAGGGTCACATGGATGCCCCGTACGCCCCGTGGGTCACACCTTCCCGGGTCATGATCTGCCGGTCGCGCCCGTCAGTCCCGCGTGCAGCGAACGGGCCGACGCGTCGGTGAGCGAGGCGATCTGATCGACGATCACCCGCTTGCGGGCACGGTCGTCCCGCGCGGTGTCGAACAGCGCGCGGAACTGCGGGTCGAGCCCGTCCGGCGCGCGGGCGGTGAGCGCCTCGGCCAACTCCGCGACCACGACACGCTGGTCGGCACGGAGCCGCTCCTGTTCGGCGCGCTGCATCACATACCGGTCGGCGACGGCCTTGAGGACCGCGCACTCCAGGCGCGCGCCGCGCGGGACGACCAGCTGGGCGGCGTACCGGGTGAGGCGCCCGCCGCCGTACGCCCGCCGGGTCGCTCCCTCGGCGGCGAGGCAGAAGCGGCCGATGAGCTGGCTGGTGGCGTCCTTCAGCCGGGCCTGGGCGACGGCCGTCCCGTCGTAGCCGTGCGGCCACCACTCCTGTTCGAGGAGCCGGTCGAGGGCCTCGGCCAGCTCGGCGGGGTCGGTGTCGGCGGGCACGTACCGGCCGCGCGCCACCTCGAACACGGCCTGCCGCTCGGGCTCCGCGTGCAGGCAGCCCGGGTCGATGTGCCCGGCGTGCAGCCCGTCCTCGATGTCGTGCACCGAGTACGCCACGTCGTCGGACCAGTCCATGACCTGCGCCTCGAAGGTCGTACGGCCCTCGGGGGCGCCCTTTCTGACCCAGTCGAAGACGGGGCGGTCGTCCTCGTAGACGCCGAACTTGGGGGACGCCGGGTCGGTGGGGTGGGCGCCGCGGGGCCACGGGTACTTGGTGGCGGCGTCCAGGGTGGCACGGGTGAGGTTGAGGCCGACGCTGACGGGGTCGCCGGACTCCGGGGACCGCACGAAGCGTTTCGGTTCGAGCCGGGCCAGCAGGCGCAGGGACTGGGCGTTGCCCTCGAAACCGCCGCAGTCCTCGGCGAATTCGTTCAGCGCCTGTTCGCCGTTGTGGCCGAACGGGGGGTGGCCCAGGTCGTGGGAGAGGCAGGCGGCCTCGACGAGGTCCGGGTCGCAGCCGAGGGCCGCGCCCAGCTCCCGGCCGACCTGGGCGCACTCCAGGGAGTGGGTGAGGCGGGTGCGGGGGCTGGCGTCCCAGGCGGGGGTGCGGGTGCCGGGTGTCACCACCTGGGTCTTCCCGGCGAGTCTGCGCAGCGCCGCCGAGTGCAGGACGCGGGCGCGATCACGCTGGAAGGCGGTGCGGCCGGGGCGTTTGTCGTGCTCCGGGGCGTAGCGCTCCGCGGAGGGCGGGTCGTAGGCGGCCGGTGCGTCATGGCTCGCGAGGGTGTCGTGGTCGGGGGGTGCGGTGCCTTCCATGATTCGACAGTACGGGGAAGGTGTGACAAACAGGCGCCTACTCGTCCGCCGGGCCGGGTTGTCGGGCGGGTGCGGCTGTACGTCGTGGCTCGTCGCGCAGTTCGCCGCGCCCCTGACCGTCCGTCCGCCGGGTGGGCGCCCTACGCCGTGGCCAGCTGTCGTGCGGCCACCGTCTCCGGGCTCGTCAGCGCCTCGTCGTAGCGGTGCAGGACCAGGCTCGCCATCGCCGGGTGGGTGCCGAGGGGGGCCGAGGCGATCCAGGGGGCGGCGTCCGCGCACTCCGTGGCGAAGCGGCCGGGGGCCGTGAAGTAGGAGGCGACCGCCACCCGGGTGCGGCCCCGTGCGGCGAGGGCGGCGAGGGCGTCGGGGACCCTGGGCGCGGCGGTGGTGGCGTAGGCGGGGACGACGGGGACGCCGAGGCGTTCGGCGAGGAGGTGGGCGGTGCGGCCGGTGTCGACCCGCGACTCGGGGTCGCGGGAGCCGGCCGCGGCGAGGACGACGGCGCTGGTACGGCGGGCCTCGGCGTCCGCCGGGGTGCGCCAGCCGGCCTCGACCAGGCGGGCGTACAGGGCCTCCACGAGCAGCGGGTGCGGGCCGAGCGGGGCGGCCACGCGGGCGCGTACCGCGGTCTCGGCGGCCATCTCGGGGATGTCCCGCTTGACGTGGTAGCCGCGGCTGAGGAGCAGGGGGACGAGGACGGCCTCACGGTCGCCGAGGGCGGCGAGCGTGTCGGGGAGCAGGGGCTCGTTCAGCTCGATGTGGCCGAGGCGCACGGACAGGCCGGGGCGCTGCTCGCGTACGCGGTCCACGAGGGTGCGTACGGTGGCGAGCGCGCGGGGGTCGCGGCTGCCGTGCGCCACCAGGACGAGCGCGGGGGCGGGCGGGGTGGGGCGCCGGGTCCCGTGCAGCGAGACGAGGCTGAGCTGGCTGGCCAACTGGTCACCGATCCGGTTGATGAGGTGCGCCGTACTGGCGAGGTCCGCGTTCGACTGGTTCGTCGTCCTGCTCGTCGTCGCCGTCATGTGTCGATGGTGCCGGGGGGAGGTTGCCTCCCCGTTGCACGGTGGTGACGGGTGTTTTCCGGGGGTTCACGGTTCACCCACCGGCGGTGTGAACCGACTTGACCTGGGATTTCGACACGATCGGGTGAAACTTGTCATGCCGAGCGGTGAACCGGATCACCGCGGACGACGTCTTCGTTGGTCGGAGGGGCGGGCGCCGCGGGGTCCGTCGGAAACAAGCACGACACATGCGTGCGCGCGACGGACGGGGGCTTTGCGGTGGGACGTGTGGGGGGAGTGCTCCGGCTGCCGCGTACCCGTGCGGGGCGGCGGCGGGCGGTGCAGGTGGTGATGGGGCTGTGCGTGCTGGCGCTGCTGCCCTCCACCTGGATGTTCACCGCCGCCGACGGCCGGCTGCGGACCACGGCCGACGTCCCGCGCACGGACGTGGCGATGGTGTTCGGGGCGGGGCTGTGGCAGGGCGAGCCGTCGCCGTACCTGGCGCGCCGGCTGGACGCGGCGGCCGAGCTGTACCGCGCGGGCCGGATAGAGGTCGTGCTGGTCACCGGCGACAACAGCCGGGAGGAGTACGACGAGCCGGACGCGATGCGCGCCTATCTCACCGACCACGGGGTGCCCGACCGGCACATCGTCAGCGACTACGCCGGGTTCGACACCTGGGACTCCTGTGTCCGCGCCAAGAAGATCTTCGGCGTCGACCGCGCGGTGCTCATCAGCCAGGGCTTCCACATACGCCGGGCGGTCGCCCTGTGCCAGGAGGCGGGCGTCGCCTCGTACGGTGTCGGGGTGCAGGACCGGCACGACGAGACCTGGTACTACGGCGCCACCCGCGAACTGTTCGCCGCGGGCAAGGCATCCCTCGACGCCCTGTTCGAGCCGGACCCCCGGTTCCTCGGGCCGGAGGAGCCGGGGGTCGCCAAGGCACTCGCGTCGGCGCGCCTGCCGAACCGCGCCGCGGGGTCGTCGGCGCGGTGAGGGGTGGGCGCGGCCGGTGGGCGGACGCTATTTGATCACCGCGTTCGCGAGGATGATCGCCAGCCCGATCAACATGTCCATGGCTCCCGCGCGGCACGCGGACGGCCATCCGTACCCGGCGGTGCGGGCGGCCGCGACGCCCCAGCCGAACAGGGCCACGGTGTTGAACAGCAGGGCCACGTCCACCGCGACGGACTCGGCCCACCACCCGGCCGCCGCGCACAGCAGGAGGGCCACCGTCGGCAGGACGGCGGCCACCAGCGGCCACTCGGCGAGCACCAGCCGCGGTCTGCTCGTGGTCACCGCCCCGTCGGCGGACGCGCGCTGCGCGATGACGTGCGCGTACCCGTGGGCGGCGGCCGACGCCAGCGCGGTGAGGACGACCCACAGCGCGTCCGGGCCGGGGTCGGCCTCCTCGCCCGCCGGGTCGAGCGCGGCGACCAGGGCGCTGGCCAGCACCAGCCCGTAGATGCCGGTGAACAGGGACCGCTCGGGCGGCCGGTGCCGTGACATCCAGCTCGGCGCGGCACCCTCGGTGCGGACGTGGCCGGCGCGGTCGCGCATCGCATCGCCTCGGTACGGGAAGGGGGCAGGATCCGCACATGCTCGTCCCCGCGCCCCCGGGGAGCGGGGTGCCACGCGGTGCCCGCGCCGGTGGTGCGCCCCAATGGTGGCGTGCGCGGGACACACGTCGGCCGGGGCCCCTTGTCGGGGCCCCGGCCTGGGGTCATGACGGCGCGTCCGGACCAGGGCGTTTCCTAGTCGTGGTCGATCGAACCCCACCAGCCCTGGTCGACGGCGCAGTCCCAGCCCTTGCCGCGGAGGGTGAGCCTGACCTCGTAGTCCTTGTTGACGTCACCCATGCGCGTCTTGACGCGGAAGCCGGAGCTGCCCTTGGCCGCCAGCTTCTTGGTGGAGACGGTGACGGTCTTGGTCGTCCGCTTGGTGATCTTGCTGCCCTTGGTCGGCGTCGCATACCCGAACTTCAGGTTCACCGGCTTGCTGATCGTCAGGCTGACGCCGGAGAAGCTCTTGTCCTTGCTGGTGTTCTTCACACCGAAGTACAGGCCGCCGTTGGTCACCCAGCCGTTGGCGTCGACGTAGAAGCGCTTGGGGGTGGAGATCTTGATCGGGCACTTGCCGGCCTGGGCGTCGGCGCCGGCCGCGGCGGCGGTCCCGGCGAGGCCCAGCTGGGCGGCGGTCAGGGCCCCTGCGGCGCCCAGGACGGCGACGGTGGTGCGCATGCGGTTCACGGTGTTGATCCTTCTTCCCCCTACGGCCCTCGCGGGCCACACGACAGGACGTGCGCCGCACGGGGACCTTGGCACGACCCCCGTGTCGGTGCGCCCGTAGTTCTTAGCACGCGGGGCCGAACGTCTGGACGGTGAGCGCCCGGGCGGCCGCACACGGTGACAGAACTGCGACATCGTCCGAACGGTTCGTTCACCGCCTCCGCCGTCCGCTCCTCACTCCCGCCCGGGGTCCGCCGGGAGGTCCCCGTGCCGGTCGCGTAACGCGAGGGCGCCCCGGCGCGTAACACGCCCGACGCACGCTGACTGGTATGCCGAACTCCGCGACGCCCACCCACTGCCCGTACTGCGCCCTGCAGTGCGGGATGAACCTGACGCCCGCTGCGGACGGGACCGACGGTGTCGTTGTGGTCTCGGAGCGCGCGGACTTCCCGGTGAACCGGGGCGCGCTGTGCGGCAAGGGCCGTACGGCGCCGGCGGTGCTCTCGTCCCGGGTGCGGCTGACCACTCCTCTGGTCAGAAGGGCGGGCGTCCTGGAGCCCGCCTCCTGGGACGAGGCACTCGACCGGATCGCCGAGGGGCTCACCCGCACGCGTACGGAGCACGGCCCGGACGCGTGCGGTGTGTTCGGCGGCGGCGGACTGACCAACGAGAAGGCGTACGCGCTCGGCAAGTTCGCCCGGGTCGTGCTCGGCACCTCGCAGATCGACTACAACGGGCGCTTCTGCATGTCGTCGGCCGCGGCCGCCGGGATCAAGGCGTTCGGACTGGACCGGGGGCTGCCGTTCCCGCTGGAGGACATCCCGAGGACCGGGTGCGTCGTCCTCGTCGGGTCGAACCTCGCCGAGACGATGCCGCCGGCGCTGCGCTACTTCACGGAACTGCGGGACAACGGCGGCAAACTGGTCGTCATCGACCCGCGCCGCACCCGCACCGCCGAACAGGCCGACCTGCACCTCGCGCCGCGGCCCGGCACCGATCTCGCGCTCGCGCTCGGGCTGCTGCACCTGATCGTCGCCGAGGGGCGCACCGACGAGGAGTACATCCGCGAGCGGACGAGCGGCTGGGAGGAGGCGCGGGCCGCGGCCATGGCGCACTGGCCGGAGTACGTGGAGCGGATCACGGGCGTGCCCGTCCCCCAGCTCCGCGAGGCGGTACGGCTGTTCTGCGAGCCGGAGCACGCGATGGTGCTCACCGCGCGCGGGCCCGAGCAGCAGTCCAAGGGCACGGACACCGTCGGCGCCTGGATCAACCTGACGCTGGCTACGGGGCGCGCCGGGCGGCCGTTGTCCGGCTACGGGTGCCTCACCGGGCAGGGCAACGGGCAGGGCGGGCGCGAACACGGGCAGAAGGCCGACCAGTTGCCGGGCTACCGCAAGCTGGTCGACCCCGAGGCGCGGCGCCATGTCGCCGAGGTGTGGGGCGTCGACCCGGACAGCCTGCCGGGGCCCGGTCGGAGCGCGTACGAGCTGCTGGACGCGCTGGGGACCGACATCCGGGCGCTGTTGCTGATGGGGTCCAACCCGGTGGTGTCGGCGCCGCGTGCCGCGCACATCGAGGAGCGGATCAAGTCGCTGGAGTTCCTGGCGGTGTGCGACGTCGTGCTGTCGGAGACGGCGGCGCTCGCGGATGTCGTGCTGCCGGTGACGCAGTGGGCCGAGGAGACGGGCACGACGACGAACCTGGAGGGCCGGGTGCTGCTGCGGCGGCGTGCGATCACACCGCCCGAGGGGGTCCGCAGCGACCTGGAGGTCATGCACGAGCTGGCCGACCGGCTGGGCGTCGAGAAGGGGTTCCCGACCGACGCCGAGGAGGTGTTCGAGGAGCTGCGGCGGGCGAGCGCGGGCGGGGCGGCCGACTACTCGGGGATCACGTACCGGAGGCTGGCCGAGGAGAACGGGGTGTTCTGGCCCTGCCCGGCGGCGGAGGGCGAGGGTGCCGTCGTGGGGGGCGGCGGCGCGGGCTCGGCGGCGGATGAGGGGGCGGACGTCGTGCCGGGCGGGGGTGTGCATCCCGGCACCCCGCGGCTCTTCCTCGAACGGTTCGCCACGGAGGACGGGCGGGCGCGGTTCGTGCCCGTCTCGCACCGGGCGGCGGCCGAGGAGCCGGACGACGAGTATCCGGTGCTGCTCACCACCGGGCGGGTCGTGGCCCAGTACCAGTCGGGGGCGCAGACACGGCGGGTGGACGAGCTGAACGCGGCGGCGCCGGGGCCGTTCGTGGAGCTGCACCCGAGGCTGGCCGAGCGGCTGGGGACGGCGGAGGGGGACCCCGTGGCCGTGGTGTCACGGCGGGGCCGGGCGGTGGCGCCGGCGCGGATCACCACGTCGATCCGGCCCGACACGGTGTTCATGCCGTTCCACTGGCCGGGGGAAGGGCGCGCCAACACGCTGACGAACCCGGCGCTCGACCCGACGTCCCGGATGCCGGAGTTCAAGACGTGCGCGGTGCGGGTGGAGGCGGCGGAGAAGTAGCGGCCGGGCCGCGGGGCCATGCCTTCAGGCGCCCAAGCGCCCGTCCCCGCACCACCTTCAGGCGCCCAAGCGCCCGTCCCCGCACCAGTCGCCGCTCTCGATCGGTGTCCCCCGCACCCGCAGGCGCGCCGCGACCGACGGCGCTGCGACGTAGACCCACGCCTGAGCGAGCGTGCCGTCGGCGAGGACGGCCACGCGGCGGACCCGTTCGTAGAGGTTGGTGGTGGCGCCGGGGCTGTACTCCTCCAGGTGGTCCAGTGACCGCAGGAGCGCCTCGTACGCCTCGGGGCGGGCCGTGATCAGGTCGCCCGTCACCACGGCCGTCTCGCCGGGCGCCTCGACCGCGTACGGGTAGCCGGGGCCGTCGTAGAGGGTGAGGCCCCGCATCGTGGCCGGCTCCTCGGAGCGGGTGCGGCCCCGGAGATGGAGGGCGTGGTTGTGCCCGCCGGGGCGCAGCGTGCCGTAGACGAAGAAAGGGAGCACCGTTCTCCTTCAGTTGGGCGGGGGCAGGAGGGCGTCCGTGTAGCCGTTCGTGGGGCGGGCGACCTTCTTGATCGTGCGGACGTCGAGGGCGACGTCGGCGGAGCTGGTGCCGAGGGTGCCGCCGGCGTGCCAGGTGCCGGTGACCGTGACCCAGGTGTCCGCGGGCGGGGCCGGGGCGCCGTGGGCGCGGACCTTCACGAACTGGGTGTCCGCCGCGCAGCAGCTGAAGATCGAACGGGTCAGGTACCAGCCGTCGCCGCTGCCGTCGGGCGTCGCGAAACCGGTCATCCGGACCACCCTCCCCTCGATGGCCTTCTCCCGGTCCTGCTGCACGCGCGTCGTGAAGTCCGTGAGCGTCATCGGGAGCGGGGACGTCGCCGGGAGCGGCTCGAACTCGTCCTGCTCCTTGACCGCCACGGCCTTGGGCGCCTCGCGGGACGCGCTGTACGCGCCGATGGCCGGGGGCGCGTAGAAGAGCAGGCTCAGGGCGGGGAAGAGGAGGAGCCAGGCCGTGCGGGGCGGGCCGGAGTGGTCGTGACCGTGGGCTTGGGCGTGGGCGTGGGCGTGGGTGTGCGGGTCGGCGTCAGGGTCGTTGGGCGGGGCGGCGTCGGGGTCGTCGTGCGGGGCGGCGTCGGGGTCGTCGTGCGGGGCGGCGTCGGGGTCGTCGTGCGGGGCGGCGTCATGGCCGTTCGGGGCCGGTGGTGTGCGGAGCGACCACGCCTCCGCCGCGCCCAGCAGGAGCAGCAGGGCTCCTGAGGCGATGAGCAGGGGGCGCATGCCCTCCTTGACGTATCTCAGGTAGAGGTCGGTGAACACCGTCGCGTGGAGCAGACCGACGCCGCTGAGGAGGAGCAGGAGGGCCTGGAGCGGTCGTTTCACAGCAGGACGCCTCCCATCAGGGCACTGGCGAGGATCGCCACGACGACGGTCGCGGCGGAGAAGCGGATCGCGAAGGCCCGGCCGAAGGTGCCCGTCTGGAGGGCGATCAGCTTCAGGTCGACCATCGGCCCGACCACCATGAACGTCAGTCGCGCGAGGGGCGAGAACCCGGAGAGGGAGGCGGCGACGAAGGCGTCGGCCTCGGAGCAGACCGACAGCAGGATGGCGAGCGCGGCGAGGAACAGCACCGAGAGCCAGGGCGAGTCGGCGAAGGTGTCGAGCACGGAACGCGGGACCACGACGTTGAAGGTGGCCGCGGCCATCGCGCCGATGACCAGGAACCCGCCGGCGTGCAGGAAGTCGTGCTGGAAGCCGAGCCGGAACTCGGTCCAGCGGCTGTGCCCCGGCTGGTGCCCGGTGTGCCGCGGGATCGGCTTCAGCCACTCGGTCCGGCCCAGCCAGAGCCACAGCCAGCCCATCACGGCGGCGGTGGCGAGCGAGGCGAGCAGCCGGGCCGGCACCATCTCGGGGCTGCCGGGGAAGGCCACGGCCGTCGCGACCAGGACGATCGGGTTGACGGCCGGGGCCGACAGCAGGAAGGCGAACGCGGCGGCCGGGTCGACCCCACGGCGTATCAGACTGTTGGCGACCGGTACGGACGCGCACTCGCAGCCGGGCAGGACGACTCCGGCGGCCCCCGCCACGGGGACCGCCAGAGCGGGGTTGCGGGGCAGCAGCCGGCTGAACGCCTTCGCCGGTACGAACGCGTTGATGGCCCCCGACAGGGCCGTGCCGAGCAGCAGGAACGGCAGCGCCTGTACGGCGATGGACAGACACACCGTCCGCCACGCCTGGACGGCCGGTTCCTCAAGGCCCCGGCCGACGAGGAACAGCACGGCACCGGGGACCACCGCCGCGCCGAGGAGCAGGAGAGGCCAGTGACGGGGCCAGGACGGCTCGGCCGCGTCGTCGGTTCCGGTCGCCGGGACCGGCCCCTCTGTCTTCTGCATACCAGCTCCGCATGTCGGATGAACGGCTCGAACATAGCGGGTGGTATCGGAGACGGGGTCGAGGGGTGGGACGCCACGGTCCATCGGGGTAACCCGTCGTGACTGGCGTCACTTCGGGTAACCCTCACTCGTACGGGCGCCTCTGCTTCGCCTCCCTCAGGGCCCTGCCCCACCAGGCCAGCTGATCCAGCATCCCCTTTGCCGCGGCGTCGGGGCCGGTCGGGTCCTTGAGGCGGCCGGTGTCGTCGAAGGAGCCGTGGGCGTTGTGGAAGGAGACGGTGTCGCGGACCGTGGTGGCGTGGAGCTCGGCGAAGACCTGCCTCAGGTGCTCCGTCGCACGCAGGCCGCCGGAAACGCCGCCGTAGGAGACGAGCGCCACCGGCTTGGCACGCCATTCGTGGAAGTGCCAGTCGATGAGGTTCTTCAGGGCCGCCGGGTAGGAGTGGTTGTACTCGGGTGTCAGCACCACGAACGCCTCGGCGGCGGCCAGCTTCGGCGTGACCTCCGCCAACCGCGCCGTCACCTCGGGAGTCGGCTCGAACGTCGTCGGGAGGTCGATCTCGGCGACATCCACGACGTCCACCTCGAAGTCGTCGTGCTCACGCACCCGGGCCACGAGCCATTCGGCCACCACCGGCCCGAACCTGCCCGCGCGGTTGCTCCCCACGATCACCGTCACCCGGACCGGGACGGAGGGAGAGGCGGAGGCGGAGGCGGAGGGAGAAGGAGGGGTCTGGGGAACTGCTTGGGTTCCTGTCGAGGTCGTCATGGGGACCACCCTCGTACCTCAACTCAACTTGAGGTCAAGCGGCGGAGCCGGCCGTCGTCCCGCCCCTTGCCCCGCCTTCGCCCCCCCACCCCCGGCCCCTCGCCGTTCACCCATTCGCACCTGCCCTGGTCTCTTCTCCCCGTCCCCTCCCCCGCCGTAGCGATGACCTGCCCGAACACCGTCCGGCCCTGCCCGTGTCCCCCCTTCCCCGGCTCCCTCCACCCCCTTTCTGACGGCCCCTCAGAGGGCGCTTCGGTCCCTGTGCGCCTTACCTCGGAAGGGCAAAGGTGGACTCTCGGGAGGAGCTGGCTCCATGCGACCTGTCGCCCGCCCGCTGACCGGCACCGCGTTCGCCGTCCTCGCCGCGGCCCTCACCGCCCTGCTCCCGGCCGCCCCGGCCCACGGCGGGGCGGAGGGCGGGCGGCTGGAGCTGGTCCCGGCCCGTGTCATCCCCGGGGACGAGGTGACCGCCCGCACGGCGGCCTGCGGTGCGGACGGTACGGGTACGGGCGACGCCAGCGCGGTCGGGGCCGGCTCCTTCCCCCTCGCGCCCGGCGCCGGGCGGCCCCGGCCCAGCGGGCGGTTCGAGGTGCCGCCCAGCGCCCAGCCGGGGACGTACGAGATCGTCGTGACCTGCGCGAAGGGCGAACGGCGGGTCGCCGGGGACCTCGTCGTCTCGTTGACCGGCGCCCACAGCGCGCCGTCGGCGCATCCAAGAGGGAGTGTGAAGACGGGGGTCGGTGGCGCACTCGGCCCCGACCCCGTGCAGACCGCGGCGGGCGTGGCGGCTCTGGCCGTCGCCGCCGCGGGCGGTACCCGGCTCCTGCATCGCCGGGCGAGAGGCGGCAGGATCTGACGGACACCCTCCGCTGTCCGTCCGCCGGTACCGCCGTCCCCCTCCCCTCCGGGCCTTGCGCCCCTTCGGCCCGGAGGGGAGGAGCAACCACCCGCCCGCCCCGTACGACCAGCCCCGGAGGAGACCCCCGTGCGTCGGTTCGTCGACGTCGTCCTGACGGGCGTCACCGTCGTCGCCCTCTGCTGCGGCGCCTGGCTGCTGCGCGGCGGCACCGCCTCCCACCCGCCCCCGCAGCCGTCGGCCGCGCAGGGGCACGAGCGGGGGCAGAGCCGTCCGGGGCCCGAGGAGCCGGTCGTACCGGCCCTGCCGCCTTCGCCGCCGGATCGTGTCCGTATCCCCTCGATCCGCGTGGACGCCCCTCTGACGGGCCTCGGTCTCACCCCCACGGGCAGCCTGGACGTGCCGCCCGCCGAGCAGGAGAATCTCGCCGGCTGGTACGCGGCCGGCACCACCCCCGGCGAGCGGGGCACCGCGATCGTCGCCGGGCACGTCGACGACGCCGACGGTCCCGCCGTCTTCTACGACCTGGGCGCGGTGCGGCGGGGCGCCACGATCGAGGTGGACCGGCGGGACGGGGCCACCGCCGTGTTCACGGTGGACGCGGTCGAGGTGTACGCCGCGCGGGACTTCCCCGACGAGAAGGTGTACGGGGCGGCCGCGCGGCCGGAGTTGCGGGTCATCACCTGCGGCGGCCCGTACTCCCGCTCGACCGGCTACGAGGGCAACGTCGTCGTCTTCGCCCACCTCACCGGCAGCCGCCTCTCCTGAGGAGAGTCCTCGCCCTCGTCCTCGCCCTCATGCCAGCCACTGTTCGTACGCCATCTTCGCCACCAGCGTGAACACCACCGTCAGCAGCACGACCCGGACGAAGCCGCTGCCCTTCTTCAGTGCCGTGCGCGCGCCGACCGTGCCGCCGACGAGGTTGAACAAGGCCATCAGCGCGGCCAACTGCCAGTACACCGTGCCCTTCCAGGCGAACGTGGCGAGGGCACCGGCGTTGGTGCAGCAGTTGACGATCTTGGCGGTGGCGGAGGCGGTGACCAGGTCGAGGTGGAGGACGGCGGTGAGGGTGAGGACGAGGAACGTGCCGGTGCCGGGGCCGACGAGACCGTCGTAGAAGCCGATGCCGACGCCCGCGAGGCCGATCGCGGCGAGGACGCGGCGCGCCGAGACCGGGCCGGTGGCGGGTGCCGTGCCGAAGGAGGGGCGCAGGATCACGAACGCGCCGACGCCCAGGAGGACGACCATGACGACCGGTTTCAGGATCTCCGTGCTCATCCCGGCGGCGACGAACGCGCCGGCCGTCGAGCCGGCGAGCGCCGCGAGACCGATGCGGACGGCGATCCGGACGTCCACCGGGGTGCGGCGGGCGTAGGTCACCGCCGCGCCCGTGGTGCCGACGATCGCGACCGCCTTGTTGGTGCCGAGGGCGTACTGGGCGGCCAAGGAGCCGTTCGGCAGGCCGAGGAGGAGGGCGGGCAGGAGCAGCAGTCCGCCGCCGCCCACCACGGCGTCGATCCAGCCGGCCGCGAGGGCCGCGAGGCAGAGGACGACGACCGTGGTCAGCGATATGTCGGGCATGAGCGGACCCTACGGGGGGACACAGGTGTGCCGTCCATCGACCTGAGGGTTTTCTGAGGTTCCCGGCCGGCCCGCCCCCTGGGCGGGGGTGATCGGGCGCCGCCCTCCCGTATACGCCCGCGTCGTGGCCGTCTCGCCTGGTCAGCGGCGGTCCGGGCGCTGTTCTCACACCCCACCCCGGCCCTGCGGAAACCCCTCACACTCCGGTGCGGCCCGTGGGGAGGGCAGCGTTCCTCACGGGAAACAGAGGTGATGCGGTCGGGTAACACCGGCACCGCACGCTCAAGGACATGACCTCGAATGAGCGTGTGGTGGTGATCGGCTCCGGCCTCGCGGGCGTGCGTCTCGCCCGGCGGCTGGGAGAGCTCGGTGTGCCCGCCACCCTGGTGGGCGAGGAGGAGCACACACCGTACAACCGGGTGCTGCTCGCCGACGTCCTGGCCGGGCGGTACGCGCCCGAGGTCATCGCGCTGCCCGCGCCCCCGCGGCTGACCCGGGGCCGGGTCGTCCGTATCGACCGCGAGACGCGAGCCGTACGTCTCGCGGACGGTACGGACATCGCCTACGACACCCTCGTCCTCGCGACCGGTTCGAACCCCGTGCTGCCGCCGCTGCGCGGCCTGTGGGACCCCGAACGGCACGAGTTCCCCGAGGGTGTGCACGCCTTCCGGACCATGGACGACTGCCTGGGCCTGTCGAAGGCGGTGCGGCCGGGCGTACGGGCCGTCGTCATCGGCGGCGGGCTGCTCGGCGTGTCCGCGTCGCGGGCCCTCGCCCAGCGCGGCGCCCAGGTCGTCCTCGCCCAGCAGGGCGAGCGGCTGATGGAGCGCCAGCTGGACCCGTCGGCGTCGAAGCTGGTCCGGCGGCACCTCGAAGAGCTGGGTGTCGAGGTGCACACCGAGACCCGGGTGCGTGCCGTGCGCAGCGTCGGCGGGAGCGTGCGGTCGGTGTCGCTGGCCGACGGGTACGCGCTCGACGCGGACCTCGTCGTCATCGCCTGCGGAGTCCACCCCCGGGTGGGTCTCGCGCAGGACGCGGGCCTCGCGGTGCACAAGGGCGTCATCGTCGACGAGGAGCTGCGCACCTCCGACCCGCACATCCACGCGATCGGCGACTGCGCCCAGTTCCAGGGCACGGTCTACGGGCTCGCCACTCCGGCGCTCGAACAGGCCGACGTGCTCGCCGAGCTGCTGGCGGGGGACACGGGCTCCCGCTACACCGGCACCCGCGCCCTGACCCGGCTGACGCTCGCCGGTCAGGACTTCTTCGATCTCGCCGCGTTCGGCGAGCCCGACCCCCGGCCCGGTGACGACGTCATCCAGCTCGCGGACGCCACCCGCGGCACCTACCGCAAGGTCGTCGTCCGCGACGACCGCCTGGTCGGCGGGGTGCTCGTCGGCGAACTCGGCACCGTCGGCGCGCTCGCCCGCGCCTGGGAGGGAGCAGAGCCGCTCCCCGACAACGGCCCTCTGCTCCACCTGCTCACCAACGATGGAGGCTCCTGATGACCGCCACTGGGGCGAACCCCACGATCGTGCTCGTCGGCCATGGCATGGTCGGCCAGCGCTTCCTCGAAGCGCTCGCCGAGCGCGGCCTGACCGCCACGCACCGCGTGGTCGTGCTGTGCGAGGAGCCGCGCCCCGCCTATGACCGTGTGGCACTGACCTCGTACTTCTCGGGCAAGACGCCCGAGGACCTGTCGATGACGGACATGGCGTTCATCGAGAGCCACGGCATCGAGCTGTACGTCGGCGACCCGGCCGAGACCGTGGACCGCGAGGCCCGCAAGGTCACCGCGCGGTCCGGGCAGGTCTTCGAGTACGACGTCCTCGTCCTCGCCACCGGCTCGTACCCGTTCGTGCCGCCGGTCCCGAACAAGGACGCCGAGGGCTGCTTCGTCTACCGCACCATCGAGGACCTGCTCGCGATCGAGGAGTACGCGAAGAGCCGGGCCCGGGTGGGTGCCGTGGTCGGCGGCGGTCTGCTCGGGCTGGAGGCGGCCGGTGCGCTCAAGGGCCTCGGGATCGAGTCGCACATCGTGGAGTTCGCGCCGCGGCTGATGCCGGTGCAGGTCGACGACGGCGGTGGCGCGGCGCTGCTGCGGACCATCGAGGAGATGGGCCTGTCCGTGCACACCGGGGTGGGCACGCAGGAGATCGTCGTCGGCGAGGACGGCGCGGTCACCGGGATGAAGCTGTCCGACGGCTCCGAACTCGCCACCGACATGGTGGTGTTCTCCGCCGGTGTCCGCCCCCGCGACCAGCTCGCCCGCGACTGCGGTCTGACGGTCGGCGAGCGCGGCGGCATCACCGTCGACGAGCAGTGCCGTACGGTCTCCGACCCGCACGTCTTCGCGATCGGCGAGTGCGCGCTGGCCGCCGACGGCCGGGTGTACGGCCTGGTGGCCCCCGGTTACGAGCAGGCCGAGACGGCCGCCGCGGCCATCGCCGCCGACGAGGCGGAGCAGTTGTCGTTCACGGGTGCCGACCTGTCCACCAAGCTGAAGCTGCTCGGCGTGGACGTGGCGTCCTTCGGTGACGCGCACGGCACCACCGAGGACTGCCTGGACGTCGTCTACTCCGACTCCCGCTCGGGCCTGTACAAGAAGCTGGTCATCGGCCGGGACGGCACGCTCCTCGGCGGCATCCTGGTCGGCGACGCGGAGGCGTACGGCACGCTGAAGGCGTTCACCGGGTCGGTCCCGCCGGTCTCGCCCGAGTCGCTGGTGCTGCCCGCGGGCGCCGGGGAGTCCGCCCAGCTCGGCCCGACCGCGCTGCCGGACGACGCGATCATCTGCTCCTGCAACAACGTCCGCAAGGGCACGATCCGCGAGGCCGTCACCGAGCACAAGTGCACCACCGTGCCCGAGGTGAAGAAGTGCACCAAGGCCGGTACGACCTGCGGCTCCTGCGTCAAGGTCCTCGGCCAGCTGGTCAACGCGGAGCTGGAGGCCGGCGGTGTCGTCGTCGACAAGGGCCTGTGCGCCTGCTTCTCGCAGACCCGCGAGGAGCTGTACGAGATCGTCCTGGCGCTGCGTATCAACACGTACCAGGACCTGCTGGACCGTTACGGCCGCGAGGAGGCCCGGGGCGGCGACGGCTGCGAGATCTGCAAGCCGGCGGTCGGCTCGATCATCGCCTCCCTCGCCCCGACGATCGGCGCCGACGTCTACGTCCTGGACGGCGAGCAGGCGGCCCTCCAGGACACCAACGACCACTTCCTCGCCAACCTCCAGAAGAACGGCTCGTACTCGGTCGTCCCGCGCATCCCCGGCGGTGAGATCACCCCCGAGGGCCTGATCGTCATCGGGGAGATCGCCCGCGACTTCGGCCTCTACACCAAGATCACCGGCGGTCAGCGGATCGACATGTTCGGCGCCCGCGTCGAGCAGCTCCCGCTGATCTGGACCCGGTTGGTGGACGCGGGCTTCGAGTCGGGCCACGCGTACGGCAAGTCCCTGCGCACGGTGAAGTCCTGCGTCGGGCAGACCTGGTGCCGCTACGGCGTCCAGGACTCCGTGCGCATGGCGATCGACCTGGAGCTGCGCTACCGGGGTCTGCGTTCCCCGCACAAGCTCAAGTCGGCGGTCTCCGGGTGCGCCCGGGAGTGCGCCGAGGCCCAGTCGAAGGACTTCGGCGTCATCGCCACCACCAACGGCTGGAACCTTTACGTCGGCGGCAACGGCGGCGCCACCCCGCGCCACGCGGACCTGCTGGCGCAGGACCTCTCCGACGCCGAGCTGATCCGGCTGATCGACCGCTTCCTGATGTTCTACATCCGCACGGCGGACCGTCTGGAGCGCACGTCGACCTGGCTGGAGCGGATCCCCGGCGGACTGGACCACGTACGGGACGTGGTGGTGGAGGACTCCCTCGGTATCTGCGAGGAGCTGGAGTCGCTGATGGCGGCGCACGTCGCCCACTACCGCGACGAGTGGGCCGACACCATCAACGACCCCGAGAAGCTCGCCCGTTTCGTGTCCTTCGTGAACGCGCCGGACACCCCGGACCCGGTCGTGGGCTTCGTGCCCGAGCGCGACCAGATCAAGCCCGACCTGCCGCTCCTGTCCATCGGCCTGCGCCCCGCCGAAGACGTCCTGGAAGGAACCGCCCAGCGATGACCCTGGCACCCGAGACGACCGACCTGAAGGTCCAGCTGCGGCTCACCGACGGCTGGCTCACGGTCTGCGACCTGAGCGCCCTGCTGCCCGGCCGCGGTGTGGCTGCCCTGCTGCCCGACGGCGAGCAGGTGGCCCTGTTCCGCGACCGCGCGGGCAGCCTGTACGCCATCGACAACCGCGACCCGTTCAGTGGCGCGGCGGTCCTCTCCCGCGGCCTCACCGGCTCGCACCAGGGCCGGCCGTTCGTGGCCTCGCCCCTGCTGAAGCAGCGCTTCGACCTGGAGAACGGGCAGTGCCTCGACGACGAGGCGGTGCGGATCAGGACGTACGAGGTGCGGGCGTCGTAACCCGTGCTCCGACATGCGTGGGCGCCGGAACGGGCATGGACCGTTCCGGCGCCGCCGTGTCGGGCCGCGAGCGGGTACAGGGCGCCACAGCGCCGGCTCAGGACTTCAGCTGGTCGTACGTCACGCCGGTGAGCCGTTCCGAGCGCTCCCAGAGGAGTTCGCCGGCCCGGTCGTCGAGGGTCCAGGGGGCGCGCGGCGACCTGGCGGGCGCACCGCGCCACATCAGGAACCGGGGGCCGATGAAGGAGTCGGGGGCGACGCCGGGCGCGGTGGCCGCGTACAGCGTGGGCAGGGCGCCCGCCTCGGCGGACTGGGCGAAGAAGCGGTTGCCGATCCGCATGATCCGCTCGGTCGCCCGGCGGCCCTCCGCCTTGGCCCCGGCGGTCTGGAGGTTCGTGGCCGCGTACCCGGGGTGGGCGGCCGCGGCGACGACGTCGGAACCGGCCGCCGCGAGCCGCCGGGCCAGCTCGTGGGTGAACAGCAGGTTGGCCGTCTTGGAACGGCCGTACGCCAGCCAGCGCCCGTAGGTGCGCGCGGTGTCCAGGTCGTCGAGGTCGATGTTGGCGCGCAGGTGCATCCCGCTGGAGAGGGTCACGACCCGTGCGCCGGCGGTGGCGAGCAGCAGGGGCGCCAGCAGCCCCGTGAGCGCGAAGTGCCCGAGGTGGTTGGTCCCGAACTGCGTCTCGAAGCCGTCGGCGGTACGGCCCTCCGCTACGGCCATCACCCCCGCGTTGTTGATCAGCAGATCGAGCCGGTCGTACGTCTCCTCGTACGCGGCGGCGAACTCCCGCACGGACGCGAGGTCCCCGAGGTCCAGCCGCAGCAGCTCGACACGACCGCCGGGCACCTCGGCCCTCATCCGCTCCAGGGCGGCGCGACCCCGCTCCTCACTCCGGCAGGCGAGCACGACGCGCGCGCCAAGCCGGGCTAGCTCACGAGCGGTGACGTAACCGATCCCGCTGTTGGCCCCGGTGACGACGGCAACCCGCCCGCGCTGCTCCGGAATGTCCCCCACACCCCACCCCACCACGCCACCACCCTCCCGAAAGCCCCACCAACGCCCTCAGGGTAGGGGGAGGGGGCCCGGTTGTCTGCGGGTGAGGCGGCTTGTGGGTGAGGGGGCTGGCGGGTCGAGGGCGCGGGTCGGGGGCTCGCGGGAGGAGGGACGAGTGACGAGTGACGAGGGCTGCGGGCTCGCAGGTCGAGGAGCCTGCGGGACGGGGCCAGGGGCCGGGGGCTCGCGGGTTGAAGGCTGCGGGTGAGAGGGCTCGCGGGTTGAAGGCTGCGGTCGGGAAGCCTGCGAAACGGGCCGGGGGGCCGATGAGCTCACGCATGGAAGGCTGCAGGTGGGAGGGCTCGCGGGTCGAAGGCCGCGGTCGGGAAGCCCGCGGGACGGAGGGCGGGCGGACGCCGCGGTCGGGAAGCCCGCGGGACCGAGGGCGGGCGGACGCCGCGGTCGGGAAGCCCGCGGGACCGAGGGCGGGCGGACGCCGCGGTCGGGAAGCCTGCGGGACGGAGGGCGGGCGGACGCCGCGGTCGAGGAGCCGGCGCTTGTCGGGCTACAGGGCGGGGCTGCGGGGCGGGGGAAAGCGGGGCGCAGCCCCTGCTTTCAGGGGCGCGGGGAACTGCGCGAGCGACCACCACCGACCCCGCACCCGCCGACGCACCCCACGCCCCGAGCTCGAAGGCGCCCCAGGCCCCCCGGACGCCCGCGAACGCCTCCGCGCGGCCACTGACTGTCCATGCTCCGTCAACCCCGCTCCCCTAAGTTCCAACACCGCGCGACCCCGCCGCCGACCGGCAGGCGGGCCGGTCAACGCACCCTTGGAGCGACAGTGGAACGTCGTACCCTGCTACGCGCGGCCGTTCTCGGCGGCACCTCGACCGCGTTCGGCGGAACCCTGTGGCGCGGCGCCGCGTACGCCGCGCCCGCCCAGCCCGGCGCGGGCCCGTACGGCGCCCTCGGCGCGCCGGACGCCAACGGCATCAGGCTTCCGAGCGGTTTCACCAGCCGGGTGATCGCCCGCTCCGGCCAGCGGGTCGCCGGCACGTCGTACACCTGGCACAACGCCCCGGACGGCGGAGCCTGTTACGCGGACGGCACCGGCTGGATCTACGTCTCCAACTCGGAGATCAGCCCGTCCGGCGGCGCGAGCGCGGTGCGGTTCTCCTCGACGGGCACCGTCACCTCCGCGTACCGCATCCTCTCCGGCACGCGCACCAACTGCGCGGGCGGGAAGACGCCGTGGAACACCTGGCTGTCCTGCGAGGAGGTCGACCGCGGATACGTCTACGAGACCGATCCCTGGGGCGTGAAGGCGGCCGTGCGGCGGGACGCGATGGGCCGGTTCAAGCACGAGGCGGCGGCCGCCGACCCGGTGCGCGGGGTCGTCTACATGACGGAGGACGTCACCGACGGCTGCTTCTACCGCTTCCGGCCGACGACCTGGGGCGATCTGTCGTCGGGCACGCTGGAGGTGCTGGTGGGCGGCACGGGCACCAGCGGCCCGGTGAACTGGGCCCGGGTCCCCGACCCGTCCGGTGCGACCGCCACCCGCAACCAGGTCTCCGGCGCCAAGCGCTTCAACGGCGGCGAGGGCTGCTACTACGCCGACGGCACCTGCTGGTTCACGACGAAGGGCGACAACCGCGTCTGGCAGTACGACGCGGCGGCGCAGACCATCGAACTCGCCTACGACGACTCCTTGGTGACCGGCGGCACGGCTCCGCTCACCGGCGTCGACAACGTCACCGGCACCGTCTCCGGTGACCTCTTCGTCGCGGAGGACGGAGGCAACATGGAGATCTGCGTGATCACCCCGGACGACATCATCGCCCCCTTCCTCCGTGTCGACGGCCAGTCCGCCTCGGAGATCACGGGCCCGGCCTTCTCCCCCGACGGCCGCCGTCTGTACTTCTCCAGCCAGCGCGGCACCAGCGGCAGTTCGTCGGGCGGCATCACTTACGAGGTGACGGGACCGTTCCGCACCTGAGTATTTCCCCGGGGAATTTCGAACCCTTTTACACGCCAAACTCGTTCGATTTCCCTTCTGCTAGGTTCAGCGCGTGGTCTTGCCCAAAGAAACGGTGCCGGCGAGCCCCGGATCCGGCACCCGCCCGCGCAAGGTTCTCCTCGCGGCATGCGGTACTCGCGGGGACGTCCAACCCTTCCTCGCACTGGCCGTGGCGCTCCGTCGCCACGGCCACACACCGTTATTGGCCGCCCCGCTCGCCTACGCGTCGGAGGCCGCCGCGTACGGGGTGGAATTCGCGGCGATCGACGACGGTCCGGCCCGTATTCTCGACGAGCCGGAAACCCGCCGGACCATCGACCACGGTCTGCTGGGAGTCCACGGGAAGATCGCGGCCGCGCGGACGGTCGTCCGGCTCAAACAATTGCTGATCCCTTCCCTGCGGGACGTCGCCGCGATCGCCCACGACCACGGGGACGTGGCGGCGGTGGTGCATTCGGCGGCCTTTCCCGCCCAGCACGTGGCGGACGTGCTGGAGGTGCCCGCCGTCGTCGTCGCCCTGCAACCCGGCTGGATTCCCACCGATGAGTTCCCCTGCCCGCTGCTGCCGTTGCCGAGGGTGCCCCGCTTCCTGAACCGCGGCACGTACGCCGTGGTGACCGCGGCCCAGCGGTCCCGTGAGGTGGAGCGCTGGCGGACGACGGAGCTGGGGCTCGCGGCGCGCAGATACGGCGCCCGGAAGTGGCTGCGCGACCCCGAGGGCAGACGGCGCCCCGTCCTCCAGTCGTTCAGCCGGCATGTGACGCCCGTCGACCCGGCCTGGGGCGACGCCGTGCGCACCACGGGCTTCTGGTTCCTGCCCGCGCGCCCCGACTGGGGGCCGCCCGCGGAGCTGACCCGGTTCCTGGACGAGGGGCCGCCGCCGGTCTACGTCGGCTTCGGCAGCATGACCGGCACCCGGGCCCGCCGGAACCACGCCCTGGTCACCGAGGCGGTCCGGCTGGCGGGTGTCCGGGCCGTGGTCGCGACGGGGTGGGGCGGCATCGAGCCCCGTCCCCCGGCACGGGACGTCCTGACGATCAGGGAGGCGCCGCACGACTGGCTCTTCCCGCGGACGGCGGCGGTCGTCCACCACGGCGGCTCCGGCACCGTGGGAGCCGCGCTGGCCGCCGGCCGCCCCCAGGTCCTCTGCCCCCACATGGGCGACCAGTCCCACTGGTCCGCGCGGATGCGGGCGCTGGGCGTGGCCCCCACGCCCCTCGCCGCCCACGACCTCACGGCGGCGCGGCTCGCGCAGGCGATCGGCCGGGCGGTGGAGGACAGCCACCTGCGGTACCGGGCGACGGAGATGGCCCCCGTGATCCGCTCCGAGGCCGGCGTCGACACGGCGGTCGATTCCCTTGTGGCCCGCCTGATGTGACCGCCACCCGCCTTTCCCCTCCCCCATCCCCTCCATTTCCCCATTCCGCCATTCCGCCATTCCCCCCACACGCATACGAACAGAAAGTCCCGGAGTGCTGCAGATTCCTTTCACCGATGCCCGTATCGCGCCCGGAACCGTCCTGTCCTGGTCCCTGCGCACTCAGCGCTCCCCCCTTTCCGGTGAGGAGAACCCGGCGGGCGCGTCCAAGTCCGCCTCGTTCAACCAGGACAAGCACCATTCGTCGTCCCAGGCGACACGGAGCACGAATGACGGCATCGCCAGTTCCATCACGGTCACCTTCGAGATCGACGGACGGCTCGACATCGCGGCGCTGGAATCCGCCCTTCTTCTCCTCGTACGCCGCCACGAGGTGCTCCGCTGTGAATTCCAGCGGCTTGCCGGTGATCTCAACTGCACGGCGTTCGCGCCCGATTCCCTCTCCCTGGAGGCGGAGGAGATCGGCCATTTCCACTCGGCGGAGGAACTGCACACCCATCTGGACAAGGAGTTCAAGAGCCTCGACACGCTGTCCTGGCCGCTGTTCCTGATGGGCGCGGTGGTCCGGGAGTCGTGTTCCACCGTCTATCTCTGCTTCGACCACATCGTGTGCGACGGCATGTCGATGCCCGTGGTGGTGAACGAGCTCCAGACGGCGTACGCGGCGCTCACGGACGGCCGTCGCCCCGCACTGCCGCCCGTGGCCAGCTATCTGACGTTCGGGGACGCGCAACGCCGCCGCTGGTCGTCCCTGCGGGCCGACGACGACCGGCTCGCGTACTGGAAGGGCTTCATCGCCGGGAACGGCGGGTTCTTCCCCCGGTTCCCCTTCGACATCGGGGTGCCGGACGACCGCCTGTACCCGCTGGTGAACCGGAGCCACCGGCTGCTGGACGCCCGTCGTACGGACGCCCTCGCGGCGGGCGCCCGCGCGGCGGGCGGCAGCGTCTTCACCGGTGTGCTGGCGGCGGCCGCGACGGCGCAGCGCCGGCTGGGCGGTCCGGCGGTGTACCGGGGGCTGCTGCCGGTCAGCGAGCGGAGCGAGGCGGTGTGGGAGCACGCCGTGGGCTGGTTCGTGAATACGATGCCCATCGAGTTCGAGGTGAGCGAGGGGGGCGAGGGGGGAGTCGGGGGCCACGCCGCCACGGTGACCGGGGTGCGGGCCGCCTACGCCGAGATGCAGCGGCACGTGGGCGTGCCGTTCGTCCGGGCCTGGGAGCTGCTCGCCCCGGAGGCGTTCTCCCTGCACCACTGGCCGTGCGCCGTGAACTTCTTCTCGTACATCGACTTCCGCAGGGCTCCCGGCGGGGAGCGGCACCCGCTGTGGAACCCGACCCTGCATGTGTGGGCGGCCCGCGGCAACGGCATCAGCCACTGGTTCCACCGGACCGCGGAGGGTCTGTACGTCAACATGCTGCACGTCGACACACCCGAGGCACAGCAGATCAGTGACGCGCTGAACGACGCGCTCGTGGGGGTGCTGCTGGAGATCGGTGACCTGCGGGACGGGGGCGGGGTGCCGATGCCGATCCCGCGGCCGTCCCGTTCCCGGGACGGCCGGCTCAGCGGAACTCGTGAGTGACCTCGATGGGGCCGACGATGTGGGCGTTGAACTCGTCGAGTTCCTCGGCGGGCACCCACAGCTCCAGGATCGTCTCGCCCCCGGCCTGTCGCACGGGGTAGCGGCGCAGGAAACCGGTCTCGACCTCGAACCGGGTCACGAAGCCGGCGCCGCTGTGCTTCACGTTCCAGTCCCGCGCGATCTTCACGGCGTACTCCTCGTTGAGCACGGGGTAGAAGATCGGCTGCTCGGGAAGGCGCGGCGGCCAGGCCCTCCACCCCGACTCCCGCACCAGGGCGAGCTCCTCGGGTCCGGTGGGACGCCACAGCGTGGTCGTCGCGGACGGCGTCGGGCGCGGCGTACTCACGGGAACTCACCTTCGGGGAACGGGCCGACTGCCGGAACGCGATCGGCGGAGCCCCCGACGCTACCGACAGCCCGGCCCCGCGGGCCACGGACTTTCACCCGCCCGTGAGGGAGGGCGGCACCCCCCGCACGGGGTGCCGCCCTCTCTTTCGTGATCCGGAACCGCCGCCCATCGGTGAGGGTCGGTCGGGGACGAACGGCGGTTCCGGGGTCCTGGGTGCGAGGCGGGGCCTCGCGGTGGTCGCTAGCGGTGGTCGCTGCCCTCCGACTGGGTCGCCGCGCGGCCGGCCTCCAGGCGGGCCACCGGGATGCGGAACGGGGAGCAGGAGACGTAGTCGAGTCCGACCTCGTGGAAGAAGTGGACCGACTCGGGGTCACCGCCGTGCTCGCCGCAGACGCCGAGCTTCAGGTCGGGGCGGGTGGCGCGGCCGGCCTCGGCGGCCAGCTTGACCAGGGAGCCCACACCGTCCTTGTCGATCGTCTCGAACGGGCTGACGCCGAAGATGCCCTTCTCCAGGTAGGCCGTGAAGAAGCTCGCCTCCACGTCGTCCCGGCTGAAGCCCCACACCGTCTGGGTGAGGTCGTTGGTGCCGAAGGAGAAGAACTCCGCCGCCTCCGCGATCTGACCGGCGGTCAGCGCGGCCCGCGGCAGCTCGATCATCGTGCCGATGGCCAGCTTCAGCTGCGTACCGGTCGCCGCCTCGACCTCCGCGACGACCTGGTCGGCCTCCTCGCGGACGATCTCCAGCTCCTGCACCGTGCCGACCAGCGGGATCATGATCTCGGCGCGCGGGTCGCCCTTGGCGTTCTTCCGCTCGGCCGCCGCCTCCGCGATGGCCCGCACCTGCATGGTGAACAGGCCGGGGATGACCAGGCCGAGGCGGACGCCACGCAGACCCAGCATCGGGTTCTGCTCGTGCAGCCGGTGGACGGCCTGGAGGAGGCGGAGTTCGTTCTCGTGGGGCTCCTGGCGGGACTCCGCCAGGGCGACACGGACCGACAGCTCGGTGATGTCGGGCAGGAACTCGTGCAGCGGCGGGTCGAGGAGACGGATCGTCACCGGCAGCCCGTCCATCGCCGAGAACAGCTCGACGAAGTCCTGCTTCTGCAACGGGAGCAGCGCCTTCAGGGACTCCTCACGCTCGGCCTCCGTGTCGGCCAGGATCAGCCGCTCGACCAGCTCACGCCGGTCGCCGAGGAACATGTGCTCCGTGCGGCACAGCCCGATGCCCTGGGCGCCGAAGCGGCGGGCGCGCAGCGCGTCCTCGGCGTTGTCGGCGTTGGCCCGCACCCGCAGCCGGCGCTTGCGGTCGGCGAAGGCCATGATCCGGTGGACGGCCTCGACCAGTTCGTCGGCGTCGTTGGCGCCGGCGTGCATCCGGCCCTCGAAGTACTCCACGACCGGGGACGGGACGACCGGGACCTCACCCAGGTAGACCTTGCCGGACGAGCCGTCGATGGAGATGAGGTCGCCCTCCTCCACCACGTGCCCGCCGGGCACCGTCATCCGGCGTCGCTTGGTGTCGACCTCCAGCTCCTCGGCGCCGCAGACGCAGGTCTTGCCCATGCCGCGGGCGACGACGGCCGCGTGGGAGGTCTTGCCGCCGCGCGAGGTGAGGATGCCCTCGGCCGCGATCATGCCGTCGAGGTCGTCCGGGTTGGTCTCCCGGCGGACCAGGATGACCTTCTCGCCGGACCGGGACCACTTCACGGCCGTGTACGAGTCGAAGACGGCCTTGCCGACGGCCGCGCCCGGCGACGCCGCGATGCCCCGGCCGACCTGCTGGACCTTCGCGTCCTCGTCGAAGCGCGGGAACATCAGCTGCGCGAGCTGCGCCCCGTTGACGCGCTGGAGCGCCTCGGCCTCGTCGATGAGGCCCTGGTCGACGAGCTGGGTGGCGATCCGGAAGGCCGCGCCCGCGGTGCGCTTGCCGACGCGGGTCTGGAGCATCCACAGCTGGCCGCGCTCGATGGTGAACTCGATGTCGCAGAGATCCTTGTAGTGGTTCTCCAGCGTCTCCATGATCTGCATCAGCTGGTCGTACGACTTCTTGTCGATCGACTCCAGCTCCGCCAGGGGGACGGTGTTGCGGATGCCCGCGACGACGTCCTCGCCCTGGGCGTTCTGCAGGTAGTCGCCGTAGACGCCCTGGTGGCCGGAGGCCGGGTCGCGGGTGAAGGCGACGCCGGTGCCGGAGTCGGGGCCGAGGTTGCCGAAGACCATGGAGCAGACGTTGACAGCGGTACCGAGGTCGTGCGGGATGCGCTCCTGGCGGCGGTAGAGCTTGGCACGGTCGCCGTTCCAGGAGTCGAAGACGGCCTTGATGGCCAGGTCCATCTGCTCGCGCGGGTCCTGCGGGAAGTCCCGGCCGGCCTCCTTCTTGACGATCTTCTTGAAGGTGGTGACCAGCTTCTTGAGGTCGGCGGCCTCCAGCTCGGTGTCGACCGTGACGTTCTTGTTCTCCTTGGCCTTGTCGAGGGCGTCCTCGAAGAGTTCGCCGTCGACGCCGAGGACGGTCTTGCCGAACATCTGGATGAGCCGGCGGTAGGAGTCCCACGCGAAGCGCTCGTCGCCGGCCTGGTCGGCGAGGCCCTTCACGGACTTGTCGGACAGACCGATGTTCAGGACGGTGTCCATCATGCCGGGCATGGAGAACTTGGCGCCCGAACGGACCGAGACCAGAAGCGGGTTGTCGGCCTGGCCCAGCTTCTTGCCCATGCGCTCTTCGAGGGCCTCCAGATGGGCGGTCACCTCGTCACGCAGTGCCGCGGGCTCGTCGCCGCTGTCGAGGTAGACCTTGCACGCCTCGGTGGTGATGGTGAAGCCGGGGGGCACGGGAAGACCGAGGTTGGTCATCTCGGCGAGGTTCGCGCCCTTGCCACCGAGGAGGTCCTTGAGGTCCTTGTTGCCCTCGGTGAAGTCATAGACGAACTTCACGCCCTCAACGCTCTGAGCTACGTGGCCTACGTGGGGATCTTTGTTTTCCGACACAGGTCCCAACTCCTTGAGGACGCGGTGGCTGCCCTGACGGCGAGGAACATACCCAGATCGAAGGCTCCTGGGTACGTCCACTTGCGCGTCATGCGCCTGTAACCACCCGTCCGCCAGCAGATCGAAAGTCAAGGCTTGGCAAGGAGTTGAACGGCGAAGCGTTCACCTCTTGAAGGCGACAGGAGGCGAGCCCCCTGAATCGCGCTCGAATGAGCGGCGTTCAACACGTCTGAGTTCGCGCGATGAACGATCAAGGGGTGGCACTGAGTGCCACCCCTTGAAGACCCGCAACCACCCAAGATCCGCTCATCTGAGCGCGACCCTTATCAGGGGTGGCGAGAATCACGCGCTCGCGGAGGCCGGGATTTCACTATCCGGACCGTCGCGCGGGACGGAAACCCGCTCGTCACACCCCCAGGGCCGCCAGCCGCGCCTCCGCCCGTTCGGGCGCGTACAGGTGCTCGACGACCAGGGCGCCCGCCCCGACCAGCCCCGCCCGCTCGCCCAGCCGGGAGGTGACCACGTCCAGGTGGGCCGTGGAGCGCGGCAGCGCCCGCTGGTAGAGGAGTTCACGCACACCCGTCAGGAAGGGGGTTCCGGCCAGATCTCCGGCGATCATCAGCACGCCGGGGTTCAGCAGGGTCACGACCGTCGCCAGGACGTCGCCCACGGACCGGCCCGCCTCCCGCGCGAGGGCCATCGCCTCGGGGTGTCCGGCGACCAGCAGATCGCGCACGTCGGAGCCGGAGGCCGCCGGGACGCCGGCCTCGCTCAGCCGCCGCGCGACGGCGCCGCCGCTCGCGACCGCCGCCAGACAGCCGTAGGACCCGCACTTGCACTGCGCGTCCGCGCCGCCGGGCACCCGGATGTGGCCGATGTCGCCGGCGCCGCCGTCGACGCCCCGGTAGATGGAGCCGCCGACCACCACCCCGGCGCCGATGCCCGTGGACACCTTGACCAGCGCGAACGCCGAGCAGACGGCGTATCCCGAGCGCTGTTCGCCGTACGCCATGAGGTTGGCGTCGTTGTCGACGAGGACGGGGACGCCGGCCGGGCCGCCCGCGTGGTCGGTGAAGGCGCGGGCCAGCCGGCCGCGTATGTCGTAGCCGCCCCAGCCGGGCATGATCGGCGGCTGCACGACCCGGCCCGAGTCCATGTCCACCGGCCCGGGGACGGCGAGCCCGATGCCGCAGACCGCGTCGGCCGACTGCCCCGCCTTCTCCAGCAGTTGGGCGAACCAGCGCCCCAGTTCGTCCAGGACCGTCCCGGGGCCGTCCTCGATGACGAGCGTGCCGGTGTGCTCGGCCTGTATCTCGCCGGTGAGGGAGAGGACGGCGGCGCGGGCATGCCGGGTGTCGAGGTCGGCGGCGAGGACGACCGCGTGCTCGTCGTCGAACTCCAGTGTGATGGAAGGGCGTCCGCCGAGTGGGGAGCCGACCGGGCCGCCGGCACCCTCACGGAGCCAGCCCGCGCGGAAGAGCCGGTCGAGGCGCTGTCCGACCGTGGCCCGGGACAGGCCCGTGGCCTGCTGGAGCGCGCCACGGGTGGTGGCCCGGCCGCTGCGGACCAACTCCAGCAGATCTCCTGCACCGGCGTGACTACCCACCTTCGCGTCCTCCCGTTCGCGCGATCCCTCACCCGATCATCCCCGCCGCCGAGGGCCGACGGCGCACCGCTCACGCGATCGTGCGCGGACCGTTCCGAGCGACCACTCACGCTCACCCTCTTGCGTTCACCAACTCTGCATTACATATTGAGTTTTGCGTGTTAAATAGACGTAACCCTACGGTACCCACTGCCGAACTGGTCGGCACCTTGTCCTCGGGGAGCCCTGAGTGGATCGCACAACCCAGCTCACAGCCCGCCGACCAGGCACGGGCGTCCGCCATGAAGCCGCCGTATACGATCCGGTCGTCCGGGGCGGATCGCTGCACCGCGGGGCCGCCGACGTGCTGGAGGGCAACTGGACGGGGACGTCCACCGTGCCGTCCCGCCGGCTGTATCCGCACCAGTGGTCGTGGGACTCGGCGTTCATCGCGATCGGGCTGCGCCATCTGTCGCCGCTGCGGGCGCAGACCGAGCTGGAGACGCTGCTCGACGCGCAGTGGGGGGACGGCCGGATCCCGCACATCGTCTTCAACCCCTCGGTGCCGCTGGAGGCGTACTTCCCGAGCCCCGACTTCTGGCGCTCCTCGACCGCGGGGCGCGCTGCGGGCGCCCCGCGCACCACCCAGACCTCCGGCATCGTGCAGCCGCCGGTGCACGCGCTGGCGGCGTGGCTGGTGCACCGCTCGGACCCGGGGCTCTCCCGGGCGCGCGGCTTCCTGACCCGGGTGTACCCGCGGCTCGCGGCCTGGCACCGCTATCTGCTGCACCGCCGGGACCTGGGCGGCGGCGGACTGGCCTCCGTGGTCCACCCCTGGGAGCAGGGCATGGACAACAGCCCCGCCTGGGACGCGCCCCTGTCCAGGGTGACCCCGGCCCCGGCCCGTTCCTTCCGCCGTGCCGACCTCGACCACGGCGCGGCCGAGGACCGGCCGACGGACCTGGACTACGGGCGGTACGTGCGGCTGGCGACGGACTACCGGGACGCCGGGTACGCCGACGGACTCGGGGAGTTCGCCGTCGAGGACCCCGCCTTCAACGCCCTCCTCATCGCCTCCGAGCACGCCCTCGCCCGGATCGCCGCGGAGTTGGGGGCGACGGGCACGGCACGCGACGCCCGCGCGGAGCGGCTGACGGCGGCCCTGGTGGAGCGGCTGTGGGACCCGGCGGAGGGCATGTTCTTCTGCCGGGACGTCATCGGCGGCGCCCTCGTGCCCGAGCGCGGCGTCTCCGGACTGCTCCCCCTGCTCCTGCCCGGACTCCCCCGTGAGATCGCCTCCGCCCTGGTACGGACGGCGCACGGGCCGCACTTCGGACTCGGGGACACCACCCGGCTCGTGCCGTCGTACGACCTGCGGGGCGAGGCGTTCGATCCGCACCGGTACTGGCGGGGCCCGGCCTGGTTCAACACCAACTGGATGCTGGAGCGGGGCCTGCGGATCCACGGGGAGCTGGGGCGGGCGGACGCGCTGCGGACGGCACTGCTGGAGACCGCGGGGGCGTCCGGCTTCGCGGAGTACGTCGACCCGTACACCGGCGAGCCCTGCGGCGCCCTCGGCTTCAGCTGGACCGCCGCGCTCGCCCTCGACCTGCTCCACCACGACGACCGGGACCACGACGGCGAGGCCGTCCTCAGCACCAGCGACATGAGTGACAAGGGAGGGGACCTGGGATGACGGACCGGCATCATCTGCTCGTGCGCGGCGGGACCTTCGCCGCCGTGAGCGACGGCGGCGACATCGGCGGGCGGCGGGGCGGCGGCTCCCCGGACGGGTTGTTCGTACGGGACGCACGGCATCTGAGCCGCTGGCAGCTCACCGTCGACGGCGCGGTCCCCGAGACGCTCACCCTCGTCGGCGACGGCGACTCCGCGCGGTGTGTGCTCGTCCCCCGGGGCGGGCGCCAGGAACCGCCCGCCTACACGCTCTTCCGGGAACAGGCCGTCTCCGACAGCGCGTTCGTCGAGTCGCTGCGCGTCACCAGCAACCGCCCGGTACCGACGACGGTACGGATCGCGCTCACCGTCGACGCCGACTTCACCGACCAGTTCGAGCTGCGCTCCGACTTCCGCACGTACGCCAAGGCCGGTGCCGTGAGAAGGCGTGAAGTCCTCGACGACGGGGTGGAGTTCAGCTACCGGCGTGGTGCGTGGCGGTCCTGCACGACGGTCACGGCCGAGCCGGCGCCGGACGCCGTGGAGGAGACGGGGACGGGCGCGCGGCGCCTGGTGTGGGCCCTGGACCTGGACCCGCACGGCTCGATGGAGCTGACCCTGCGGGTGATGGCCCGGCCGCACGGCGACCGGCGGCCCCTGCGGGTGCCGGCCTCCCCGGCCGCCGTGACGCACCAGGTCCTCGCCGCGGAGGGCGAGTTCATGGAGGGCGTCGCCTTCCCCACCGGCTGGCCCGAGCTGGCCGCCGCCTGCGCCCGCGGTCTCGCCGACCTCGCCGCGCTCCAGGTGCCCGCGACCGGGCCGGACGGCGAGAACCTGCGGGTGCCCGCCGCCGGAGCGCCCTGGTTCCTCGCCCTCCTCGGCCGTGACGCGCTGCTGACCTCCCTGTTCACCCTGCCGTACCGCCCGGAACCGGCCGCCGCGACGCTCCTCGCCCTCGCCGCCACCCAGGCGTCCGAGATCGGTGTGGACGCGGTCGCCCAGCCCGGCAAGATCGTCCACGAGGTGCGCCACGGCGAGCTGGCCCACTTCGGGCAGGTGCCGTACGGCCGCTACTACGGCTCGGTCGACGCGACCCCGCTGTTCCTGGTCCTGCTCGGCGCGTATGTGGAGCAGACCGGTGACGTCACCCTGGGCCGCCGGCTGGAGCCGCAGGCCAGGGCCGCGATCGGCTGGATGCTGGACCACGGCGGCCTCACCTCCCGGGGCTACCTCGTCTACCGCGCGGACCAGGGCGGCCTCGCCAACCAGAACTGGAAGGACTCCCCCGGCTCCATCTGCTCCGCCGACGGCAGCCGCCCGCCCGCCGGGCCGGTGATGGCGGCGGGCGCCCAGGGCTACGCGTACGACGCGCTGCGCCGGACCGCCGCGCTGGCCCGCACGGTCTGGGAGGACGAGGTGTACGCGGCCCTCCTGGAGCAGGCCGCCGGTGATCTCCGCGACCGGTTCCAGCGGGACTTCTGGATGCCGGAGCACGACTTCCCGGCGCTGGCCCTGGACGGCGAGGGCCGGCAGATCGACGCCCTCGCCTCCGACGCGGGGCATCTGCTGTGGTCGGGGCTGCTGGACAAGGAGTACGGCAAGACGGTCGGCCGGCGGCTGCTCGAACCGGACTTCTTCTCCGGCTGGGGCGTGCGCACGCTGGCCTCGGGGCAGCCCGCGTTCCATCCGCTGTCGTACCACCGGGGCTCGGTCTGGCCGCACGACAACGCGCTGATCACCCTGGGTCTGGCCCGGTACGGGCTGCACGACGAGGCCCGCACGGTCGCGG
Organism: Streptomyces sp. NPDC030183; assembly: GCF_055573455.1. Classification (NCBI taxonomy): domain Bacteria; kingdom Bacillati; phylum Actinomycetota; class Actinomycetes; order Kitasatosporales; family Streptomycetaceae; genus Streptomyces; species Streptomyces sp. NPDC030183. The sequence goes on from NZ_JBVIBK010000041.1 coordinate 45,319, forward strand.
GCGGGCTGGTGGACGCGGCCACGGCCATGGGGCACCGGCTGCCCGAGGTGCTCGCCGGGTACGGCCGGGACACGCACCCGGAGCCGGTGCCGTATCCGCACGCCTGTGTGCGGGAGTCCCGGTCGGCGGCGGCACCGCTGGCGCTGCTGACGGCGGTCGGGGGCGCGTAGCGCGCCTCCTGACGCACCCTCAGGGCAGGTCCACCAGCAGCCTGCCCGCGGTCTCCCTCGCCTCCGCCTCCGTGCCCGCCCAGGCCACGGCCGCGCCGGGTGCCGTCGGGGGCCGGTGGGCGGTCCAGGTGTCCCAGTAGCTGCGGATCTTGCCGTAGCGGTCGGGGACGAGGACGTGCGGGAGGGCGAGAAGCAGACCGAGGACGTGGCCGTGGAGGCGGTCGGTGACGGCGACCCGCCCGGAGGTCAGCAGGCGGCAGCCGCGCGCGAGCTGGAGGCGGGCGAGGCCGTCGTAGGCGGCGAGGAGACCGGGAACCGCTCCGACCGGGTCGCCGGACGAGGCCCGGCACAGGGCGCGGGCCCGGCTCCGCCACAGGGTCTCCTTCGCCTGCCGCCACTCGGCGTCCTCGGTCTCGCGGGCCCAGTCGAAGACGTACGGGCCGCCGGGCCGGCCACGGGCCGCGCCCCGCCCGGCCGGCGGGCCCTTCGCGGACTCCTTGTCCTCCCGGGCCAGCCAGACGACGTCATGGCTGGCCGCGCCACCGGTCAGCGCGTCCGGGGGCACGGCGAACGCGAGGTCGGGCGCGAGCAGCGCGGGCGCCTCGAAGACGGAGCGGCAACGGTGCAGGCTGTGCCGGTCGCGCAGCAGCAGGGTGAGGTCGGGGTGGGCGTCGAAGACCCGGCGGGCGCGGGTGAGGTTGGCGTGGTCGGTGAAGTGCACGGACTGGGGCAGCTGGAGGATCCGGCGGTCGGGGAAGTCGCGCAGCACCCGCTCCCGCAGCAGCTGGCTGTCCTCCCAGAGGTCGCCGAGGGTGCCGCCGCCGGTCAGCATGATCGGCCCCTCCGGGGCACATGCCGTCAGGTGTGCGGGGTCGTACGACAGCGGGTCGCAGGCGTAGCGCACCTCGGCGCCGAGCGCGGTGAGCAGGGCCCGCTGGCCGAGCCAGATCGCGCTGTCCCCGACGTTGGAGGTGAGCGGGGCGCCGATGACCGCGCACCGGGTGCCGACGGGAACGAGCCGGTCGAGGACGGTCAGGAGGTAGGAGACGTAGGGGGAGCAGTGCGGGACGCAGGAAGGCGGGGGCGGAGACGGCGCGGGGGTGAACGGGGAGGGGCGGCCCGGTCCCGCCGCCGGTTCGCGCGCGGTCCGGCGGGTGGGCCCGTTCGTCTTCTTCGGCGTCGTCTTCGGGGTCGCCCTCGGCGTCGTCCCCGGCGTCGTCCTGGGCGTCTTCTTCGGGGTCTCGCTCGCTCCGCACACCGAAGCGCGCTACCCGGACATTTCCCCACTCATTCCGAGATGACGGAAACCGGCCGCACTACGACCGGAACACCGACGCATCGGGGCAACAGGCCCTCGAACATGCCCAGTTGCGGGCGGCCGGGAGCGCGATGGGGCAGCTGTGAGGACGCGGGAGAACGGGAGGGCGGGCGGCCCGGTCAGCCGCCGGACGTGTCGAGTTCGGCGTCCTCGCCGACGCCCGCGCAGTCGTAGGGGTCCTTGAGCCAGCCGTCGGGCAGCACGACGCGGTTGTTGCCGGAGGTGCGGCCGCGCGGTCCGTCGGCGCCGGCCGGCCACGGCTGGTCCAGGTCCAGCTCGTCCAGCCCCGCGCGCAGTTCGGCGAGGGAGGAGGTGATGGCGAGCCGCTTGCGCATCTCGGAGCCGACGGCGAAGCCCTTGAGGTACCAGGCCACGTGCTTGCGGAAGTCGACGACGCCCTTGGACTCGTCGCCGATCCACTCACCGAGGAGGGTGGCGTGCCGGACCATGACGTCGGCCACCTCGCGCAGCGACGGACGGGCGATGTCCTCGGTCCGCCCCTCGAAGGCGGCGACGAGGTCGGAGAAGAGCCACGGGCGGCCCAGGCAGCCGCGCCCGACGACGACGCCGTCGCAGCCGGTCTCACGCACCATCCGCAGGGCGTCCTCGGCGGACCAGATGTCACCGTTGCCGAGGACCGGGATCTCGGGCACGTGCTCCTTGAGCCGGGCGATGGCGTCCCAGTCGGCGGTGCCGCCGTAGTGCTGGGCGGCGGTGCGGCCGTGCAGGGCGATGGACGTGACACCCTCCTCGACGGCGATACGGCCGGCGTCGAGGTAGGTGATGTGGTCGTCGTCGATGCCCTTGCGCATCTTCATGGTGACCGGCAGGTCCCCGGCGCCGGCGACGGCCTCGCGGAGGATCGCGCGCAGCAGGTTCCGCTTGTACGGGAGGGCGGAGCCGCCGCCCTTGCGGGTCACCTTGGGGACCGGGCAGCCGAAGTTCAGGTCGATGTGGTCGGCGAGGTCCTCCTCCGCGATCATGCGGACGGCCTTGCCGACGGTCACCGGGTCCACGCCGTACAGCTGGATCGAGCGCGGCTTCTCGGTCGCGTCGAAGTGGATCAGCTGCATGGTCTTCTCGTTGCGTTCGACCAGCGCCCTCGTCGTGATCATCTCGCTGACGAAGAGCCCCTTGCCGCCGCTGAACTCCCTGCACAGGGTGCGGAAGGGCGCGTTCGTGATCCCGGCCATGGGGGCCAGGACGACGGGCGGGATGACGGTGTGCGGACCGATCCGCAGGGGCGCGGCGGCCGTGGCCGGGGGCGTGGTCGAGGGCGTGGACATTCCCCCATTGTCCCGCACCCGGGGCGAGCCCTGTGCGGGGGCGGCGACGACACCGGGTTCATTAGTTAGGCGCACTATCGACTCGGGCGTACGATGGAGGACATGCCCGAGCTCAGCCGTCGCCACCGTCTGCTGGTGCTCGCGATCTGCTGCACCAGCCTCCTGATCGTGAGCCTGGACAACACCGTCCTCAACGTCGCCCTGCCCACCCTCCAGCGCGACCTGGACGCGAGCGTCGCCGGTCTCCAGTGGACGATCGACGCCTACACCCTGGTCCTGGCCTCGCTGCTGATGCTGGCGGGCTCCACGGCGGACCGCATCGGACGCAGACGGGTCTTCATGGCCGGCCTCGTCGTCTTCACCCTCGGCTCGCTGCTGTGCTCGCTCGCCCCGAACCTCGAAGCGCTCGTGGTGTTCCGCATGGTGCAGGCGGTCGGCGGTTCGATGCTCAACCCGGTGGCGATGTCGATCATCACCAACACGTTCACGGACCCGCGCGAGCGGGCCCGGGCGATCGGGGTGTGGGGCGCGGTGGTGGGCATCTCGATGGCGGCGGGGCCGATCATCGGCGGTGTCCTGGTGGAGTCGGTCGGCTGGCGCTCGATCTTCTGGATCAACCTCCCCGTCGGCCTGGCCGCCCTCGCGCTGACCTGGCGGTTCGTCCTGGAGTCCCGGGCACCGAAGGCCCGCCGCCCCGACCCGGTGGGACAGCTCCTGGTGATCGCGCTGCTCGGTTCGCTGACGTACGCGATCATCGAGGCGCCGACCGCTCCGGTGGGGCGGACGCTGGTGTTCGGCGGTGTCGCCCTCGCCGCGCTCCTCGGACTGCTCCGGTACGAGCCGCGCCGGGACGAGCCCCTCATCGACCTGCGTTTCTTCCGTTCGGCGCCGTTCAGCGGGGCGACCGTGATCGCGGTCAGCGCGTTCGCCGCGCTCGGCGGTTTCCTGTTCCTGTCGACGCTGTACCTACAGAACGTGCGCGGGTTGGACGCCCTGCACGCCGGGCTGTGGATGCTCCCGATGGCCTTCCTGTGCTTCGTGTGCGCGCCGGTCGCCGGGCGGCTGGTCGGCAGCCGGGGCCCACGGCTGCCGCTGCTCGTCGCGGGAGTGACGATGACCGCGAGCGGGGTGCTGTTCGCCGCGTTCGAGGCCGAGACGGCGAACGCCACCCTGGTCGTCGGGTACGTGCTCTTCGGCATCGGCTTCGGCTTCGTCAACGCTCCGATCACCAACACGGCGGTCTCCGGCATGCCCCGCGCCCAGGCCGGTGTCGCCGCCGCCGTCGCCTCCACCAGCCGGCAGATCGGCCAGACCCTGGGGGTCGCCGTGATCGGGGCGGTGCTGGCGGCGGGCGTCGGGGCGTCCTCGTACGCCGAGTCGTTCGTGTCGGCGGCCCGCCCGGCGTGGTGGATCGTCGCCGCGTGCGGTTGCGCCGTCCTGATCCTGGGCGCCCTGACCACCGGCGCCTGGGCCCGGCGGACGGCCGAACGGACGGCGACCCGGCTGGAGTCGACGGAACTACGGGACGCGGCGGGGGTAGGGACCCCTTAGGGCCAGTGGTCTCAGTACCACTCGTCGACGCCGTTGAGGCGGAGTCGTCCGCCGACGCCGAGCTGGCTGTTCGGTGTGGAGCCGACGTGGACGCTGGGGGCGAAGCAGCCCCGGGTGAAGTTCGCGTTGAGGGTGCTGGCGGCGCAGTCCACCGCGCTGCCGAAGTTGCTGATGACCTCTCCGGAGATGGACACCGCCACGCTCGCCTTGTTCTGCACCACGAGCACCGCCTGGGCGTCGTTGTTGGCGTTGCGGACGCGGCACACCTTGAAGTTGACGTTGTCGGAGACGCTGTGGCTCCGGTACGGGGTGCACCACCACCTCTCGTCCGTGTGCACCTCCTGCCAGTTCTGCGCGGCACTGGCGGGGGTGACGCCGAAGGCGAGGCTGCCGAGGGCGAGGGCGGCAACGGTCAGGGCTCTGAAGCGCATGGGGGTTCCTTCCGTCTCGCTGATCTCGCTCGAGAATGCCCCCGCACCGCACAGCCGCGTTGGCAGTGCGTGCACACTTCGTTGTCGTCGCGTACACAACAAAACAGCGCAAGCGGGAGGACCGCCAGGCCGTGTCCGCGAAGTCCCGTCGTCCGTACTCGGGCTCTCGCCCGGTGCGGCGAGTGGGGGTACCCCCTGCTCCAAGAGCCTGGGGGAACGTGCCAGGCGTCGCGGGGCAGGCGGGACTTCGCGGACACGACCTATGGCCTCGCTGAAAGGGCGTCGGAGCGGTACTCCTTCGGCGGGACGCCGTAGGCCGCGCGGAAGGCGCGGGTGAAGTCGGAGGCGCGGAGGTAGCCCCAGCGGGCGGCGACGACGTGGATCGGGGTCGTGCGCAGGGAGCGGTCGGCGAGGTCGCGGTGGGCGCCTTCCAGGCGACGGGCCCGGATCCAGGCGGCGACCGTCTCGCCCGTGTGCTGCTGGAAGACGCGGTGCAGATAGCTGACGGAGATGTGGTGCGCGGCGGCGACCACCGGCGGTGTCAGCTCCGGGTCGTGCAGGTTCTGCCGGATGAACGCGGTGACGCGCCGGACGAGCGCCTCCTGGCGGGTCTCCGGCGACAGCGCGGCCTCGGCGTCCAGCGCCTGGGCGAGCACGGCGGACACCAGGTCGAGGACGACCGTCCCGAGGCGGGGCGCGTCGGACGGGCGGAGGGTGTCGGCCTGCCGTTCCAGGCCGAGCAGGAAGTCCGTCAGCAGGGCGGCGATGCCCTCCCGGCCCGGTATGCCCCGGCCCAGCAACTCCGCCACGCGGTGCGGCGGGAGCGGCAGCAGCGCCTTGGGGAAGTCGACGCCCACACCCCGCAGGGGCGCGGGCCGCCGGTCGTCCGTCGGCCGGAGGTCGTACGGCCGCGAACTGTCGGCGAGGTGCAGGTCGAACGCGCCGAACGTGGCGTTCCGTCCGGCGTGGTCGAGCGTCAACTCGCCGTCCAGCAGCAGCGACAGGTGGTACAGCTCGGGGTCGGACTGCCGCACCAGTCTCTGGCTGCGCCGGTAGCGCGTCGGCAGGAACGACGTGGGCCACACCGTCACCGCCCCCAGCTCCATCAGCCGGAACTCGGCCCAGAAATCGGTGGTGTGGGGGCTGATGATGTCGCTGGGCGAACGCATCCGGCCGACCATCTCCCGCCAGTGGTCGAACCTGTCGTCCACAGGCACGTCCTCGCTACGGAACACCGTCCCGATCATCGCGTCCCATCTCCGCTGCCCCGACCGCCTCCCAACGGCCGTCATCCTCGCACGCGCTGATCAGGCGGCCGTCACGCGGGGACCCCGACGGCAAGCACGCGCGGACCACGGCGACGGCGGCGCGTGGGGCCCGCGGCGGCCCGTGGTGGCGCAAGTCATCGGCCGCAGGACCCCCGTTGATGTTGATCGTGCTGCAAACTCCTCACCGGCAGCGGTCGGTGAAATGTCGACGACCCCCGAAGTGTCGGCTGGAGACGTCATGTCGGAGATCAACTCGAGCAAGGTGAGCCGCTGGGACCAGCACGGGCGGCAGCACGTCGTGCGGGTCCAGCGCTCCGGCGTGCAGCGCACGATCCGGTGCGACACGTGCGGCTGGCGCAAGGGCGCGCAGTTCCTGCCGTGGCTGAAGGCCGAGGAACACCTCGCCGAGGCCCACCAGGCGACGGTGGACCCGGCCGGCTCCTGAACCGGCCGGGAGGTCGACCGACCGGGAGGTCAGGCCGGTTCGTCGAGGGCCTCGGCGATCCGGTCCAGCACCCGCCTCCAGTGCGCCCGTCGGCGCTCGCGCTCCTGTGCGCTCGCCATCCGCTCCTGGTGGAAGCGGAGGACGGCCCGGCCCCCGGCGGCGGCCGAGACGGTGACCTGGACGGTCGTCTCGCCGTACGTCACCCGGATGCGCTCGCCGGGCCGGTACCCGCGCACCTCGCCCCCGGCCCCGGCGTCGGTCGTGTACGGGGCGCCGCGCTCGGGGGTGAGCCGCGCCCCGGCCCCGAGCCACAGCCCCAGCCCCCGGGGACCGCTGATGAACTCCCAGACGGCGGCGGGCGGATGGGGCAGGGTCCGGGAGACGCCGATCTCCCATCCCGCGTCCCGGGTCAGTCCGGTGGTGGCCATGGGAATCACTCCTCGTCCGGGGCGGGCTCCTGCGTGCGGCGCGCCCGGTGCGCGCGCACCTTGGTGCGGTTGCCGCAGTGCTCCATGGAGCACCAGCGGCGGCGGCCGGGCCGCGAGGTGTCGACGTAGATCAGATAGCACCGCTCGCCCGAGCACATCCGGACGCGGTCCGCGTACGGGCCGGTGAGCAGGTCGACGGCGTCGCGGGCCACGGTGGAGGCGAGCTGGCCCCCGCTCGCCGGGCGGGGCGACCAGCGCCGGGTGCCGTCCTCGCCGAGGGCGGGGGCGAGCGGGGGCCGCGCCGCGGCGTCGTTGATGACGTCCAGGTCGGCCGGGCCGGCCGGCGGGATGTCCAGCTGGGACAGGCCGCCGGGGCGGAGACGTGAGACCACCGTGCGCAGCAGGGCGTCGCGCAGCCGCCGGACGTGCTCCACGTCGGCGTCGGTGAGATCCAGGGCCGTGGGGGTGGGCGTGAGCCGGGACCGTCCGGCCCAGGCGGCCAGGTCCTCGGGGGTGTGCAGGACCTCGTAGCGGGCGAGGGCGCCGGGGCCGCCGGTGACGAGGAGTTCCAGGCAGAGGGCGCCGGGATCGAACCGGAAGACATGACCGGTGTACGACCGCAGGGGGATTCCCGGCCCTTCCGGGGGGCCTTCCGGCGTGGCTGCCGTGGACGACGAGGGCATGTAACCACTATAACCGGTTACATGACTGCCGCACTGAGCTGGAAACTGGTCATCGACACCCGGGACGCCCGGACCCTGGCCGACTTCTGGGCCGCCGCACTGGGCTACGAGGTGGAGGATCCGAGCGCGCTGATCGCCCATCTCCGCTCCACGGGCGGCCTCCCGGAGGAAGCGGTCGCCGAGCACGACGGTCACGCCGTCTTCCGGGGCTACGCCGCCGTCCGGCACCCCGACGACCCGTACGACCCGTTCACCGGCATCGGCCTGGGGCGCCGTCTGCTCTTCCAGGACGTGCCGGAGCCGAAGACGGTGAAGAACCGCCTCCACATCGACGTCCATGCCGAGCCCGGCGGCCTCGACGAGCTGGTGGCCCGCCTGGAGGCCCTCGGCGCCACCCGGCTGCGCGAGGTGGACAAGGGCCCGGCGGGCCACTGGTGGGTGATGCACGACCCGGAGGGCAACGAGTTCTGCGTGGCGTAGGAGCGATGCCCCGCGCCGGACACCGGGCGCCGTACGCCGTACGCGTCGGCGCCTTCGAGTCTCCGGCCTCGTCGGCGCCTTCGGCCTCTTCGGCCTCTCCGCGGGCGCCGCCCGGTTCCCGCGGCTCAGGCGCGCAGGCCCCGGACCACCAGGTCCACCACCGCCTCGAACTGGGCGCCGATGTCGGGCCGGTCCCAGTCCTGGGCGTGGCCGGGGTCGTGGAAGCGGGCCGTGGCGTGGAAGACGGCGCGGGCGGTGACCGCCGGGTCGGGGGCGGCGAAGGTGCCGGTGTCCACCCCGTCGCGGATGATCCGGGTCAACTGCGCGGTCAGGTCGGCGATGTGGGCGCCGACGGCCTCGACGTTCTCCCCGGTCAGGACCTGGTACGTGGCGAACAGCTCGGGGTCGTCGCCCGCCTTGCGCCGCTTGGCCGCGAAGAGGGCGGCGAGCCAGTCGCGCAGCCGGGCCTCAGGGTCACGGGCCTCGTCGGCGATGCCGGTCAGGGACGCGGACGTACGGTCCAGCCACCGCTTGGTGACCGCCTCCCGCAGCGCCGCCTTCGTACGGAAGTGGCGGTAGACGCTGCCGTGGCTGACGCCGAGCGCGCGGGCGACGTCGACCACGGTGGCCTTGGCCGGACCGTGGCGGCGCAGGAAACAGACAGTTCCCCGGCCCACCCAGGGGCGCGGGGAACTGCGCGGCCGGCCACGAGCGAACCCGTGGCCGGCCGACGACACGAGCCGGGCGGACGCCGACCCGCAACACAACGAGCTAGCAGCCGATGAGGCGCCCCGCGAGGTACCCCTCGATCTGGTCCAGCGACACGCGCTCCTGCTTCATCGAGTCCCGCTCACGCACGGTGACCGCGTTGTCGTCGAGCGTGTCGAAGTCCACGGTCACGCAGTACGGCGTGCCGATCTCGTCCTGACGGCGGTAACGGCGCCCGATCGCACCCGCGTCGTCGAACTCGATGTTCCAGTGCTGCCGCAGCGCCTGCGCGAGCCCCTTGGCCTTCGGGGACAGCTCGGGGTTGCGGGACAGGGGCAGGACCGCGACCTTCACCGGGGCGATGCGGTGGTCGAGGCGGAGCACCGTCCGCTTCTCCAGCTTGCCCTTGGCGTTGGGCGCCTCGTCCTCGTTGTACGCGTCGAGCAGGAACGCCAGCATCGTGCGGCCGACACCGGCGGCGGGCTCGATGACGTACGGGGTGTAGCGCTCGCCGGCCTCCTGGTCGAAGTAGAACAGGTCCTGGCCGGACGCCTTGGAGTGCGCGGTGAGGTCGTAGTCCGTGCGGTTGGCGACGCCCTCCAGCTCACCCCACTCGCTGCCGCCGAACTGGAAGCGGTACTCGATGTCGGCGGTGCGCTTGGAGTAGTGGGAGAGCTTCTCCTGCGGGTGCTCGTACCACCGCATGTTCTCCTCGCGCAGACCCAGGCCGGTGTACCAGTTCCACCGCTCCTGCATCCAGTACTCCTGCCACTTCTCGTCCTCGCCCGGCTTGACGAAGAACTCCATCTCCATCTGCTCGAACTCGCGGGTGCGGAAGATGAAGTTGCCGGGCGTGATCTCGTTGCGGAAGGACTTGCCCATCTGCGCGATGCCGAACGGGGGCTTCTTGCGCGAGGTGGTCTGCACCTGGCCGAAGTTGGTGAAGATGCCCTGGGCGGTCTCGGGACGCAGGTACGCGATCGAGCCGGTGTCCTGGGTGGGGCCGAGGTGGGTGGAGAGCAGACCCGAGAACTGCTTGGGCTCGGTGAACTGGCCCTTGGTGCCGCAGTTCGGGCAGTTGATGTCCGCGAGGCCGTTCTCCGGCAGGCGGCCCTTCTTCGCCTCGAACGCCTCCTCCAGGTGGTCCGCGCGGAACCGCTTGTGGCAGGAGGTGCACTCGGTGAGCGGGTCGGAGAAGGTGGCGACGTGACCGGAGGCGACCCAGACCTCGGAGGCCAGGATGACGGACGAGTCGATACCGACCACGTCCTCGCGCGACGTCACCATGTAGCGCCACCACTGGCGCTTGATGTTCTCCTTGAGCTCGACACCCAGCGGTCCGTAGTCCCAGGCGGCACGCTGGCCGCCGTAGATCTCGCTGCACGGGAATACGAAGCCACGGCGCTTGCTCAGGCTGACGATGGTGTCGATCTTGTCGGCGGCCACGGTGCTCTCTTCATTACGACGACGGGCGACGAAGCGATGCGCTTCAGAGCGAATGCTTCAGGTTACCGGCGGAGGCTGCCCTGCAATCAAATCGGTTCGGGGTCAGACCGGACATACGCCTTACCCAGGGCTTACCTACCGGCTTGTTGACAATCGTTTCCAGAAAAGCTGAAAATGACTGTCATGAACGTAGAACGACGACGCCTGCTGATACCCGCGGCGGCGACCGCGGCCGCCGCCCTCAGCCTCACGACCCTTTCGGCCTGCTCCACCGACAGCGCCGCCGCGGGCAACACGGACAAGTTCGACGTCGTCGCGTCGTTCTACCCGATGGCCTTCCTCGCCGAGCGGATCGGCGGGAAGTACGTGAACGTCACCAACCTCACCGAACCCGGCCAGGAACCCCACGACCTGGAGATCAGCGCCCGGCAGACCGCGCAGCTCCAGGAGTCGGACGCCGTGCTGTACCTCAAGGGCCTCCAGCCCGCCGTCGACGACGCCGTCGGCCAGTCGGAGATCAAGACGAAGATCGACGCCGCGGCGCTGACCTCCCTGGAGGAGCACGGCGACGAGGTCGGCGGGCACGCCGCCGAGCACGACGACCACGAGCACCAGGAACTCTCCGGCAAGGACCCCCACGTCTGGCTCGACCCGGTGAAGTACGCCGAGATCGCCAAGGGCGTCGGCGCCGCCTTCGAGAAGGCCGACCCCGACCACGCCTCCACGTACAAGACCAACACCGAGGCCCTCGTCGAGAAGCTCGGCGCGCTGAACGACCAGTACGAGAACGGCCTGAAGGACACGAAGACCAAGGTCTTCATCACCACCCACGCCGCCTTCGGCTACCTCGCCGAGCGCTACGGCCTCATCGAGGAGGCCATCTCCGGCCTCGACCCCGAGTCCGAGCCGAGCGGCGCCCGCGTCCGCGAACTGGAGAAGATGGCGAAGGCCGACGGCGTCAGCACCGTGTTCTACGAGACACTGGTCAGCGACAAGACCGCGAAGACCATCGCCGCCGACGCCGGACTGAAGACGGACGTCCTCGACCCGATCGAGGGCATCACCGAGAAGTCCCGCGGCAAGGACTACTTCGCGGTCCAGGAAGCCAATCTCAAGGCGCTCCAGACGGCCCTGGGAGCCAAGTGACCATCCGGAGGATGCAGGCATGACCGAGCCCGTCATCTCGCTGCGCGGAGTACGCGCCGAACTGGGCTCGCGCACGGTCCTGCGCGGCATCGACCTCACCGTGCACCGCGGTGAGGTCGTCGCCCTGCTCGGCGCCAACGGTTCCGGCAAGTCGACCGCCGTGCGCACCGTGATCGGCCAGGTGCCCGTCACCGACGGCGAGGTCGAACTGTTCGGCACCCCCCGGCGCCGCTTCCGCGACTGGCGGCGGCTCGGCTACGTACCGCAGCGCACCACGGCCGCGGGCGGCGTGCCCGCGACGGTGACGGAGGTCGTCGCCTCGGGCCGGCTCTCCCGCGCCCGCCTCGGCATCCTCCGCAAGTCCGACCACGAGGCGATCCGCCGGGCCATCGACCTCGTCGGCCTCACCGACCGGGCCAAGGACTCGGTGAACGCCCTCTCCGGCGGCCAGCACCAGCGCGTCCTCATCGCCCGCGCCCTCGCCTCCGAACCCGAGCTGCTGATCATGGACGAGCCGATGGCGGGCGTCGACCTGGCCAGCCAGGAGGTGCTGGCGCGCACCCTGCGGGGCGAGGTCGCCCGCGGCACCACCGTGCTGCTCGTCCTGCACGAGCTGGGACCGCTGGAGCCGCTGATCGACCGCGCGGTCGTCCTGCGCGACGGCTGCGTCCTGCACGACGGCCCGCCCCCGAAGGCGGTCGGCCAGCACGCGCTGCCCGGCCACGACCACGTCCACCCGCACGCGGCGCCCGGCACCGAACCGGTCCGCACGGGTCTGCTGAGCTGAGAAGGCACCGATCATGGAATTCCTGAACTACGCCTTCATGCAGCGGGCCCTGCTCGCCGCCGTCCTCGTCGGCGTCACCGCCCCCGCGATCGGCGTCTACCTCGTCCAGCGCCGCCAGGCCCTCATGGGCGACGGCATCGGCCACGTCGCGATGACCGGCGTCGGCCTCGGCTTCCTGCTCTCCTGGTCGCCGGTGTGGATGGCGACCCTGGTGTCCGTGCTGGGCGCGGTCCTCATGGAGCTGATCCGCTGGTACGGCAGGACCCGCGGCGACATCGCCCTCGCCATGCTCTTCTACGGCGGCATGGCGGGCGGTGTGATGCTCATCAACCTCGCGCCCGGCGGCACCAACGCCAACCTGATGTCGTTCCTGTTCGGGTCGCTGTCGACCGTGTCGCCGGAGGACATCACGGCGATCTGCGTCCTGGCCGCGTTCGTGATCGTGATGACGCTGGCGCTGCGCCGGCAGCTGTTCGCGGTCAGCCAGGACGAGGAGTTCGCGCGGGTCACCGGTCTGCCGGTGCGGGCCCTGAACCTGCTCACGGCGGTCACGGCGGCGGTGACCGTGACGGTCGCCATGCGCGTCGTCGGCCTGCTGCTGGTCTCCGCGCTGATGGTGGTGCCGGTGGCGGCCGCGCAGCAGCTCACCCGCAGCTTCGCGGCGACGTTCGCGCTCGCCGTGGCCATCGGGGTGACCGTGACGATCGGCGGCACCGTCACCTCGTACTACCAGGACGTGCCGCCCGGCGCGACCATCGTGCTGCTCGCCATCGCCGCGTTCATGCTGCTCACAGCGCTGGCGACCCCGCTGGCCCGGCGGCGCGCGAAGGCAGCGGTGAGTGCCGCGGGCGACCCGGCGGAGTGTGTGATCCCGGGGGCCGCCGAGGCCGCCGGGGCGGGGGGCGCCAGGGACACGGTTCCGGCCAGCCGGGGCTCCGCCGAGGGGTCCGCCGGGTGACCGGCGTCCGACCGGGGTCCCGCCGGGCTGGCACAATGGCCCGGCAAGACCGCGACGTGAGGAGGCAACGGTGACGACCGCTGGACCTGTACGAGGTCGTTCCACCCGGCAGCGGGCCGCCGTGGCCGCGGCACTCGACGAGGTCGACGAGTTCCGCAGCGCGCAGGAACTCCACGACATGCTGAAGCACCGCGGCGACTCGGTGGGCCTGACCACCGTGTACCGCACGCTGCAGTCCCTCGCGGACGCGGGTGAGGTCGACGTGCTGCGGACGTCCGACGGGGAGTCCGTGTACCGGCGGTGCTCCACCGGGGAGCACCACCATCACCTGGTGTGCCGGATGTGCGGCAAGGCCGTCGAGGTCGAGGGGCCCGCCGTGGAGAAGTGGGCCGACGCGATCGCGGCCGAGCACGGTTTCGTGAACGTGGCGCACACGGTGGAGATCTTCGGCACGTGCGCGGAGTGCGCCCGCGCGGCCGCGGGTGCCGAGTAGGCGCCGTTCGCGACCGGGGTGTCGAGCCCCTAGGCCCTGTCGTCAAATTCCCGCCGTCGCCCGAAGGGCGGCCCCGCGGCGTCAGGTGCGTGCTCTCGGCGTGCCGGGCCCTGACCCGTGTACTGGACGTACTCGGGTCGG